>NZ_JABXFD010000171.1 GCF_013372625.1 Actinomadura sp. BRA 177
ATCGCCAGGGGCGCCCGCCGCGAGCCGCGCGCCCCTGGCGATGCCTCGTCTCATCAGGTCACCCGTTCTTCCCCGCCGTGGGCGCGGGCGAGGGCAGGTAGCCGCTCACGCCGGCGCCCGTCCCGTACTGCCCGGACTTGCCGCCGATCTCCTCCTGCAGCGCCAGGATCGTCACGACCTGCCCGGACGGGGTGTCCACCACGTCCACGGTGGAGACCGAGTCCCCGGCGTCGGAGTCGCGCAGCGCCGCGATCAGCCCGCCCTCCTGTGCGGAGGTCGGCGGGCCACCGACGACGGTACCGCGCCCGGCGGCGTCGAGGGCGGCGGCCAGCGAGATCAGTGCCTTGTTGTCGGTGTCGCCGCCGTCGTAGGCGTACGGGGCGGCGGGCGCGACCATGACGGCGAGCGTCGCGTGCTGGCCGGGCTTGCCGCTGGTGGTGACGTACCCGGCCTCCTTGAAGCCGTTGAGGACGGCGCCGCCGACGGCGTCCTCGCGGCCGGACTTGGCGGGGTCCTTGGTGACGAGGGCGTTCGCCAGCACCGCGCCCGCCTTGTCGTAGGGGCTCGCGTCGGCGGGGAACGTCACCTCGTCGGCCTTCAGCTGCGTGGACAGCTCGTCCACGGTGGTCTGCTGGTCGTCGTCCAGGAGCTTCTTCTGGATCGTGACGCGCCCGGTGACGGCGGCGCCGGCGTTCTTCGCCAGCTCGCTGACCTGCTCGATGCTGTCGTTGCCGGCGCCCGGCGTCTCGATCAGCACGACCGACTGGCCCTTCAGCCGGTTCGCGACGAGCTGCGGCGACAGCACGTTGGTGAACTGCTCCTGGCCGTTCACCCGGTGCTGCAGGTCGCGCTGCGCGAGCCGGGCCTGCTGGGCGGTCTTGGCCGCCGAGTTGGCCTGCTGGCGCAGCGTGTCGCTCACCGAGTCCGACAGCGTGGTGGAGCCCAGCACGATGCCGAGCGCCAGCGCGAGGAAGATCGCGACGATGGAGACGAGATGGTAACGGAAATCGATCACGTGAAGAGTCCGGTCAGCCAGAAGACGAAGGCGTGCCAGCGGTCGGCGATCAGGGGACTGATGACGTCCCCCGCCGGTGACATGGCGACGGCGGTGACGATGGCGATGAAGGCGCCGAGGACGAGGAACAGCAGCGACCAGGTGGAGATCCGGCTGCGGTACAGCCTGCTGACGCCCTTGGCGTCGACGAGTTTACTGCCCACCCGGAGCCGGGTGAGGAACGTGCTGGCCATGCCGGCGCGGCCCTTGTCGAGGAACTCCACCATGTTGGCGTGCGTGCCGACCGCGACGATGAGCGTCGCGCCCTTGTCGTCGGCGAGCAGCATCGCGATGTCCTCGCTGGTGGCGGTGGCCGGGAACACGACGGCCTCCTGCCCGAGCTCGTGGACGCGCTTCAGGCCGGGCGCGCGGCCGTCCCGGTAGGCGTGCACGACGATCTCGGCGCCGCAGGTGAGCGCGTCGTCGGACACCGAGTCCATGTCGCCGACGATCATGTCGGGGCGGTAGCCGGCCTCCAGCAGCGCGTCGGCGCCGCCGTCCACCCCGATCAGCACGGGACGGTACTCGCGGATGTAGGGCCGCAGCGTCGCGATGTCCTCGCGGTAGTGGTAGCCGCGGACGACGATCAGCGCGTGCCGGCCGTTGATCTTCGTGGTGACGTCCGGGACGCCGACGCCGTCGATGAGCAGGTCGCGCTCACGCTTGACGTACTCCATCGTGTTGGCGACGAACGCCTCCAGCTGGGACGCCAGCCCCGCCTTGGCCTCGGTCAGCGCCGTCTCGACCGTCTCGGCCGTCTGCTCGGTGCCCTTGGCGACGACGTCCTCGCCGCGGTGCACGGCGGGGCCCTCGACGCGGACCTGGTCGCCCTCGCGCAGCTTGCCGAAGATCTCCGGGCCGACGTCGTCCACCAGCGGGATGCCGGCCTCGATGAGGATCTGCGGGCCGAGGTTCGGGTACCGGCCGGAGATGCTCGGCGCGACGTTCACCACGGCGCCGACCTCGCACGACACCAGCGCCTCGGCGCTGACGCGGTCGAGGTCGACATGGTCGATCACCGCGATGTCGCCGGGCTGCAGCCGCTTGGTCAGGTCCTTGGTGCGGCGGTCGAGCCGGGCGGTGGCGCTCACCCCGGTCCGGCCGTCCTCGCGGCCCCGGCCGAGCGCGAGGACGCGCCGCGGCAGCTTCCGGGCCGGCCGGACGCCGCGGTCGGCGCCCGGTTCCGTACCCGGTTCGGGGCCTGCCTCGGCGCTGGGCTCGGTGGTGGGTGACGGGTCGTTCATCGCCAACCATCCTGCCAGAGCGCGGGAGTGAACGCCGGAAAGGACGACTGTCCAGGCGTGTCCACTCGTGTACCGTCTGTAGTTATTGGACTGGTTACCGTTCGTCGGCGGCCATGGCGAGCAGCTCCTCGGCGTGCGCGCGGCCGAGCTCGGAGTCCTCCAGGCCGGCCAGCATCCGGGACAGCTCCCGCACCCGTCCCTCCCGGTCCAGGGCGGTGACGCCGCTGCTGGTCACGGTGCCGTCGTCGGACTTCTCCACCAGCAGGTGCTGGTCGGCGAACGCGGCGACCTGCGGCAGGTGCGTGACGACGATCACCTGGGCGTTGCGGGCCAGCCGCGCCAGCCGCCGCCCGATCTCCACCGCCGCCTTGCCGCCGACGCCGGCGTCGACCTCGTCGAACACGAACGTCGGGACAGGGTCGGCGCCCGCGAACACGACCTCGATCGCCAGCATCACCCGGGACAGCTCACCGCCGGAGGCGCCCTTGTGCAGCGGCAGCGGCGGCGACCCCGGGTGCGGCGCGAGCCGCACCTCGACCTCGTCGACGCCGTGCGGCCCGTAGTCGCCGGCCGGGTTCACCGTGACGGAGACGCGGGCGTGCGGCATCGCCAGGGCCGTCAGCTCCTCGGTGACGGCACCGGAGAACCGCTCGGCGGCGCGGGTGCGGACCGCGGTCAGCTCCCCCGCCTCGGCGGCCAGCCGCTCGGTCAGCTCGGCGTGCTCGGCGCGCAGCTCCTCGATGCGATCGTCGTCGCCCTCCAGCTCGGTGAGCCGGGCCGCCGCCGTCCGCGCCCACTCCAGGACCTCCGCGGCCGTCGCCTCCGTCCCGCCGTACTTGCGGATCAGCGCGGTCAGCTCCGCGCGCCGCTCCTGGACGGCGGCGAGCCGCGCCGGGTCGGCGTCCACGGACTCGGCGTAGGACGCGAGGTCGGTGCCGACGTCGGAGACGAGGTAGCCGGCCTCGGCGAGCCGGTCGGCGAGCGCCGCCAGCTCCGGGTCGTGGTCGCGGACGGCGTCGAGGGCGTTGCGGGCCTGGCCGAGCAGGCTCGTCACGTTCGCCGCCTCGAACGCGGCGGCGGGGTCGCCCAGCAGCGCCTCATGTGCGGTGTCGGCGGCGCCGTGCAGCGCGTCGGCGTGCCCGAGGCGCTCCTCCTCGGCGGCGAGGTCCGCGTCCTCGCCGTCCTTCGGGTCGACCTTCTCGATCTCCTCCATGCCGAAGCGGAGCACGTCGGCCTCCTGGGACCGCTCGCGCGCCCGCGTCGTCAGCGCCTCCAGCAGCGCGGTGACCTGCCGGTGCCGCTGGTAGGCCTTGGTGTAGGCGCGCATCGGCTTGGTCAGCGCGCCGCCCGCGTACCGGTCGAGCGCGGCGCGCTGCCGCCCGGCCTGCAGCAGCCGCTGCTGGTCGGACTGGCCGTGCACGGCGACCAGGTCGTCCGCCAGGGTGATCAGCACGCTCACCGGGACGGACCGGCCGCCGAGGAACGCGCGGGAGCGGCCCTCCGCCGACACCGACCGGCTGATGATCAGCGCGCCGTCGTCCAGCTCGCCGCCGGACTCCTCGACCCGCTCCATCGCACGGCCGCCCGGATCGACGGCGATCCGGCCCTCCACCGTCGCGCGTCCCGCGCCCGGCCGGACCCGCTGCGGGTCGGCGCGGCCGCCGAACAGCAGCCCGAGGCTGGTGACCACCATGGTCTTGCCCGCCCCGGTCTCCCCGGTCACCACGTTGAAGCCCGGCGACAGATCGAGCACGGCCTCGTCGATCACCCCGAGGCCCTGGATCCGCACCTCATCGACCATCGGACGCACCGGCGTCACAACCCTCCGCAAACAGATCCCCGAGCAGCGCCTGTGGAGATTATCCCTTCTGACCGCCGGACGCTCCCCCGCCCGATCCGCCGGGACCGCCGTCCGGCAGCGGTCCCGACCCCGGGTACCCGGCGATGCCGCCCGCCGCGGGAGCGTCCCCGACCTGCGAATCCGCCAGCGGCGGGGACGGCCGGGACGGCTGCCGGACCCGCCCCC
Organism: Actinomadura sp. BRA 177; assembly: GCF_013372625.1. Lineage (GTDB taxonomy): Bacteria > Actinomycetota > Actinomycetes > Streptosporangiales > Streptosporangiaceae > Spirillospora. The sequence continues at coordinate 4,325 of NZ_JABXFD010000171.1, forward strand.
GCCAGCCCGTCACTGGCAGCCCGAACTTGGTGACCAGCCGGTCGGTGAACGGGGTGAGGTGCAGCCGCGCGAGCCGCACCGGCTCCGCGCCGCGGCGCACCTCCACCCGCGCGCCCGGCGGCAGGTCGAGCGTGCGGCGCCCGTCGCACCACAGGACGGCGCGGGGCGTGTCCGGCAGCACCTCCACGGCGACCGACGAGCGCGGCGACACCACCAGCGGGCGGGCGAACAGCGAGTGCGCGCTGATCGGCACGACCAGCATCGCCTCGACCTCCGGCCACACCACGGGCCCGCCGGCGGAGAACGCGTAGGCGGTGGAGCCGGTCGGGGTGGCGACCACCACCCCGTCGCAGCCCCAGTTCGACAGCGGGCGGCCGTCGATCTCGGCGACGACCTCCAGCATCCGCTCCCGCTCGGCCTTCTCGATGCTGGCCTCGTTCAGCGCCCATGTCGTCCCCATCACGGTGCCGTTGCGGCGGGCGGTGACGTCGATCGTCATCCGCTCCTCGACCTCGTAGCGGCGGTCGCACACGCGGTCGACGGTGGCGGCGAGGTCCTCCCGCTCGGCCTCGGCGAGGAACCCGACGTGGCCGAGGTTCACGCCGAGCAGCGGGGTGCCGGACGTGCGGGTCAGGTCGGCGGCGCGCAGCAGCGTCCCGTCGCCGCCGAGCACCATGACGACCTCGGCGCCGTCGGCCGCCGCCGCGGTGCCGGGCATGACCTGCACGCCCGTGCGGCCGATCTGCGCGGCCTCGTCGTCCAGGACCCGGACCCGGATCCCGGCCTCGCCGAGCCGCTCGATGACCAGCTGCGCGCTGCGGACGGCCTCCGGCCGCCCGGTGTGCGTCACGACCAGCACCGACCTTGTGCTCATGCGCTCGCCCCACTCCCCGACGCGCTCCCGCGTACAGACGTCTGGACGAACGTCCCCTGTGCGGACGTTCCCGGTTCGGACGCCCTCTGTACGTTCCGGAGACTGTCGCCGATCACTGCGGGCCTTCCTTGATCGCCTTCGCCAGCGCCTCGTCGCCGAGCGGCGGAGCACCTGCCCGCAGCCAGAGGAAGTACTCCACGTTCCCGGACGGCCCCGGCAGCGGGCTCGCCGTCACCCCGAGGACGCCCAGGCCGAGCGTGCCCGCATGCTCGGCGACGCCCCGCACGGCGTCCGCGCGCAGCTCCGGGTCGCGGACCACACCGCCGGCGCCGACCCGGTCCTTCCCGACCTCGAACTGAGGCTTCACCATCACCGAATAGTCGGCGCCGGGTGCGACACATTGACGCACCGGCCCGAGCACGAGCTTCAGCGAGATGAACGACAGGTCGCCGACGACCAGGTCGGGCGGCGGGTCGCCGAGGGTCCCGGGCTCCAGCTCGCGGATGTTGACCCGCTCCATGACGGTGACCCGGTCGTCGGTGCGCAGCGACCAGGCGATCTGGCCGTAGCCGACGTCGACCGCGTAGACGTGCGCGGCGCCCGCCCGCAGCAGGACGTCGGTGAACCCGCCGGTGGAGGCGCCCGCGTCCAGGCAGGTGCGCCCCTTGACCTCCAGGCCCGGGAACGCCTTGAGCGCGCCGGCGAGCTTGTGGCCGCCGCGCGACACGTACTCGGGGCCGTCCGCGGCCTCCTCGACGACGATCGCGGCCCCGGCCTCGACCTGCGTCGCGGCCTTCGCCGCCCGCTGCCCGCCGACCCGCACCCGGCCGTCGGCGATGAGCTGCCCGGCCTGCTCCCGCGACCGCGCCAGCTTCCGCCGCACCAGCTCGGCGTCCAAGCGGCGTCTCATGGCCTCGCCTCCGCTCGGCGGCTCGGGGCGCCGGCCGGCGCCGCCTTCCCTCGTCGCGTGCTCGCTCCTTCGTCGCTGCGCGCGCTCCTCAGTCCAGGCGGCGCCGCGCCCCTCGCGCGTGCCCTCACGGGCGGGGGCGGAGGGAGTCGGGGCTGTCTCCTATACCCATCTGACGCTGCCGACGAAGAGGCGCGGGTCGATCTCGGTGGTCGGCGGAGCATCGAACAAAAAGAGGACGCGACGCACACATTACTCAGAGCCCCGCATCAGCACGCACACA
>NZ_JABXFD010000573.1 GCF_013372625.1 Actinomadura sp. BRA 177
TGCAGCGCGGTCGGGCCGTAGAGCCAGTCCACGAACGCGTAGTCGTAGGTGCCGCGCTCCCGCAGCAGGACGTTGCGCTGCTGCCGAGCCAGCCCGTCCAGGTGCCACAGCTGGCCCCAGGCGCGGGCCGTGCTGACGACGCGGCGGCAGTGCTCGGGCCGGCCGGCCCGGTAGGCCGCGGGGACGGCCGGCCAGTCCACCGTCCCGGCGTCGGGGAGGCGCCGGGCGGCGCTCCCTGCGGCCCGGCCGGGGGCTGGGCGAGCGGCCGGCCCTGCCCGTCCCGCGCGCCGAACCAGTCGGACGACCCGTCGTTGGCCGGGCCGAAGACGGGCCTGGACGGGTCGTAGCCGCCGTCCATCCCCTCAGGGAAGTCATTGCGATGACGTCCGCTCATGGCCTGCCCTCGATTCACCAGAAACCCGCCGATGTTCCCCGGCACTGTAGTAGTACGAACCAGAGGTTACAAAGAACTCAAAACTGATAATGACGCAGGTCATCACCGTATGTCCCGACGAACCTGGCATTGGCCCTGCCCGTCACGGACTGCTACCGCGGCGGTACGGATCGGCGCGATCTCGCGTTCACGCTCGTCCGAATCCGGCCGCCGCAGGCGGCAGACTTGGGGGATGGCCGACCTTATCGCCGTCTCGGACCCCGCCGACCCGCGCCTCACAGACTACGTGCGGCTGCGGGATGTGAACCTCCGCAAGAGCCTGGAGGCCGAGCACGGCCTGTTCGTCGCCGAGGGCGAGAAGGTGATCCGCCGCGCGATCGCCGCCGGCCACCCCGTCCGCTCCCTGCTGATGGCCCGCCGCTGGGCCGACCCCCTCGCCGACGTCCTGACCTCCCTGGACGCCCCCGTCTACGTCGCCGACGACGCCACCATGGAGTCGATCACCGGCTTCCAGGTGCATCGCGGCGCCCTGGCCTCCCTGGAACGCCTCCCGCTGCCTTCGCTGGACGACGTCCTCACCGGCGCCCGCCGGGTGGTCATCTGCGAGGACATCGTCGACCACACCAACATCGGTGCGATCTTCCGCTGCGCGGCGGCCCTCGGCGTGGACGCCGCCGTCCTCGCGCCCCGCTGCGCCGACCCGCTCTACCGCCGCTCGGTCAAGGTCTCCATGGGCGCCGTGTTCGCCCTGCCGTACGCCCGCATGACCGACTGGCACAACGATCTCTCCGTGCTCCGTGCCGTGGGCTTCCAACTCCTCGCCCTGACGCCGGACCCGGACGCGGAACCCATCGACGACGTGAAGACCGGCGACCGCCGGGCGCTGCTCCTCGGCTCGGAGGGGGACGGCCTGTCGTCCCGCTGGCTGCACGAGGCCGACCACCGCGTTCGCATCCCCATGAACGAAACGGCCTTGGCCCGCGGCGTCGACTCCCTGAACGTCGTGGCCGCCGCCGCAATAGCGTGCTACGCCCTCACCCGGAATTGATGCTTGCGTGATATGGGCACCATTCTGTAATTGGTGCGGCATTCCGTGTGCGGGGTGCCTCGTGAGCATTCACTTGGCTCGCCGCTTGGCCGGTCAGAACAGCAGTAAGGCGACCGATTATTTGCTGAAGGTGCCGCGGCGGGGACGGCGGTGTGTTCCCTTTGGGCGCTTCGCTACACCGGCGGGCATGCGTCGCCGTCCGAGGCGCAATTGGGTGAGCAACAGTGAGAAGGCGACGAGAAGAGCGGCCAGCCATGCGATCTGCGTGCTCGCCATTCGCTCGAACGTGATGTCCTGGGCGACGGGCGCCTTGTTTCCCTGCAACCGGCTCTGCGGCGTCCCCGATCCGGGCACCGGACTCGGCGCGACCGACGGGCTGGGCGCCTGAATGGGCGGCAGTGCGACCTGCGGATCCTTGGGATCGAACGACGAATTGGGCGACGGCAGCACGACTCCGCCCGACCCGGATCCGCCGCTGGACGACGAGGACCCGCCACCCGAACTCGACCCGCCGCCCCCAGTGGAACCGCCGCTCCCGCCGGACCCGGACGACTTCGTCGGAGTGGGCGAAGGCTTGGACGGCTTCCTCGACGGCGACTTGGTTTTCTTGGGCAGCGGTGTGAACGTCACGCTGGTCTGGTCGATACCGTCGTCCGTCTCATCCCTGGCGACAGTCCCTTCCACAGTGACCTTGAGAGTCACAGAGACAGGGTCGGTAATGCTCGAGGGCATCGATACGTAAGTGCTGATGGCCTTGCCGTCTGTGTCGACCTGCCTGAGATTGCAACTCTCGTCGTCTTTCGTGGGCCGAGGGCAAGCTCCCGTGATCTTCGGCTTCTGCTTCGATTTTGTAAGCAGGTCGACGGCCGTGACATGGACGTCAGTTGCTTGCCCGGCACTAGTAGATACCGTGATGGTGAAGGCGGCGCGCTTGTCCGCCCTGACGGAGGAATCGTCCACCGAGACCTTGACCTTGAGGTCGGGCGTCGGCGTGGGGGGCGGCGTGGGAGTGGGGGGCGTCGCCGCAGGTTCAGAAGGAGCAGGCGATGTCGAGCCGGACCCGGAAGGGGTCGGGGTTGGGGTCGCCGCCAGCGCCGACGCGCCGCCGGTGGCGAGGACCGCCGCCGTGCCGAGCCCGATGAACACCGGTTTGACCGCCGATCGGCAGATCACCGCCGTGTACCTCCGTCGCGTCGCCGTTGAGCGCCCGTGCCCCATGTGCAATACCCGAGGGATCGCCTCGGGTATCAAGCGAACACGGATCTCCGGGCCAAATCAACCCCGTCCGGCGTCAGATCAACTCCTCGCGGACGTCCTCGACCTCGGAGCCGGGCGCCCACGTCTGCCAGATGCCCTGGTCGATGCGGTCGAGCCCCAGATTTTCGGCGACCGGGGCCCGCCCTCCGGTGTATTCGACGCGCAGCCAACTTTCATGCTCGCCGACGATGACGAACCGCTCGCCGCGCCAGCGGCACGTCGTCCGGACGTACCGGAGGTCCTCGATCTCGGACGCGGGGACGATCCGGCGGAACCGCCCGGGCCGCAACTCCTCGAACCCGTCCGTCGGACCGGGCGCGTACAGCCGGACCTCGCCGTCGGCGCCGGGCGCGGCCTCGAAGTCGCGGCCGAGCCAGCGCGCCACGTACCCGTCCCGGATCACTGCGCGGCCTCCGTCCGTCCGTCCCAGCCCTCGGGGCTCGGCTCCGGCCGGAGCCAGGCGAGCCGGTCGGGGTCGTACATCGCCACGAACCGCTCAGACCGGTCATGGCCGAGGTAGTACATCTCCGCCCCGTACGGCAGCCGGACGCTGTCCACCTTGTATTCGCGGATGGACCCGGCGCTCCCCGGCGCGAACCCGCCGCCCAGGAACGGCGCCCGCTCGATGACCCAGCCGGCCTCGCCCCAGGCGGCCAGCTCCGCCTCGTCCCGTCCGCCGAAGGGAACCCGGTACAGATCGGGACAATAGGCGGGCCACCGGATGACGTAGACGCCGTCGTCCGCGGGCGAGAACGCGGAGCCGTCGTACAGCAGCCCCAGCGCCTCGTACAGCTGGCCGGGCGTCTGCAGTTCGGCGACGTCCCCGGTCGAGTGCACGAACCCGCCGACCCGGTCGTAGCCCTGCTCCAGATACCAGGCGACAAGATTGTGCGGGACGACCTTCTGCATGATCGTCGGGGCCGACACCCGGTCGTCCGGATCGGCCGGCAACTGCGCCACCGCCGGCTCCGTCCGCGGCGGCGGCAGCGGAACCTCCGGCCGCGCCGGGACGAGCCCGACCCGCACCGCCCACTCGCTGAGCGCCCGCACCTGGTCGCCCTGCAGCGACGCCCCGATGCGCGTCCCCGGGTTCAGCAGCATCGCCCAGTCGTCCCGCGGCCAGGCGCCGATCAGCTCCCGGAAGTCCGCGTACACGAACCGCGACTCGGGCAGCACCTCGCGCAGCCGCACCAGCGACGTGAACACCTGCACGGCCGACTCGCTCCGCAGCGCCGCGTCCCACCGGAACTCCCGCTGCATGGGCGTCACCTCAAGCGGCGCGTCACCCGGAATCGGCACGAGCACGTTCGCGTTCAGCAGCACCCGCAGGAACGCGTCCGAGTCCCCGCCGAACGCGGCCTCGTAAAGCTCCTGATCGATCCGGTTCCCGGGTTCGAACACCGGCTCGACGGCCCGCAGAACCGCCGCGGCCTCACCACGTCCGCCCAGAACGTCCTCGCGCGGCGAGCCGGCATGCCGCCCACCCTCGGAGCCCGAACCGGCTGGGCCCTGAGCCATATCGGACGCCTGCCCCGACGAGCCTGATGTCGCCTCGTACGGCCCACCCCTCACGCCGGGCGCGCGAGCCCCGTCATACGACGTTTCGCCGGGATAAGCCCCTTCACCCGACGCCAGACCAGTGTGGTGCCCCGTCCCGGCTCCGCCCGGACGGAATCCAGGCGCACCGAACATGTCGGACGCGCTGGACGAGTCGCGCGCAGCGGACTCGCGTCCTCCAAACGGCATGCCCGAAGAACCCCCGGCGCCGGACGCCCCAGACTCGACCCCGGTAGTCGAAGCGTGGGCCCCACGTAGGCTCTCCCCACCCGCTTCACCGAGCGCGCCCGACATACCGGACGCGCCGCGCGCCCCTTCACCGGGCATGCCGGACGTGCCCGCATTGCCCTGTGGTGGGCCGGCATGCTGCCCAGGCTGAGCGCCGCCCGCCCGTTGTCCGACGTCGCGTCCGCTCAGTCCACTCGCTTCGCCTGGTGCGCCGGGCATGCCGGACGCGCCATGCGCCCCTTCGCCGGTGTCGGCGACAGGCTGATCCCCCACACCCGACGCGCCCGCTGTGGCGCCGCCGGACGTGTTGGGCATGCCCGCGCTGCCCTCATGTGGTGAGCCGGCGTGCTGCCCAGGCGGAGCGCTGCCCGTCGAGGTGTGGGCGGCCGGTTGTTCTACGCCGCGTCCGCTCAGGCCGCCCGCTTCGCCGGGTGTGCCGGGCATGTCGGACGTGCTTGGGGCGCTGTGCGGGCCTTCGCTGGTGTGGCTGGCAGGCTGATCCCCCGCGCGCGGCGCGCCTGCCGTGGTGTCGCCGGGCGTGCCCGCGCTGCCTGCTACGCCTTCGTGTGGTGAGCTGGCGTGCTGCCCAGGCTGAGCGCCGCCCGCCAAGGGGTAGGGCCCAGGTCCCACATCGCGTCCGCCCACGCCGCCCGCTTCGCCAGGTGCACTGGCCATGTCGGACGCGCCGGGAGTACCACCCGTCCTTTCGCCGGTGTGGGCGGCAGGGCGATCCCCCTCGCCCGGCGCGCCCGCTGCGGCGCCGCCGGGCATGCCGGACGTGTTTGGGGCGCTGTGCGGGCCTTCGCCGATGTGGGCGGCAGGCTGATGCCCCCCACGCGGTTCGCCGGCTGTGGCGCTGCCGGGCGTGTTGGGCGTGCCCGCGCTGCTTGCTACGCCCTCATGTGGTGGGCTGGCGTGCTGCCCAGGCTGAGCGCCGCTCGCCAAGGGGTGGGCCCCAGGTCCTACATCGCGTCCACCCAAATCGCCCACTTCGTCCGGCGTTCCGGGCGTGTCGGACGTGCTTGGGGTGCCGTGCGTTCCTTGGCTGGTGTGGGGGCCAGGTTGATCCCCCACACGTGGGGCGCCCGATGGGGCTGCGTTAGTGGGGGCGCCGGGCATTTCGGACGCGCTCGCATTGCCCGCTGCGTCCTCGTGTGGTGGGCTGGCGTGTTGGCGAGGATGAGCGCCAGCCGTCGAGGTGTGGGCGGCCGGTCGTCCCACGTCGCGTCCGCTCTGCCCGCCCGCTTCGCCTGGTGCGCCGGGCATGCCGGACGTGCCGTGCGTACCTTCGCCGGTGTGGGGGACAGGCTGACCCCCCACACGCGGTCCGCCCGCTGTGGCGCCGCTGGGCGTGCCCGCGCTGCCTGCTGCGCCTTCATGTGGTGGGCTGGCGTGCTGCCCAGGCTGAGCGCCGCTCGCCAAGGGGTGGGCCCCAGGTCCTACATCGCGTCCACCCAAATCGCCCACTTCGTCCGGCGTTCCGGGCATGTCGGACGAGCTGGGGGCGCCGTGCGTTCCTTGGCTGGTGTGGGGGGCAGGTTGATCCCCCACGCGTGGCGCGCTCGATGGGGCTGCGTTAGTGGGGGCGCCGGGCATTTCGGACGCGCTCGCATTGCCCGCTGCGTCCTCGTGTGGTGGGCCGGCGTGCTGGCGAGGCTGAGCGCCGGGCATGTCGGACGTGTCGGACGTGCTTGGGGTGCTGTGTGGGCCTTCGGCGGTGTCGGGGGCAGGGTCCGCCATGTGCGGCGCGCCTGCTGTGGGGGCGGTTTCGGGATGCGGGGCCTTGTTGTGCGCGGCGGGGATGCCTTCGTCGGGCACGTTTGTGTTGTGTCGGCTGGTCAGGCCGTTCGGTGCGGCGGAGAGGTCGGACGGG
>NZ_JABXFD010000585.1 GCF_013372625.1 Actinomadura sp. BRA 177
ATCAAGAAGCTGACAGGGCGAAGTACCACCTCGCTCTCGCTGGCTGAGGTGCTGCGGACGGTCAACCCGGTCCTTCGCGGCTGGGCGGCCTCCTTTCGCTACGGCGCTCCCACGCGGCCCTTCGCCTACCTGCTCTGGTACGCCTGGTGGCAGCTCACCCCCGGGCGTCCCCCGCAAACACCAGCCCCTGACCCGCCCCCCGAACCGCCGCCCCCACCACGGGGCCGTCCGGGCCGCAGGTCGTCCGGGTCGCGGTGACCGTGCGGGACGGGAAGGCGCGCACCGCGCAGCGGCGCGTGAAGGTGCCGCGCGGCGCCGTCGTCGAGATCACCGTCACCGGCGACACCGCCGACGAGTTCCACCTGCACGGCTACGACCGCGAGTTGCAGATCACCCCCGGGCGTCCCGCCACGCTGCGGTTCACCGCCGGCACGCCCGGCGTGTTCGAGGCCGAACTGCACCACTCCGGTGCCCGCGTGTTCGAACTGCAGGTCGGATGAGCGCGGCCGCCGCGCTCATCGCCGCGTGGAAAAGGCCCCGCCTGCACCCGGGCGCCGGGCGGCCGCTACCGGCGGTGCTCGCCCGCGTCCTGGACGCGCCCGCCCCCACCCTCGCCGGACGCGCCCTGGCCCTGGCCGCGGCCGGGTTCGTCGTCGCCGTCGCGTTCGCCGGGCCGCCCGCCGCCGACGCCAACCTGGCGCCGTGGGCGCTGTTCGTGACGTTCTGGGTCGGGCTCGTCCCCGCCAGCGTCCTGCTCGGGCCGGTGTGGCGGCGCGTCAACCCGCTGCGGACCCTGCACGCCGCCCTGTGCCGCGCCACCCGCACACCCCCGGCGGGGCGCCGCCCGCTCCCGGCCCGGCTCGGGTACTGGCCGGCCGCCGCGTGGCTCACCGGGTTCGTGTGGCTGGAACTGGTCGCCCCGGACCGCTCCGACCCGCGCGTCGTCGGGACGCTCATTCTCGCCTACGCCGCCGCGAACACGGCGGCGGCCTGGTGGTTCGGCCGCGACTGGTTCACCCGCGGCGACGGCTTCGAGGCCTACTCCAGCCTCCTGGCCCGCCTGTGCCCGGCCGGGCGGCGCGGCGACGGGACGCTGGTGTGGCGCACCCCGCTGACCGGCCTCATGACCGGCGCCCCCGAACCCGGCCTCACCGCCGCCGCGTGCGTGCTCATCGGCTCCACCGGGTTCGACGGCGTCACCCGCACCACCTACTGGCGCGACAACGTCGACCCGTCCAGCGTGTCCGCCGGGACGCTAGGCCTCGCCGCCGCGATCGGCGCCGTCACGCTCCTGTACGTCGCGGCGCTGCGGCTCAGCGCGCGGCTGACCGGCCAGGACCCGGCCGTCCTGCCCGGGCGGTTCGCCGCGACACTGCTGCCGATCGCGCTCGGCTACACCCTCGCCCACTACTTCTCCTTCTTCGTCCTGGAGGGCCAGACCACGTTCATCCTCGCCAGCGACCCGTTCGGGACGGGCGCGGACCTGCTCGGCTCCACCGGCAACCGGATCGACTACGGCCTGGCCGGGCCGGTGCTCACCGCGCAGGTCCAGGTCAACGCCATCGTCCTCGGCCACATCGCCGGGACCATCGCCGCGCACGACCTCGCCCTGCGCGGCCCCGGCCCCGCCCTGCGCGGGCAGCTCCTTGTCGCCGCCGTCATGGTCGCGCTCACCTGCGCCGGGCTGTTCGCCCTGCTCAGCGGCTGACCGCTTGCGCCGCTCCACCTCCCTGGCCGCGACGCCGACCGCGATCAGGACCGGCACCGCGAACTTCGCCGCCGCCGCGGCCGCGCCCGCCCACGACGGCGCCGAGACGTCCGGCAGGCCGGGCCAGGGGACGTCCGGCCACGGGATCTCCGGCCACGGCGGCGACGGCGGGTCGATGTCGGGGAGCCGCACGTCCGGCCGCGGGACCCGGTCCAGCAGCACCTTCACCAGTGCGCCCAGCCCCAGCAGCGGGAACAGCACCCGCGCCGTCGCCGCCGCCACGTGCCGGGAGGCGTAGACCGCCGGATGCGCCCGCGCGAACGCCTCCCGCCGCGCCGCCCGCGTCCCCTCCGGCGGCGCGAACGCCACCGGCTCCCCGCGCTTCCCGCCGTCGCCGGGCTTCTCGTCATCACCGCGCTTCGGCGGGGTCAGCGCGCAGCGGGCGGCCTGCCCGTCGAGGAGGCCGCGGACGTCGAACGCGACCACGACCTCCTCGTCCCCGTACGGCAGCGTCGCCTTCGGGAAGCCCGCGGCCTCCGCCGCGCGCTCCCCGTCGACGTACAGGCGCGCGGCGTGGTCCCAGCCGGTGCGGCCCGTCTCCAACTGCAGGCGGTGGCCGTCGTGGTCGAGCGTCCAGCGGCCCGCGGGCGCGCCGCTCGGCGAGATTCCCCCTGTCATGCCCCCCATGCTCGCCGCCGCCCGGCGGCCTTCCCAACGCCCGAACGGCGACGGGACCGTAGACCAAAGTCGATGATCAGGTCTCGAAGCTCCAGCGGGTCGCGCCGAACGGCTCCACCGTGCTGAGCGCCACCACGGTGCGGAAGGTGAACCGGTACACGTGCCACGGCGGCGGGCCCGCGCTCTGCGCGCTGAACGGCGCGGTGAAGGCGTCCCCGTCGACCCGCGCGGGCCAGCCGCCCTCCCGGTAGCCGGCGGCGACCGGCTCCAGCACGGCCGGGTCGGTGACGCGCTCGGCCGTCCCCTCCAGCACCACGTCCCCGGTGGGCGTGCGGATCGACAGGGTGCACGCCGGGTTCGCCGCCAGGTTCCGCGACTTGCGGGTGCCCGGCCCGCTGACGAAGAAGATGTCGCCGTCCCGCCACTGCGGGCCGATGCCCGCCGAGTGCGGGCGCCCGTCCGGGCGGACCGTCCCCAGGAACGCCGCGGTCTCCATCTTCGGCAGCGCCGCCACCAGCGCGTCCCGGACGCTCTCCCACGCCAGCTCCCCGGCGCCGTAGATGTCGAGGTCGCGGGCCTCGACGGGTTCGCGGTCGGTCATCGTCGTCCTCCCTCACTTGCTTGTCATGGTGCAGACCGCGCGGCGCCGGCGAACTCATCGGCGCCCGGTTCCCTAGGGTGGGGATCATGGCTCCTTCGATCGCCACCGCCGACCGTGTCGGCCGCCCGGAACTGCTCGACTTCCTGCGTCCCCGCCACCACGCGCTGCTGTCCACGGCCCGCGCCGGCGGGCGCCCCCAGATGTCCCCGGTCACCTGCGGCGTCGACGGCCAGGGCCGCATCGTCATCTCCGCCTACCCCGAGCGCGCCAAGGCCCGCAACGCCCGCCGCGACCCGCGCGTGTCGGTGTGCGTGCTGTCGGACGACTTCAACGGCCCCTACGTCCAGGTCGACGGGACCGCCGAGGTCATCGACATGCCCGCCGCCGCCGACGCCCTCGTCGACTACTACCGGTGCATCGCCGGGGAGCACCCCGACTGGGACGAGTACCGCGAGGCGATGCGCCGCCAGGACAAGTCGCTGATCCGCGTCACCATCGACCGGTGGGGCCCGATCGCCACCGGCGGGTTCCCCGCCCGCCTCGCCCCCGGCGGCTAGCCCGCCCGGTCCGCGGTACCTGACAGAGGGTGTCAGCTTCTCCTGGAAGCGTGGGGTGCGTTCCGACGACGAAGGAGTTGCCCCATGACCGGTATCGCGGAGTTCGCCGCCGTCACCATCGACTGCCCGGAGCCGCCCGCCCTCGCGGCGTTCTACGCGGCGCTCACCGGCGGCGAGGTCACCTACGACACCGCCGAGGCCGCCGCGGTCAAGCTGCCCGGCGGCCCGGACGTCTACTTCCAGGGCGTCGCCGGGCACCGGGCGCCGACGTGGCCCGAGGGGGAGCGGCCCCAGCAGTTCCACCTCGACCTCTACGTCGACGACCTGGACAAGGCCGAGGCCAGGGTCGCCGAACTCGGCGGCGCCACGCTGGGGTTCCAGCCCGGCGGGGGCCGCTGGCGGGTCCTGGCCGACCCGGCCGGGCACCCGTTCTGCGTGTGCCTGCGGCAGGGCTAGCCGGCGCGGCGGGGCGCCCCCTGCCGGGGGGCGTCCCGGGCCGCGGTGCGAGGATGGGGGCCGTGACGGACGACAGCGGCGCCGTCCCCGGCGGGCGGGCGGAAGGGGACGGCCGGCCCAAGCCGGGGACGCAGACCGTGGACCGGTCGGTGGCGGTGCTGCGGTCCTTCGAGGGCGCCGCCCGGCAGACCCCCACCGAGATCGCGCACCGGCTCGGGCTGTCGGTCAGCACCGCGCACCGCATCGTGCACGCCCTGCACGCCACCGGGATGCTGGCGCAGGACCCGGCGACCGAGCGGTACTTCCTCGGCCCCACCACCGCGATCCTCGGCGGCCTGGCGCTGGAGCGGATGGGCGCCACGCTGCTGCGGCCCGAGCTGACCGCGCTGCGCGACGGGACCGGCGAGGCCGTCAGCCTCGGCGTGCGGGCCGGCGACGAGGTCGCGGTCCTGCTGCACCTGCCGTCGGCGCATCCGCTGCGCTACGACCGGCCGCCCGGCGACCGCGACCCGATCCACACCTGCGCGATGGGCAAGGCGCTGCTGGCCTGCGGCGGCGACCCCGTCGCGATGGCCGAGCCGTTCCGCCGCTACACCCCCGCCACCCTCACCACCCGCGGCGAACTGGACGCCGACCTGCGGCGCGTCCGCGACCGCGGCTACGCGCTCAACGACGAGGAGCGCCTGGTCGGGGTCCAGGCGGTCGCCGCGCCCGTCCGCGACGGCGGCGGCCGCGTGTTCGCGGCGGTCGCGCTGCAGGGCCCCACGGTCCGGTTCGGCGACGACCGGCTCCCGGGACTGGCCGAGGCCGTCCTCGCCGCCGCGGGCCGCCTCACCGACCTGCACCGCCACCTGTCCTAGCCGGCGAGCTCGTCCAGCGGCCGGGTGTAGGCGAGCCGCCGTGCGGCGGCGGTCATCGAGCCGAGCCGGGCCACCTCCCGCAGGATCCGGCCCCGGTGCGGGTCCAGCATCCCCGCAAGGTATCGACCACGCTGATGGGACGCCCAGAAAACCGTACTTTGTGCTATGTGACGGTGGTGCACGACGATCGGTGCATGACCCTCACCGTTGCCGAGGCGCAGCGCGAGTTCAGCGCCGGCGTCGCCTACCTCAACACCGCCACCTACGGGCTGCCGCCCCGCGCCGCGCACGAGGCGATGCTCGCCGCCGAACGCGACCGGGCCGCCGGGCTGATGGTCCCCACCGACCTGGACGAGGCGGTCACCCGGTCGCGGGAGGCGTTCGCGCGGCTGCTCGGCGTCCCCGCCGCGCGGGTCGCGTGCGGGCCGCAGGTGTCCTACTTCGTGGGGCTGGCCGCGGCGTCGCTGCCCGCCGGGACCGAGGTCCTGGTCGCCGACGGCGACTTCACCTCGCTGCTGTTCCCGTTCGCCGCCCGCCCGGATCTGACCGTCCGGTCGGTGCCGCTGGAGCGGATCGCCGAGGAGGTCCGCGCCGGCACGGGCGTGGTCGCGGTGTCGGCGGCGCAGTCCGCCGACGGCCGCATCGCCCCCATCGACGACCTGATCGGCGCGGCCCGCGCGCACGGCGCCCGGATCCTGCTGGACGCCACCCAGGCCGCCGGATGGCTGCCGCTGCCCGCCGGCCGCGTCGACTGGCTCGTCGCCGGCGGCTACAAATGGCTGCTCGGCCCCCGCGGCACCTGCTTCCTCACCGGCACCGCCGAGGCACTGGACGCGCTGCCGGCGATCGGCGCCGGCTGGTACGCCGGCGCCGACATCTGGGACTCGGTCTACGGGCTGCCGCTGCGCCTGGCCGGCGACGCGCGCCGCCTGGACCTGTCCCCGGCCTGGCAGTGCTGGGCCGGGCACGCCCCCGCCCTGGAACTCCTCGGACGCGTCGGCGTCGAGGCGATCCACGACCATGACGTGGCGCTGGCCCGCCGGTTCGCCGCCGGGCTCGGCCTGCCGCCCGGCGACTCGGCGATCGTCGCGGTGACCGTCCCCGACGGCACCGCCGAACTGCTGCGCCGCAACGGCGTCATCGCCACCGTCCGGGCGGGGCGGCTGCGGTGCGCGTTCCACCTCACGACCACCGACGCCGACGTCGACAAGGCCGTCGAACTCCTCGCCCCCCTCGTCGGCACGTGACGGGGTGAAGTTCTTACAAGGTTCGAACAAGGTGCCTTGACCGGGCCTTCAGGGCCGTCCCGGCCGCGCCGCGCGGCCTACGTTCGTCGCCATGAACGTACTGCTCACCGGGTCGGCCGGATTCATCGGCTCGCACATCGCCGCGGCGCTCACCGCCGCCGGGCACCGCGTCCGCGGCCTGGGCGCCCAGGCCGACGGCCTGGCCGCCCAGGCCGCCGACG
>NZ_JABXFD010000713.1 GCF_013372625.1 Actinomadura sp. BRA 177
TATTGTGATCTCGCGGTCGTCTGTGTAGATCTGTCTTGTCTCGCTCAGAGAAGCATTGTTGTCTTGTTGATAGAAGCTGAGACCAACCGGGAGCGACCCATCCCTATAAGTCAGCAGCGCCTAATTGTGTATAAGAGACCCCCCCCACACCACAACACACCGCCCCAAGCCAGCCCGCCGACCACCCCACCAGGAGCGCGCCACAACACCCGTCCGACGGTGGCGAGCAGCCGAACGAAGGACGCGAACGCGGAGCAAACATGACGACCAACGGGGCACGCCACGAACAGACCAGCCACAACAACGAACAGCCCGCAACTGGCGACGAAGCCGTGCAGAGGAACAAGGCCCCGATGAGTGACAAGGCCCTGCGAAGGGACAAAGCCCCACAGAAACACGACGCCCCGCAAAGGCACGAGGAAGACGAAGGCACGAGCGCGAGGGGCGCGAGCGCGAGGGGCGCGAAGGCAAGGCGCGAAGGCAAGGCGCGAAGGCAAGGGGCACGAGGGCAAGGGGCACGAGGGCAAGGCGCGAGGGCAAGGCGCGAGGGCAAGGGCCACAAGGGGCACAAGGGGGACTAGTGGCACAAGGGAGGATTAGTGACACAAGGGGGACTAGGGCACGAGGGGCACGATGGGCGGCGAGGGTGTGATGGACGGCGAGGACGTGATGGACGGCACCGGCGTGATGAGGGACGAGGGCGGGATGGGTGGCGAGGTTGGGCGCATCTGTGCGGATCTGATCCGGTTCGACACGACCAACCGGGGCGAGGGGGTGGCGCGTCCGGAGCGGCCGGCGGCGGAGTACGTCGCCGGGCTGCTGGACGAGGCCGGTGTGAAGGCCACGATCGTCGAGTCGGCGCCCGGCCGGGCGAGCGTGCTCGCGCGCATTCCCGGCACTGACCCGTCCCATCCCGCGTTCCTGATCCACGGGCACCTTGACGTGGTGCCGGCCGACGCCGCCGACTGGGCGGTGCCGCCGTTCTCCGGTGAGGTGCGGGACGGCTGCGTGTGGGGGCGCGGCGCGGTCGACATGAAGGGCAGCCTCGCGATGACGCTCGCGGTCGTGCGGCGCCGGATGCGCGAGGGGCGGCGCACGCGCGGCGACCTCGTCCTGGCGTTCCTCGCGGACGAGGAGTGCACCGGCGAGTACGGGTCCCGGTACGTCGCGCGGGAGCATCGGGAGATCTTCGAGGGGTGCACGGAGGCGATCAGCGAGTCCGGCGGGTTCAGCGTGGACGCGGGCGGGACGCGGATCTACCCGATCGCGACGGGTGAGCGCGGCACCATGTGGATGAAGCTGACGGCGCGCGGCACGGCCGGTCACGGCTCGAAGCCGGCGCCCGACAACGCGGTCGCCGAACTCGCGCACGCGGTATCCCGCCTCGCCGCCCACTCATGGCCCGTCCGCCTGACACCGGGCGTCCGGGCCCTGCTCGACGGCCTCGCGGACGCGCTGGGCACCACCATCGACCACGACCGCCTCGACGCGGAGGCCAGGCGCCTCGGCCGCGCCGGCCACCTGTTCGCCGGGACGATCCGCAACTCCGCCAACCCGACCCGCCTCGATGCCGGATACAAGGTCAACGTCGTGCCCGGAACGGCGACCGCGCAGGTCGACGCCCGCTACCTGCCGGGCACCGGCGAGGAGTTCCTCGCCACGATCGACCGCCTCCTCGGCCCGAAGATCACCCGCGAGTTCATCAACCACGAGGAAGCACCCGCCGCGGACCCGGCCGGCCAGACCTTCACCGCATTCGCGGACGCGCTCCGCGCCGAAGACCCGGACGCCCGTCCCGTCCCCTACGTCATGGCAGGCGGCACCGACGCCAAGTCCTTCCACCGCATCGGCATCACCAGCTTCGGCTTCGCCCCCCTCCTCCTCGGCCCCGAACTCGACTACTTCGGCATGTTCCACGGCATAAACGAGCGAGTCCCCCTAGACGCCCTCACCTTCGGCACCAAGGTCCTAGACCACTTCCTGAACACCCGCTAACCCATTCACCGCAGCCCGCCCAACACACCACCCACCCGCTGCGCCCCCTAGCGGCTCCCAACAAGCAGCCCCCAACACCACCACACCAAAAGCCGCCAACGGGCCCCAGCCCCTCCCGACTACCAGCGCCCCCACCGGTCGACAGCAGCACGGTTCCCGGCCACGACGGCCTCCTCGACCCCAGCCGCCGGCGACCGACCGGCGACCGCAGCCCCAGGTACGGCGGAGACACCGGACGGCGGCCCAGCCCACCACGGCGACGACCTCGAGAGCGGTATGACCGGAACCAGCGTCCGGTCGACGTCGCCGGGGGGGTTGCGTCCGCGACTGCACGAGCGGCGCAGACGGCCCCCACGAAGCAACTCGCCAACACCAGCACGCCATGGCCCGGAGACGCCCCCGCTCCACGTCGAACTGCCCCTGACCCGCTACGACCGGAACCACCATCCGGTCGATCTCGCCGGGCGGTTGCGTCTGCGGCTGTACGAATGACGCGGACGGCCCCCACGGAGCAACTCGCCGACACCAGCACGCCATGGCCCGGGGGCGTCCCCGGGCCACGTCGGACTGCTCTTGGCCCGTTGCGACCGCGGAGACGTCCTCGCTCCGCCCGAGCGGCCTCCGAGCGGTCGGCAGGGGCACCTTGTTCTTGTCGGTGAAGCGCCTGCTTACCGCTTTGTCCCTCGCGGGCTGTCAGGGAGCAGGGCGCTAGGGGGCTATTGGGACTTTTGGTAGGTCCTGATTGAGTAGGTCGCTAGGGCCACTGTGGCCGCGGTGAGGGCCAGGAGCCAGGAGGCGTGTAGGGCGGCCGAGGGCCAGTCGGGGGTGGACGACAGGGTTGTTCGGGCGCTGTCCAGGGCCCAGCTCACTGGGTTGACGGCGGCCACGTGCCTGATCCAGGGCGGCATCAGGTCTTTGGCCATGAACGCCGACGACAGGAAGGTGAGCGGCAGGAGCAGCATCACGTTCAGGCCGATGATGGTGTTGCGGTCCCGGACGAGCAGCGCGAGTGTGTTGGACAGGGCGGCCAGGACGATGCCGATCAGGACCGAGGCCGCGACCAGGACGGCGAGGCCGGTGAGGCCGCCGGGGTAGTCGGCGCCGGCCGCCCGGCCGAGCAGGATGATCACGAGGGATTGGAAGGCCGTGCTCAGGGCCTGTTCTATGACGCCGGCATTCACGAGTGCGCTGCGGCGGACGGGGGTGACGAGGAAGCGGTTGAGGGTGCCGCGTTCGATCTCGTCCATGGTCGCCATTCCGGCGAACGAGTTCAGGGAGACCGCGTTCATGATCACGACGCCGGGGACGATGTAGTCGAGGTAGGACTGCGCGCCGAAGCCGGGGAGTTCGGCGACCTTCTTGAACAGCTCGCCGAACAGGAACAGCCAGATCATCGGCTGGGCCAGGGTCATGACGAGGACGGCCGGGTTGCGCAGCAGCGCGGACAGCCGCCGGTGGGTCATCCACCAGGTACCGATCATCGGGCACCTCCGGCGGTCGCGGGCTCGGTGTCGGCGATGCGGCGTCCGGCGTAGCGGAGGTAGACGTCGTCGAGGGACGGCCGCGCGACGGTCGCCGCGGCGGCCGGGACGCCCGCCTGGTCGAGGGCGGCGAGGACGGCCGGCACGGCGGAGGCGCCGTCGCCGGTGCGGGCGCTGAGGCGCCGGCCGTCCAGGACGATCTCGTTGACGCCGGGCAGCCGGCCGAGCGCCTCCCGTACCAGGGGTTCGGGGGGTGCCTCCTGCCATTCGATGTGGACGGCGTCGCCGTGCAGTTCGCCCTTCAGGTCGTCGGGGGTGCCGGTCACGACGACGCGGCCGTTGTCGACGATCGCGAGTCGTTGGGCGAGCCGGTCGGCCTCGTCCAGGTAGTGGGTGGTCAGCAGGATGGCGAGGGCGTCGTCGCCGGCGAGCCGGGCGATCTCGGCCCACATGGACGCGCGGGCCTCCGGGTCGAGCCCGGTCGTGGGCTCGTCGAGGAACAGGACCTGCGGGCGGTGGACGAGCCCGAGGGCGACGTCGAGGCGCCGCTGCATCCCGCCCGAGTAGGTCTTCACGGGACGGGTCGCGGCGTCTTCCAGGCCGAACCGGGCGAGCAGTTCGGCGGCGCGGGCGCGCGCCCGCGTCCCGGACAGCCCGTACAGGCGGCCCTGCAGGACCAGGTTGTCGCGGCCGCTCGCCTCGGGGTCGGCGCCGGACTTCTGCGACACGACGCCGATGACGCGGCGGACCCGGTCCGGCCGGCGCAGCACGTCGTGCCCGGCGACGGCGGCGGTGCCCGCGTCCGGCCGGATCAGCGTGGTGAGGATCTTGACGGTGGTGGACTTGCCCGCCCCGTTGGGGCCGAGCAGCCCGAGGATCTCGCCCTGCCCGACCGCGATGGACAGGCCGTCCAAGGCCCGGACGTCGCCGGGGTAGTTCTTCACGAGGCCCGCGGCCTCGATGGCATGCGCCATGGTCTCCTCCGTTGCAGCGCAACGTGCTCGACGGAGGGGTCCCGGATAGGCTGGAGATGCGTGCTCGCCGCCAGGCCCCGCTCCGTGTGGGGTTCTCGGTGGTGGGTTCTCCGGCCCGGCGGCGGTGTTGCCGCACCGCCGCCGGGCCCGCTCGTCGGCTACTCCTCGCGGGCTCCCCTCTCCGCCAGTTCGGCGATCTCCGGCGGCAGCTCGCCGGTCTCGTGGAACGCCCGCCACATGTCGAGGCCGGGCAGCGAGCCGTCCTCGATCTCGGCGAGGAAGCCGCGCACCCACGCGGCCTCCGCGCGCCGGATCGCCAGGTCGTACTCCTCCTCGATCAGGAAGAGGCGCGGGATCTCCGTCTCCGCCGCCAGCGCGGCCCGGTCGTCGGCGATCTGCCGCTCCATCATGCCGAGGCGCCCGCGCAGCAGCTCGGCCACCTCGTCCGGGCCCAGCGCACCGAGGACGGACAGCCCGGCCTCGAACCGCGGCACCTCCCGCTCGGGCACCGCGATCAGCTCCCGGACCCAGTCGGCGAGTTCCGCCAGCCCCGCGTCGGTGATGCGGTAGACGGTCCGCTCGGGTCGCGCCCCTTCCCGGACGCTCCCCTCGACGGCCAGGAACCCGTGCTTCTCCAGGTTGCCCACGACGGTGTAGAGGGAGCCCCACTTGATGTCCATGTCGCGGTCCTTGCCGCGCTCGCGCATCAGTGCGGCCATCTCGTACGGGTGCATCGGCCTGGCGGACACCGTCGACAGGACGGCGAGCCCCAGCAGGTTGCTCACCTTCCGCCGTTTGACCATGTCCGGCCTCCTCGTGCACGAGTACTCGTGCACGAGTATAGTCAGATGCGGCTCGGGCCGTCCACCCCGATCCGGGAGGAGGCAGGTGGGGTAAAGATCAAGCGTGGACTTCTCCAGTGCGGCCGACGAGCTTTACGGCGTCCTGCCCGCGGAGTTCGTGGCGACCCGCAAGCGGCTGGCGCAGGAGGCCAAGCAGGACGGCGACGCGGCCCTCGCCAAGCGCATCGGCGCGCTCCGGCGCCCGACGCTGTCGGCATGGGCGGTGAACCTCCTCAGCCGTTCCGCCGCCGACGAGTTGGCGGAACTGCTGGACGTGGGGACCGAGATGCGCTCGGCGTGGGGTTCCGGCAGCGGTCTCCGCGACCTCGAACAGCGCCGCGCCGACCTGGTCGGCTCGCTGGTGCGGACCGCCGGCGGGCTCGCGGCCGAGGCGGGCGGCCCCCTGCGCGAGCAGGCCGTCCGGGAGGTCGAGGACACCCTCCAGGCCGCCACCGTGGACGCCGACATCGCCGAGGAGGTCCGCGAGGGACGGCTCCCGCAGCCGCGCAGCCACACGGGTTTCGTCCCCGCCGGATTCCCGATGGCGCCGCCGGACGGCCGGCAACGCCCGAAGCCGAAACCAAAACCGAACTCCAAGGAGCCTCCAGCCGAGGAGACTCCACTCAAGAATCCCCCTGCCAAGAAGACCGAGGACAACAAGACCGCAACCGACAAGACCACGGCCAAGGGGGCCGCGACCGAGAAGACCCGCGCTAAGGGGACGGAAGAGACCGAGCGGCCGACGAAGAACGTCACGCGGACGAGTGCTGCGCGGGCCCGGCGGGCGGAGACGCTGCGCAAGCGCGCCGATGAGGCCGAGCGCAAACTCACCGAACGCGTGGAGCGGGCGGACGCGGCGCAGCGCGAGGTCGACGAGGCGTCCGCCGAGGTGGGGCGGCTCCGTCACGAACTGGACCGCGCGGTCGCCGCCCGGGACGCGGCGTCCCGTCGAGCGGAGCGCGCCGAGCAGAACCGGGCGCGCTCCGCTCGAC
>NZ_JABXFD010000372.1 GCF_013372625.1 Actinomadura sp. BRA 177
CTGGTTTTGATTTGTCTGGTCTGCTGGTGTGGGTGCGGTGCCCTCGGGGATCTGCCCTAGCCGTGTCGTCGGCAGCGTCAGAGGTGTATCAGAGACGGGCGCGGTCCCGTCGGCGAGGGCCTTACGCGCCAGCGAGCGGTCCATCGGGATCCGCTTGCCCCGCAGGTGGTGGGCGCCCTCGCCGTCGGCCGCCTCCAGGACCGCCTCGCGGCCCGTCTCGTCCACCAGCGTGACGCTGCTCACCCGCGCGCCGGCGATCTCCCGGGCGCGGCGCGCGACCAGGTCGATGACGTCGCGGGGGTCGGTGCCCGACAGCAACGTGGTGGAGATCTCGGCGGACGCCTCCAGCCAGCGCTCGCGGCGCCGCGTCTCCTCGTACAGCCGGGCGTTCTCGATGGCGACGCCCGCGGCCGTGGCCAGCGCGGTCACCACGACCTCGTCCTCCTCCTCGAAGGGGCCGCCGCCGGCCTTCTCGGTGAGGTAGAGGTTGCCGAACACCTCGTCCCGCACCCGGATCGGGACGCCCAGGAACGTCCGCATCGGCGGGTGGTTCGCCGGGAAGCCGGACGAGGCGGGATGCCCGGCCAGGTCCGGCAGCCGCAGCGAACGCGGCTCCCGGATCAGCAGGCCGAGGATGCCGTCGCCGTGCGGCCAGTGCCCGATCGCCGCGATCTCCTCCTCGCTCACCCCGGTCGTGACGAACCGGACGAGCCGCTCGCCCTCCTCGCCGATCACCCCGAGGGCGCCGTAGCGGGCGTCGACCAGGGTGGTCGCGGCCTCGACGATGCGGCGCAGCACCGTCGACAGGTCCAGCTCGCTGCCGATCGAGACGACGGCCTCCAGCAGCGCGTGCACGCGGTCCCGCGTGGACCGGGCCGCCTCCAGCCGGGTGTGCAGCTCGGCCAGCAGATCGTCCAGCTTCAGCTCCGGCAGGACGAGCCGCGCGCGCTCCGCCCCGGAACCAGACTCATCCCTCACACCGCCAGTATTCCCATCATTTCCGGAACTTCGGAATCAGGGCCGCCATCCCGGTCCGCCCGTCCGTGATGGCCGCGGCGATGAGGCGGGACCAGCGGGGGCCGATGTGGCCGAGGTCGTGGCGGCGCGCGGACCGCAGCGCCTCCTCGCCGAGCCGGTCGCGCAGGCCCGGGTCGGTGATCAGCTTGCGCAGCGCCGCGGTGAGCGCCTCGACGTCGCCGGCGGGGACGAGCAGCCCGTCCGCGCCGGAGGTGATCAGCTCGGCCGGGCCGTGCGGGCAGTCGAACGCCACGACCGGCAGGCCCATGCCCATCGCCTCGATGACGACCATCGGCATGCCCTCGCGGCGGGACGGCAGGACGTGGATCGACGCGCGCCGCATCTCGGCCGGCAGGTCCGGGGTCTTGCCGCGCAGCTCGACCCGGCCGGTGAGGCCGAGGTCGGCGACCAGCGCGCGGAGCCGGTCCCGCCGCACCCCGGAGCCGAAGACGCGCAGGGTCCAGCCGGGGTGCTCGGCGGCGATCGGGACGTAGGCGCGCAGCAGCAGGTCGAAGCCCTTGGCGCGGACGAGCCGCCCGGCCGCGAGCACGACGTCGTGCTCGCGGCGGGACGGCGGTTCCGGGAGCGGCGGCGCCGCGTTCGGGATCGCGGCGACGCGGACGCCGGACCCGGCGAGCGCCCGCGCGTAGTCGGCGCGGGCCTCCTCGGTGAGCGCGGCGAGGGCGGTGAGCCGCCGGTACGCGCGGACGACCTGCCGGCGGAGCGCGGGCCGGTAGGAGCCCAGGTTCATGTGGTCCTGCCCGATCGTCGCGACGCCGCGCGGGCCGAGCTCGGCGGCCAGCAGGACGAGGGAGGGCCGGGTCCCGATGAGGACGTCGGCCGGCGCGGCGTAGAGGGCGCGCAGGAGGCGGACGTCCGTCCAGAGGCTCATGTGCCGGAACGACGCCTCGTCCACCGGTGTCAGGACGCTCGGCAGCCGGGCCAGGAGGCGGGCGGTCCTGTTCTTGCGGGCGAGACCGTCGTCCGCGTAGGTCACCGCGACGCCGGGCGGCAGCGGGAAGAACGGCTTCCGGCTCCGCTTCAGCACGCTGACGATCTCGACGTCGTGGTCGCGGGCCAGGTACCCGCACAGGTTGAGCACGGTGCGGATCGTGCCGCCCGCCCCGTGCGCGTTCTGCAGCAGGACGCGGACGCGCGGACGGTCACCGGGCGGCGGGACGCGGCGCCGCCACCGCAGCGGGCGCAGCGTCCAGATCGCCGCGCGGCGCACGCAGCGGTGCGCCCGGCGCCGGACGCGGCGGCGCAGTCGGAGCGGTCGCGCGGACTCGTTCACCGGGTCCCCGATCGTAGACGGCCGTGTCCCGGCTCCTGCCCGATCGGGGGCCGGTCAACGCCAACCGGCGGTCAACGTCATCCCGTGGACACGGTGCGGTCGAGGGCGCCGCCCTTGACCCACCGGCTCCACGACATCTCGTAGTAGCTCCAGCCGTTGTTCCAGTCGAGCCCCCGCTTGCTGCCGGTGACGATCACCGGGTCGCCGCGGTAGGAGAAGTTGTAGTACCACTTGGCGTCCTTGGGCGGGGAGTTGACGCAGCCGTGGCTGACGTTCTGCCGGCCCTGCGCCCAGGTGGTCGAGGCCATGGAGTGGATGTACTCGCCGCTGCTGGAGATCCGCACCGCGTACGGGATGACCTCCTTGTAGCCGCCGTTCTTCTTGTCCTTGGGGTCGACGCCCATCCACTCCGACGTCATGATCGCCGGGTTCTCCTTGCCCATCGTCAGGTGGACGCCGCTGGTGGTGAGGTAGGTGTCGACGCCGTTGACCACGCGGCCGCCGCGGCCGGCGCTGATCGGCCAGCTGCGGACCTTCTTGCCGTTCTTCTTGACGACGGCCTTCTTGCTCTTGGTGCTGATGTGCGTGATGTGCGAGTCGCCGATGCGGAAGCTGCGCGTGAAGTCGGACATGCCGTACGTCCGCTTGCCCGACTTCACCCCGGCCAGCTTGGCCCGGAACCTGACCTTCTGGTTGGGCTGCCAGTAGTGGCCGTTCTTGGTGCGGAAGATGACGGTGGTGTCGTTCATCCAGTACCAGGCGCCGGTGGCGGGCTTGGTGGACTTGACCTCCAGGGCCTTCTCCACGGCCTTCTTGTCGCCGACCGCGCGGTTGAAGACGACCTGGATCGGCATGCCGACGCCGACCTTCTCGTTCTTGCTGGGCGTGACGTCGATGATCTCCAGCTTGTTCGCCGCCTTCAGCGTCGCGAACGTGGCGTTGACCGTGGTCGCCTTGCCGTCGGGGCTCTTGGCGACGGCGGTGACCTGGTACTTGGCGCCGGGCAGCAGCGTGCGCGACTTCCAGCTGGTCTTGTCGGCGGCCATCTCGCCGGACACGGTCTTGCCCTTGAGGGTGACGGAGACCTGTTCGAGGGTGCCGCCGGCGGCCGTGACGACGACGCCGTCCTCCGGCTTGGCCTTGGTGTTGCCGTTGCCCGGGTCGATCGTGACCTGCGGGACGGTGGAGTCCGCCTTCTCTCCGACGGTCACGCCGGAGTCCTTCTCCCCGCCCCCGCTGCAGGCCGTCGTGAACAGCAGCACGACCCCCGCGATTCCCGCGCCCGCCCGAACTCCTGCGGAAACCCTCCGCTGCACCGCGACCTCCCGTGACCCCGCCGGCTATCTGAGAGACATTAGCGACAAAATTCGACGATCATGCCACGACCCGGGGTTTTGCCGGGCGTCCGAGATCAAAGCGTTGCAACCCGGCGGGCCTGGCATGGCGCGCCGGGTCGCGATGGTCAAGCGCTAGCCGAGGGCGCTGCCCTGGCTCCACTTGTCGAAGGACATCTGCCAGAAGCTCCAGCCGTTGTCCCATTCGACCTCGCGGTCGGAGCCGGTCAGGTCGATGACGTCGCCGCGCTGCATGGTGTCGTAGTACCACTTGGCGTTGGACGGGCTGATGTTGATGCATCCGTGGCTGACGTTCGTCGACCCCTGCGAGCCGACCGACCACGGCGCGGAGTGGACGTACTCGCCGCTGCTGGAGAACCGGACCGCGTGGTCGACGACCGTCTTGTAGTAGCCGGGGTCGCCCTCCTTGCGGCCGGGGGACGTCATCGTGACGGGGTTGCCCTTCTCCATCAGCAGGTGGACGCCGCTGGTGGTGGTGAACTCCCGGGTCTGCCCGTTGCCGGCGCTGAACGGGATCGTCCGCAGCTTCTTGCCGTCCCGCGTCACGGTCATCTCGTGCTCGCCGATGTCGCCGGTGGTGATCTGCTTGGCGCCGATGCTGATGGCCGCCTGGGCATCCTTGGCCCCGTACACGCCGCCGCCCGCGTTCACCCCGGCCAGCGCCGCGTGGAAGCGGACCGTCTGGTGCGGCTGCCAGTACGTCTTCGTCCGGTAGACGACCTGGTCGGGCGCCAGCCACCGCCACGCGCCCGTGACGGGCTTGTCGGGGGTTACGCTCAGCGTCCGCTCCACGGCGGCCTTGTCGGTGACCGGCCGGTCGAAGCGGACGAAGATCGGCATGCCGACGCCGACCTTCTCCCCCTTGACGTTCGGGGTGACGTCCACGATCGACAGCGTCTTGGCCGGCTTCAGCGTGGTGAACGAGCTGGTCACCGTGCGGGTCTTGCCGTCGTCGCGCGCATGCGCGGTGACGGTGTAGGACGTTCCGGGCGTCAGCGTCCGGGTTGAGCGCCACGTCTTGTGGCCGTCGCCGAACTTCCCGGTGATGGTGGCGCCCTCGCCCTGGACGGTGACGTCCTGGAGCCTGCCGTCCGAGGCCTTCACCTCGATGGCGCCGTCCGGCTTGACCTGTGCGGTGCCGCCGGCCGGGGTGATCGTCACCTCGGTGTCCGATCCGCCGGAGGCCAGCTTGCCCTCGCCGCCGGCCGAGCAGCCGGTCACGAGCATCGCCACCGCGCCCGTCCCGCCGGCCAGCACGACCCCCGCACGACCCTTGATCCCCACAAATCCCCCAAATCCGTCGAAATTCACCCCGTGGTAGTGAATCTACCTACACATGGAGACGCCCCGAACCTCGCGGAAGTTCGGGGCGTTCGACGGGGAACCGCTGATCAGCGGCCGTGCCGGACGGTTCAGGCGGCCGGGGTCGAGGCGGGCTCGCGGTTGATGCGCCGCAGGAGGCGCTTGAAGCCCCAGACCGAGAGGGCGATGCCGATCGCGCCCAGCCCGGTGACGATGCCGGTGCGGATCCACAGGTACATGCTGATCGACTCGTTGAACAGCATCCAGAGGCTGACGCCGACGTTGGTCAGCAGCACCCCCGACCACAGCAGCGAGATCCGCAGGAAGAACTGGTGGACCCTGTCGTGCTTGTAGAAGGCGTCGGGGATCGGCGCCATGTCCTTGGCGAGCTTCATGGCCAGCGGCTTGCCGAGCGGCACCGAGGCGAGGAAGGCCAGGCTCACGCAGAGCGTGCCGAGCGTCGGCTGCAGGAAGTAGATGACCGCGCTCTGCGTGGCGGCCGCCAGGGCCGCGCGGACCGTGACGCCGACCGCGGCCAGCATCAGCATCCCCGACACCGGATGGCCGCGCACGTAGCGGTAGATGATCCCGCCGTACACCCAGGCGACCGCCGCGACCAGCGCGCCGTTCAGCCCGAGCAGCATGAGCGCGGTGTAGAACACCGCGACCGGGGCGATGACGCCCTCCACGAAGCGCGGGAGCGCGTGCACGAGCATCGCGGTCACCCGCGGGAGCTCGAACACGTGGTGCCCGCCGGCCGGCCCTGGGCCGCCCAGCTCCTCGGGGGCCCTGGTCAGGCCGCCCTGCGCCTCAGATTCGGGAACCGCCGCCGTGGGCGGGTCCGCGGGCGCGGTCGCCGTTGGTTCCATCGAGTGCTGTGCTCCCCGATCGGTGTGCATGAACTCGGATGTGCTCACGATTCTGTGCTCACGATTCGCCCAACCGTACGTGATGATCCGCACGCGTCCGTCCGTTTTCGAACGATTCGCAGCGCGCGGCTTGTTCCCCACTTAGTTCGGTTCCGGGAGCGGCCGGGTGCGGGTCGCGGCCGGATGCGGCCAGAGTCGAACCCGTGTCTCCGGCGTCTCCTCCGACTTTAGGTGCCCGGTACTACATTCGCAGTTCTTGGGGGATGGGATCTCCGCGCTGCCGGTAGTGGCTGATCAGAGCGCGGGTCTGGTGGGTTCGGCGGAACAGTGACCAGTGCAGGACGTGGTCGATGGTGGTGGCGGC
>NZ_JABXFD010000340.1 GCF_013372625.1 Actinomadura sp. BRA 177
AGTGTGCTGGGTGCAGACGGTCAAGGTTGCCAGGAGGGCTTCTGGCGGGATGACCCTGGTGTAACGCACCTGTCGAATGATGCCAGGCGGGGGCGCGCTGTGGGTGGTGTGCGGCACGTTGGGGGGCGGGCTTCCCGGTCCAGGCGGTTACAGCGAAGATGACCCTTGTGGGGCGCGGCTGTCGAATGGTGGTTGGGCGCGTCGCCGGTGGGTCATGGGGTAGGGATCACGGTGGCGGGACTTGCATCGCAGGGTGTGATGTCTGCCACGATGGCATTGCGGCTTTTGTCCCTTACCGGGGCCGATGGCCGTTGACATCGGCCGGCGGCGCGGCGATCCCGTGTACCGGCCCCGAACGAGGAGTGTCATCGATGACGATCGACTCCGTGCGCGGCGCGCCCGACACCCCGGAGCGAGCCGAGCCCGAGCTCGTCCAGCTCCTGACCCCCGAGGGGGAGCGCGTCGAGCATCCCGACTATCCCCTGGACCTCAGCGCCGAGGAAGTGCGCGAGCTGTATCGCGACCTGGTGATCGTGCGGCGGATCGACCAGGAGGCCGTGGCCCTGACCCGGCAGGGTGAGCTGGGGCTGTGGGCGTCGCTGCTGGGGCAGGAGGCCGCGCAGATCGGTTCTGGGCGCGCCCTGTCCGAACATGACATGGTCTTTCCGACGTATCGCGAGCATGGCGTCGCGTGGTGCCGGGACGTTGAGCCGCTCAAGCTGCTCGGCCTGTTCCGGGGCGTCAACCATGGTGGCTGGGACCCGGCGGAGCACGGGTTCCACCTGTACACGATCGTGATCGGCAGCCAGACGCTGCACGCGGCCGGGTACGCGATGGGCATCCAGCGGGACGGGGTGCTGGGCACGCCGTCGGCCGGTGCGACGATCGCGTACTTCGGGGACGGGGCGACGTCGCAGGGAGACGTGAACGAGTCTTTCGTTTTTGCGTCTGTGTTCAACGCGCCGATCGTGTTCTTCTGCCAGAACAACCAGTGGGCCATCTCGCAGCCGTTGGAGAAGCAGTCGAGGGTCCCGCTCTACCAGCGGGCGCAGGGGTTCGGGTTCCCTGGGCTGCGGGTGGACGGGAACGATGTGTTCGCCTGTCTCGCGGTGACCAGGAAGGCGCTGGAGAACGCGCGCACGGGCCAGGGCCCGACGCTCATCGAGGCGTTCACCTATCGGATGGGTGCGCACACGACGACGGACGATCCCACGCGGTACCGGCTGAAGGCCGAAGAGGAGGCGTGGAAGCTCAAGGACCCGATCGAGCGCGTCAAGGCGTACCTGGTGCGCAGCGATCTGGCGGACGCGGGCTTCTTCGAGAAGGTCGAGGACGAGGCCAAGCAGCTGGCGAAGGAGCTGCGGGAGGGCTGCCGGGCGATGCCCGATCCGCAGCCGCTGTCGATGTTCGACGAGGTGTACGCCGAGCGGCATCCGCTGATGACGGAGGAGCAGGAGCAGTTCGCCGCCTACCTGGCGTCGTTCGAGGAGGAGGCGAAGTGACCACCCTGACCCTCGGCAAGGCGCTCAACGAGGGCCTGCGCAAGGCCATGGAGAACGACCCGAAGGTCCTCATGATGGGCGAGGACGTCGGGAAGCTCGGCGGGGTGTTCCGGATCACGGACGGCTTGCAGAAGGACTTCGGCGAGGAGCGGGTCATCGACACGCCGCTCGCCGAGTCGGGCATCATCGGGACGGCGATCGGGCTCGCGCTCAGGGGATACCGGCCGGTGTGCGAGATCCAGTTCGACGGGTTCGTGTTCCCGGCCGCCGACCAGATCATCACGCAGCTCGCGAAGATGCGGATGCGGTCGCTTGGCGCGCTGTCGCTGCCGGTCGTCATCCGGATCCCGTGCGGCGGCGGCATCGGCGCGGTGGAGCACCACTCGGAGTCGCCCGAGGCGTACTTCACGCACACCGCCGGGTTGCGCGTGGTGTCGTGCTCGAACCCGCTGGACGCGTTCTCGATGATCCAGCAGTCGATCGCGTCCCCCGACCCGGTGATCTTCTTCGAGCCGAAGCGCCGGTACTGGGACAAGGCCGAGGTCGACGTCGACTCGACGGAGTGGGCGCCGCTGCACGAGGCGCGGGTCGTCCAGCCGGGCGAGCACGTGACGGTGCTGGCGTACGGGCCGTCCATGAAGACGTGCCTGGAGGCGGCCGCGGCGGCGTCCGAGGAGGGACGGTCGCTGGAGGTCATCGACCTGCGTTCGCTCAACCCGCTCGACATCGGCACCGTGACGGAGTCGGTGAACCGGACGGGACGCTGCGTGGTCGTGCACGAGGCGCCGGTGTACAGCGGGTTCGGCGCCGAACTGGCCGCGCGGATCACCGAGAAGTGCTTCTACCGGCTGGAGTCGCCGGTGCTGCGCGTCGGCGGGTTCTCCACCCCGTACCCCCCGTCCCGCCTGGAGGACGACTATCTGCCCGACCTCGACCGCATCCTGGACGCGGTCGACCGGACCTTCGCGTGGTGACGCCGGTGACCGAGCCGAGACTGTTCAAGCTGCCGGACGTGGGCGAGGGCCTGACGGAGGCCGAGATCGTCAAGTGGCACGTCCAGCCCGGCGACACCGTCGAGGACGGCCAGACGATCGTCGAGATCGAGACGGCCAAGGCGATCGTGGAGCTGCCCTGCCCGTTCGATGGCGTGGTGGCCGAGCTGCTGGTCAGCGAGGGTGAGACCGTGGACGTCGGGGTGCCGATCATCTCGGTCGGCACCGAGGGCGGCGCGGTCGCGACGCCGGTGTCCGAGCCGCCGGCGCAGACGGCCGCGCTCCGCGAGGAGGGCGTGCCTACGGCGAACGAGCCGGGCATGGTCACGCCGGAGGAGGCGCCGCCGAAACGTCAGCCGGTGCTGGTCGGGTACGGGGTCAAGGAGGGGGCGACCAAGCGGCGTCCTCGCAAGGCCACGAACGGCACGGTCAAGCCGCCGGCGCCTCGTCCACAGCCTGTGGACAACGGGTTGCCGCTGGCCAAGCCCCCCGTGCGGAAGATGGCCAAGGATCTCGGCGTCGATCTCGCTACCATCACGGGGTCGGGTCCCAAGGGCTCGATCACGCGGGACGACATCCTCGCCGCGCAGCACGCGCCCCAGGCGCCCGTGCAGGCAGGGCCCCGCGAGGAGCGGGTGCCGGTCAAGGGAGTGCGGAAGGCGACGGCGGCTGCGATGTCCGATTCGGCGTTCACCGCTCCGCACGTCACCGAGTTCCTCCAGGTCGACGTCACGCGCACCATGGAAACCGTCAAGCGGCTCCGTGAACTGCCCGAGTTTGCGGACGTGAAGGTGTCGCCGCTACTGCTGGTGGCGCGCGCGCTGCTCACCGCCGTCCGACGGCACCCGATGGTGAACTCCACCTGGGAGGACGGTCCGAACGGCGCGGAAATCATCGTCAAGCGCTACGTGAACCTGGGCATAGCGGCGGCTACCGAACGCGGCCTCATCGTGCCCAAGGTGAAGGACGCGCAGGACCTCGACCTGCCCGGCCTCGCGCGCGCGCTCAACGAACTGGCGACGAAGGCGCGCGCGGGCAAGGCGTCCCCGGCCGACCTCTCCGACGGGACGATTTCCATCACCAACGTCGGCGTGTTCGGCGTGGACACAGGAACCCCGATCCTGACCCCCGGCGAGGCC
Source organism: Actinomadura sp. BRA 177 (assembly GCF_013372625.1). Classification (GTDB taxonomy): domain Bacteria; phylum Actinomycetota; class Actinomycetes; order Streptosporangiales; family Streptosporangiaceae; genus Spirillospora. The sequence goes on from NZ_JABXFD010000340.1 coordinate 3,634, forward strand.
GCGATCCTGGCGTTCGGCCAGATCCGGGACATGCCGTGGGTGCACGAGGGCGAACTGGCGATCCGCAAGGTCACCACGCTCGCCCTGTCGTTCGACCATCGCATCGTGGACGGCGAACTGGGCTCGCGCGTCCTGCGGGACGTCGGCGACATGCTGGAAGACCCGATCCGCATGCTCGCCTGGAGTTGACTCCGTGGGGCCGGCCCCGTGCCGGCCCCACGGAATCGTCTCAGCGCGGCGGGTTGTCGCCGTCGTACATGCGCTCGTCCCGCCTGTTCTCGAAGCGCGGGCCGCGCTGCTGCGCGCGGGACATCATCAGCAACTGGAGTGCGAACGTCACCCCGCCGACGATGATGAGAATGACGCCGATGACGTGGATGTCCACTGGATCGGTCATCGCGTCCGCACTGATCGCGAACTTCAGGATCAGCCCTAGCGTGATCGTGAAAACACTGACGCCGACACCCATGCGATGACCTCCGCCGGACGATCCGATGCCCTGTTCTTTAACTATCCGCTGGGATCGTCCGCCACACGTCGAAGGCGTGGTCTAGGAGACGGGAACCTTGTCGACCTTCCCGAAAGGACCGGCGTTGAAGGTCACCGACGTGACGTTGCCGGGCGGGGCGGGCAGGTAGACGAACCCACGGTCGGGCTTGCCCACGGCGGTCAGGAAGGTGGCGCGTCCAGGGTCGATGTAGATGCTCGTACCGCCCGCCCTTGCCGGGCCCACACGGACGGCGCGGTAGACGTCCTTACCGCCCGGCGCCTGGATGGAGAACGAGCCGAACACGCCTCCCGGATAGTTGGGGTCGGGATAGGACGCGTCAGACGGCGTGGTCCCCGGCCCCTGGTTCACGATGTCGAACACGGCGACGATGTAGGCGCCGTCCCGGTAGAAGGGTTTGACGTCCAGTCGCCTCTTGTCCGCACCGAAGCTGGCTGTGCGGGTCGCCACCGTCTTGCCGTCCTCCGCCCGGAAGGCGGCCGGTGAGGTCGTGCCGCGCGCGCTTGCCTTCGCCCGGTAGGAGATCTCGACACGGTTGGCGTCCTTGGCAACGGGCTCACTGTTCCCCTTGCCGCTCGCCGCGTAGGTGAATCCGTCCCCCAGGCGGGTCTTCATCTCCTTCATGACGGCCTCTGCCCGGTCCTTGGACAACTTCGTGTCCTTCTCGCCGGTGTGCCCCTCGAATGCCAACGCGCCCGTGGCCTTCGTCTTGATCTGCTGCGCCGCGTCGTCCAGGACGGCCTTCGCACGGCTCGACAGCTTCGCCGCGTCGCCGTCGAACAGCACATCGCCGCGCAGGCTGACAGTGACCTCCGACGGGCTGGACGTGACGTCCTTGGTCTCGCCCTCGACAATGTCGTACAAATCCACGGGATTGCCTCCCGTGCTAGTCGACGGCGAGGACGAAGGCGTAGTCGAGGACGACGCCGTAGGAGCGGTGAAGGGCCTGTCCCGACCGAAGGGCTCGGCACCCACCGACGGCTGGCCACCGGCCGGCGGCCTGGCGGAAGGCGTGGTCGGCATCCCCGACCCGCTCGGAGGCGCCGACACGCTCGGGTTCGCCGAGGAGGCGGTCACCGGAATCCCGGTGAACTCGCCGGCCGTCCCCGGAGTGATCGCCGTGACCTTCTGGACGTCCGCCGGTATCGCCGGGTATTCGGCGGCCATCTCCCGCGTCGCGCCTGGGGTGAAGCCGGAGCCGCTCGTCGTCCCGGTCGGCTTGTAGAGCTTGCGCCCGACCGGATCGATCAGCGCGATCTCGAACGGCACGGACTTCGTGGACGAGTCAAGCGAGGTCAAGCTGTACCGCAGCACCGCCTTGCCCGCCTGCCGCTGGACGCTCCGGACGTCGACCCGCGCATGCAGCCCGTCCGCGCCGCCGAACCAGCCCTCCTTGGAGAACGCCCCGCCGCTCTGCGCGGCAGCGCTCGGAGCACCGCCCACCGTGACGGTCGGCGGAGCGACCTTCCCGGCCCGACCGCTATCAGCACACCCAGCAGCAAGAAGCAGGCCGACAAGTGAGACGGCGAGGGGCGAAACACGCATCGGCCATCCGGTCAGGGGGAACGGGCGAGGGACGCGGCCGATCTTAGTGAACGCCACCAGCCCCCGCCATACGCGCTCTTCGAGCCGCTACAACCGCCGCGACCAACGACCCCAAGCTCCATAACCACCCCTGCACCCCCGGTTTCGGGCTGGCCGTCGGGTGGGTTCGGGTGAGCCGGGATGGGGTGTGTGCAGACCTTTACCTGCGCGGTGCGGGGCGCCGGCGTCAAGATGGCGATCATGGGTAGCGGCAAGGGCTGGTGGCCGTGGTTGGCGGTCCTGGCGGTGGTGGCCGGGGTGCTGGTGCTGGTCGGGTGGACGTTCTGGCCGGTGTTGGAGTGGGGTCACGGCAAGATAGGGCAGGCATCGAAGCGTGCGCCGCTGGCCGGGGGGGGTCCTGCTCACGGCCGGAGTGGTCATTGTCGGCGCGGTGCGGTGGGCTTGGCAGCGCTCCCGCCGACTCGGCGCCTCCGCGCCGGTCGCAGGCACCCTGGCGCAGGCCAAGGAGTTGCTGGCCGAGCTGGTGGACCAGCAGTGGAAGGACGAGGCGCGGCTGCGGTCGCTGGATGACCCCGACCCGATCCCGGTGCGGTGGCGGACCCCGGACGCGGCCGAATTGATGGACCATGCCGTCAACATCGACCCGTCCGCCGCACCGCCCAGTGGGCCTGCGGGCGGTGCGGCGCGGTTGTGGTGGGCAGCATCGAGCGCCGAGATCGGCGCGCTGGCCGACCGGTTCCGCCGCACCCGGCGTCGCCGGCTGGTGATCCTGGGCGGACCGGGCACCGGCAAGACCACCCTGGCGGTGCAACTGCTGCTGCACCTGCTGGCCACCCGCACCGCCGATGAGCCGGTCCCGGTGCTGCTGCTGGTGGCCGGCTGGGATACCCAACGCCACCCCCGCCTGCAGGACTGGATCGCCGACCGGCTCACCGGCGACTATCCGGCGCTGCGCTCACCGGAGCTGGGCGCCGAGGTGGCACCGGCCCTGGCCGGGCGGGGGCATATCCTGCCGGTCCTCGACGGGCTGGACGAGCTGCCCCCACCCGCCCAGACCGCGGTGATCAACGCGCTGAACCGTTCCCTGGGCGGGGACGACCAGCTCATCCTCACCAGCCGCACAACGGAGTTCACCGCCGCGATCAGCGCCGCCGGGGACCTGATCACCTCCGCCGCCGTGCTGGAACCACTCCCGCTGACGCCCGCGGCTGCCGCGGACCACCTCACCCGCTGCCTGCCGCCCTCCCCCGGACCGGCCTGGCAGCAGACCCTGACCGCGCTGCGCGCCACACCCCTGGCCGACCAGACCCCACCCGGCCAGGAGGCGGTGCACCGGCCAGCGGCGGCGCTGGCCGAGCTCACCGCCACTCCGCTGGGACTGTGGCTGGTCCGCACCGTCTACACCGCACCCGGCGCCGACCCCACCCCACTGACCGACCCGGACCGCTTCCCCACTTCCGCCACGCTCCAGGCCCACCTGCTCGACCAGCTCATCCCCGCCCTGATCGACGCTCGTCCTCCCAGTACCAACTCCGCCGAACCGTTCCGCCCCCGTCGCCGCCGCCACCCCGCCCAGGTCCGCCACTGGCTGGGATACCTGGCCCACCACCTCACCACCCAACCCGCCACCGGCGGCCAGGGCACCCGCGACCTCGCCTGGTGGCGACTGGCCGCCACCACCCACACCTTCACACCCACCACCCGACTCACCTTCGCCTCAATCACCACCCTCACCACCGGGCTCGCGGTCGGGCTCGCGACCGGGCTCACGTTCGGGCTCGAGACCGGGCTCGCGTTCGGGCTCGTGGTCGGGCTCGCGTTCGGGCTCGTGGTCGGGCTCGCGACCGGGCTCACCACACGGTCATGGGCGCAAGACCCACCCGGATACGCCGACCTGCACATCCGCCGACGCTCGGCCGCCCTCGTCCGCAGCCTCGCGACCAGGCTCCCGCTCGGACTCGCGGTCGCATTCGCGGTCGCGTTCGCGGTCGGGTTCGCGGGCCAGTTCGCGGTCGGACTCGTGTTCGGGTTCCCGGACGACATGGCCCGGCTGGCACCCGAGTTCCCTGACGGGCTTCGGGTCGGGCTCGAGTTCGAGCTCTTGATCGGGGTCGCGGTCGGGCTCGGGGTCGGGCTCCCGCTCGCGCTCGCGCTGGGGATCATGGCTTGGGCAGCGACACCAGCGCCGACCCACCACGCCACAACACCGATGAGTAGCTGGCGCACGGACCGGAGACTGAACCTGCTCCGCTTCAGCACCACCACCCTCGCGCTCGCACTCACGATCACGATCACGCTCGGGCTGGTGACCGGGCTCTCGGACGGGCTCAGGTACGGGCTCGAGTTCGGGCCCGCGGTCGGACTCGCGTTCGGGCTCACGGTCGGGCTCGCGTTTGGAAAACATCGGGCCTGGTGGGCCTACCTGTTCGCCACCTGGAAACTGGCACGGGCCGGTCACCTGCCTCACCGAGTGATGCCCTTCCTGGACGACTGTCACCGCCTCGGCCTGCTACGCACGGTCGGTCCCTACTACCAGTTCCGCCATGCCGAACTCCACGACCACCTCGCCGCAACCCACCCACCCACGCACAACACCGGCCGACGCCACCGCCGCCCCACCTAAATGAGACCTGCTAGGGCTGCCGATCGGGCAGACTCGGTGCCTGGTAGCCGCTGATGAGTGAGCACTCTCCCCACCTGGACTTTGAGTCCTACGGTCAGAGCGTGCCCTCTCCGGTGGTCGGGGGCTGTTGATCCCTGATGGGATGTCGTGCCCCCGCCAGGCACGCGTTCTCCTGGCCGCCCACCACCGGGACCTCGCCAGACCTTTGCGATGCCTCAACGCCCACTACCGCACGACGGTCTTCGCGATCGGTGACCCGCCCACCCAGATCCTGTGGGCCCAGGCCACCGGCCCGCACTCCCTGCACGGTCTCGCCGAATGAACGGCCCCTAACACGTCTTCGGCGAATCCAGCGTGTGAGAAAGGATGGTGAGGCGCCGAAGTAAGGAGAGCGCAATGTTCACCGCCTGCACCCGGATCATGATGGCTCTTCATGATCGAGGGTGTAGTTGCGGTTTGAAGCCACTTGCGGAACCCCAGTGCGGGCTTGCTCATGCTCACCCGCCCTGCCCGCCTGGTCCTCCGCAGCATCTGCCGCCGCCTGACCACCTGACCACGGGCTCGCCCTCGTCCACAAGAACATGCGCAGCAGCACGAGGCCTGCTCTGGCTTGGTGTCAGGGCAGGTCGTGTTCTCCGTGCTTAATGTCGGCGGCCAGCCGGCGGAAGCGCTCGACCGGAAGCGTGATGCGGGGGCCGCCCGGGTCCTTGCTGTCACGCACGCCGACGTCGCCGGAGAGGTTCGCAACCTCCACGCAGTTGGACTGGCCGCTCGTGCCGCTGCGGCTCGACTTGCGCCAGTGGATCATGTGTACTTCTCCAGTTCGGCCTCCAGGAGGGCCCGAGAAGGGCCGACCGGGGCGGCTATGTCGCTAATCGAGTCGTACCATAGTGTCACCTCCTGGACGTCGAAGGGCTCCGTCAGGAAGCAGCCACGCATTGCCGCTTCGGTGTAGGCAAGGTCCCGGTTTCCCACCGTGAGGATCATGAAAGGTCCATCGAGTCCCGGATGAGCCCCCACCTCATTCTCAACTACACGGACGCTGACGTAGGGAAGCTCGCTCACCTCGATCAGGCGGGCGATCTGGCCGCGCATGACATCTGGGCCTCCGACAATCTGCGAGACTGCCGCCCAGCCGAGGAAGGCCGTCACCCTCGGCGGCTTCGGCTTGTCGAACACGGCCGCCTGCCGTGACAGTCGCCGTTCAAGGTCCACTTCGAGGTCATTCGTCGTCCCGGCACTTAGTGCTGCCCGCGCATAGTCCGGGGTCTGGAGAAGTCCAGGTACCACCGACGATTCCCACATCCTGATCCGTGTCGCGCGGGCCTCGAACTCGGCGAGTTCAAGCAGCCAGTTGCCCTCGTCTGCCAGCTCAGCGAATCCGATCAGGTCCGTGAACATGCCGTCCGTGTTCCACAGGCGGTCGATGATCTCCGCGTGCTCCCGCTTGAGCCTGAGCGTGTTGGACTCGTACCGGGAAACAGTCGAACGGTCGCACTCAAGCAGGTCACCGAGAGCCTGCCCCGACATCCCATGTGCTTTGCGGTAGCGGCGCAGGTGGAACGCCACGAAGTGCCAAATCGATCTTGAAGGATCGAGCGACTCCCGCGCGAGCATCGCCTCTCCAATTTGTTGCGGAGGCTTCCGGAACGTAGCGAGCGTAGCTCAATGCGAGCACGCTTACACCCGAAGTAACCGGAGACGTTCCGAAGGTCGTAGCGATATGTCCGTACCTGCCCCAGAAATCCCGACTCTTCTTCTCAACCCCAACGAAAACGCGCCGGCATTGGCGAGGGAGTTCCTCTCCACACAGTTCCGAGAGTGGGGCTCCAGGGACGACTTCATGGCGCGCCTGGTGGTGAGTGAGCTGGTGACCAACGCATGGCGCCACGGCGAGGGACAGATCATTTTGCGCGTCTTCCGCGACACCCGTGCCGACTTTGCGGTGCTCGAGGTGTGGGACCAGGGGGACGGGCTGCCGGTGGTCGGCCCGGAGGACTTCGAGGCGGTCTCGGGGCGGGGCCTGCTGCTGGTGTCGCAACTCGCGCACGACTGGGGAACTCGTCCGATCACGGAAGGCGGAAAGATCGTTTGGGCCAGGTGCGCCCTGTGAGCGTCCAGGTTGAGCGGTACGTCCTGCGGTGGCGGACGCGCCTGGGACGCGCGACAGCGATCCGGCATCTGGACCTGCTCGCCCTCGCCGTCCAGGCCAAGGGCTACCGGCACGTCAAGCTCTACCAAGCCGACGAGATCCCCACTCGTCCGCCGGTGCTGTGGGTGTTCGCGTTCAGCCCGGACGACCACGTCCGCGTGGCCGTGAGCGTCCACGCCATGCCGAGCGGCGGCTGGGCCTATTGCGAGGCCGGGCGCGGGCGGCACAGCTACCTCTCCCCCTGCGGCGACGCCAAGCACGCCGCTGAGCAGGTGGACGCCCTCCTCAAGCACCGCATGTTCCCGTCCACCTGGTAACGCGGCCGGAGGTATCGCAATGACCCACATTCCCGAGGCTGGGTACGGCCGGCCGCCCCAAGCCCGCTCAGCGCCCGTGCCACCGCTGTCCACGCGTCCAATCGGACGCCTGGAGCTGGATCTCGACATCGACCAGGCTCTCGACGACCTTCAGCGTGCCTTTCCAGGGATCTGCATTTGGCACGGTGATTTCAGCGGGTCGCTGTGGGCGCTCCTCCCGGACCGGCTGGTCGAAGCCAGGACGGCCGCCGATCTGGCCCGCCAACTCCACGCCGCTCTGCCCCGCCCGCGTCCCCACGTCAGACCCGAGCCGCACGTGCGCCGCCCTTGTCCGTCCACACGGCGGACAGACGGCACCTGGACGCCCGCGAAGTCCGCCACCCGGCAACCGGCGCAGCACGGAAGCCATGCCCGTCGCGTTGTCCGCTGGCTCCTCACCACGTGCCTCCACCTAACGCCCGCGGCACCACTTCCGTGACCGCGTACCCCGAAAAGCCAGAGCACCCTGACTTGTGACGTTTTGGGCTCCGGTCAGCGTTGCCGTCCAGGCAGATATGGACGAGTACCCCAGCTCAGTTCATCCAACAAAGCCCCGATCAGGGGCAGCACTCCCTAAGGGCAAAATGGCCACCTGAAAGGATCAGCCTCATGGGTAAGCACGAGAATCCGACGAACTGTGGCATGTGTGGCGGAAGCGGAACGGTCACCGTGAACAACGACAGCAAAGACCAGGACGTCACGTGCCACGGCTGCAACGGGTCGGGGAAGGCGTGAGCGTCGACGCCGCCTTCGCCGCCGTCCCCCGTGAACCCTTCGTCCCCGACCTGGTCTGGGTCCGCCGCGACGACGGTTGGGCCGTCCCCCTGCGCCGTCAGGACGACCCGGGCGGGTGGCGCGCTCTCGTGCACTCCGACGACGCCATCACGACGCAGATAGACGACGGGGCGGCCGACAAGGGCATATGGCCCACGAGTTCGTGCTCGGCCCCGCACGTCGTCCGGCAAATGCTGGAGCTTCTGGGCCTCAAGCCCGGCCACCGGGTCATGGAGATCGGCACGGGCACGGGCTGGAACGCCGCATTGATGGCGGAGATCGTCGGACCGCAGAACGTGACCACCATCGAGATCGACCCGGTGGTGGCCGCGCAGGCGAAGGCGAATCTCGCCAGGGTCGGCTGCCCGGTTCAGGTTGTCATCAGGGACGGCGAGGCCGGAAGTCTGGCGGACGAGCCCTATGACCGGATGATCGCCACGGCCGCAGTGGCGGAACTGCCCTATGCCTGGGTGCGGCAGACGCGGCCGGGCGGGCTCCTACTCGTCCCATGGGCTCCGACGTTCCACCCCGACGGCCCGATCGCCCGGCTCACCGTGCGGGACGGAGGACGGGCGGAGGGCCGGTTCGTCGCGCCCTCCTGGTTCATGCCGCTGCGCGGTCAACGCATCTCCCAGCCCGTCCGGAACAGCTACAAGGAGCGGTGGACCGACGCGGGCAGCCCTGTCATCGAGCGATTCGGTATCACGGTGACGTCCATAGGACAGACGATCTGGCTCGACTCTCCGGACAACCCGGTCAATCCGTCCTGAACGTGAACAGGCCCCCGCCGGAGGTCCGGCGGGGGCCTGCCTGTGCACACCCGGTCAGAAGGACTCTTCGGGCAGTTCCATTACGTCGAGGGTGGTGGACTCGGTGATGGCTCGGTCGGAGGCCAGGCGCGGGAGGACGGTCTGGCAGAAGAACTGCGCGGCCGCGACCTTGCCGTTGTAGAACGCCTTGTCGGAGTCGGACACGTCGCCGCCGCCGAGGGCGGTCAGGGCGACGTCGGCCTGGCGGAGGAGGAGCCAGCCGACGATGAGGTCGCCGAGGCCGAGCAGCAGCCGGGACGAGTTGAGCCCGATCCGGTACAGCTCCTTCGGGTTCTCCATCGAGCCGAGCGCCCACCCGATCATCGGGTTGAGGATGCCCTGCACGTCGTCCAGCGCCCGGCTGAGCAGGGCCCGCTCGTTCTTCAGCCGGCCGTTGCCGGCCTCGGACTCGGCGAACGCCTGGATCTCGCCGGCGAGCGCCTTCAGGGTCTCGCCGTTGTCCCGGAGGATCTTGCGGAAGAACAGGTCCTGGCCCTGGATCGCGGTGGTGCCCTCGTAGAGGGTGTCGATCTTGGAGTCGCGGATGTACTGCTCGATCGGGTAGTCCTGCAGGAAGCCGGACCCCCCGAGGGTCTGCAGTGACTCGGCGCCGAGCAGCGCGTAGGCGCGCTCCGAGCCGAAGCCCTTGACGATCGGCAGCAGCAGGTCGTTGATCTTCTCGGCCTGCTCGTCCCTGCGGCCCTCGTGCTCGGCGATCTGCACGGCGTCCTGGTAGGACGCGGTGAGCAGGACGAGCGCGCGCATGCCCTCGGCGTACGCCTTCTGCGTCATGAGGCTGCGCCGGACGTCCGGGTGGTGGGTGATCGTGACGCGCGGGGCGGTCTTGTCCGTCATCTGCGTCATGTCCGCGCCCTGCACGCGCTCCTTGGCGTACTCCAGCGCGTTCAGGTAGCCGGTCGACAGGGTCGCGATGGCCTTGGTGCCGACCATCATCCGGGCGTACTCGATGACGAGGAACATCTGCTTGATGCCCTCGTGCACGTCGCCGACCAGGTAGCCGACGGCGGGGTGCTTCTCGCCGAAGGTCAGCTCGCAGGTCGTGGAGACCTTGAGGCCCATCTTCTTCTCGACGTTGGTGACGTAGGCACCGTTGCGCTCGCCCAGCTCACCGGTCTCGACGTCCACCAGGTACTTGGGGACGAGGAACATCGACAGGCCCTTGGTGCCGGGGCCGGCGCCCTCGGGGCGGGCCAGCACCAGGTGGAAGATGTTCTCGGACATGTCGTGCTCGGCCGAGGTGATGAAGCGCTTGACGCCCTCGATGTGCCAGGTGCCGTCCGGCTGCTGGACGGCCTTGGCTCGCCCGGCGCCGACGTCGGAGCCCGCGTCCGGCTCGGTCAGCACCATCGTGGCGCCCCACTTCCGCTCAAGGGCCAGCTCGGCGAACTTCTTCTGCTCGGGCGTGCCGATGTGCCACAGGATCTGGGCGAAACCGGGGCCGGAGGAGAACATGTAGACGGCCGGGTTGGCCCCCAGTACCTGCTCGGCGACGGCCCAGGTGAGGGAGCGCGGCGCGCCGCTGCCGCCGAACTCGGGGACCAGGTCGAGCCGGTACCACTCGGCGTCCATCCACGCCTTGTACGACTTCTTGAAGCTCTCCGGCATCTCGACGGTGCCGGCGGCGGGGTCGAACTTCGGCGGGTGGCGGTCGGCGTCCTCGAACGAGTCGGCCAGCGGGCCCTCGGCCAGCCGGTTCACCTCGTCCAGGATGCTGCGCACGGTGTCCTCGTCCAGTTCCGCGTACGGGCCGCTGCCGAGGAGGTCCTGGCGCCTGAACACCTCGAAGAGGTTGAACTCCAGGTCCCGGAGGTTGCTCTTGTAGTGCCCCATTCGAGACTCCGTCTGGTTCGGCGGAGACCGGCAGGTCCCGCTGCGTACTGGTTAGTAACTCAACATCATGCTACCCGCTAGTAACCAGTGGCAACCACTCAAACCGACCGGATCGGGGGGACTCAGGACACATCGATATCACGTCCGGACGTCCCGCGTGACGCAACTCACAAGGTCGGACGAGGTGCGCGAATCGGGCAGCAGCCCCTACCGCGCGCCGCCGGGGCGTGGTGGGAAGATCGACCGGGGGCGTGAACATCGTGAGGCACGAGGAGGTGCACATGAAGGAGGAGCCCGAGATCCCGCGGCTGACCGTCATCGGGACCGGCTACCTCGGCGCCACGCACGCCATCTGCATGGCCGTGCTGGGCTTCGAGGTCCTCGGCGTGGACGTCGACCAGGCCAAGATCGACCGGCTGGCGTCCGGCGAGGTCCCGATCTTCGAGCCCGGGCTGCCCGAGCTGCTCACCAAGGCGCTGGACTCCGGCCGGCTCCGGTTCACCACCTCGTTCGAGGAGGCCGGCGCCTTCGGCGACGTCCACTTCGTGTGCGTGGGGACGCCCCAGCAGACCGGTTCGGACGCCGCCGACCTGACCTACGTGGACGCCGCCCTCCGCGCCCTCGCCCCGCACCTGCGCCGCCGCGCCCTCGTCGTCGGCAAGTCCACCGTGCCGGTCGGGACGGCGCAGCGGCTCACCGGCGTCGTGCAGGAACTGGCGCCCGCCGGCGAAGCGGTCGAGCTGGCGTGGAACCCCGAGTTCCTGCGCGAGGGCTTCGCCGTCGACGACACGCTGCGCCCCGACCGGCTGGTCTTCGGCGTCACCTCCGACTGGGCGGACGAGCGGCTGCGCGCGGCGTTCAAGCCCGTCCTCGACCTCGGGACCCCGGTCGTCCGCACCGACCTCGCGACCGCCGAGCTGGTCAAGGTCGCCGCCAACTCCTTCCTCGCCACCAAGATCTCCTACATCAACGCGATGGCGGAGGTCTGCGAGGCGGTCGGCGCCGACGTCAAAGATCTCGCCGACTCGCTCGCGCTGGACGACCGCATAGGCGGCAAGTTCCTCAAACCGGGCCTCGGCTTCGGCGGTGGCTGCCTGCCCAAGGACATTCGCGCGTTCGCGCACCGCGCCGAGGAGATCGGCGTCGGCCAGGCCGTGTCGTTCCTGCGCCAGGTGGACGACATCAACCGGCGCCGCCGCGCCCGCACGGTCGACCTCGTCCGGGAGCTGCTCGGCGGCGACTTCACCGGCCGGCGCATCGCCGCGTGGGGCGCGGCGTTCAAGCCCAACTCCGACGACATCCGGGACGCGCCCGCGCTGGACGTGGCGCGCACGATGCACGGCCTCGGCGGAGACGTCCGCGTCTACGACCCGGCCGCGCTCGGCAACGCGCGCACCGCGTTCCCCGAGCTGCGGTACGGCGACAGCGCGATGGACGTCGCGCAGGACGCGGACGTCGTCGTCCTGCTGACCGAATGGTCGGACTTCCGGGAGGTCGACCCGGCGGCGCTGGCCCAGGTCGTCCGGCACCGCCGGATCGTCGACGGACGGCACGCGCTCGACGCCGCCCAATGGCGCAAAGCGGGCTGGGAGTACCGCGCGCTGGGCCGCTCCTAACCCCTCGTTGACTTGCGGCGTGTTGTTGTCATCCGCCGTCCCATAACAACAACACTCCGCAAGTCAACGGGAACGGGCGGGGGGAGTGGGGCGTTGGTGGTGGTGAGGGGCCGCGCCCCTCCCGGACGAGGTGCGCCGTACCCGGAAAGCCAAGACGACGCATGCAAACCGTCGTCTCGTACCGGGAGCGCGATCATGCCCTGGATCCTCGTCATCGTCGCCGGCCTCTTCGAGGTCGCCATGGCCCTCTGCCTCAAGGGCAGCAAGGGCTTCACCGAGCCGCTGCCGTCCGCCGGCTTCCTCGTGTTCGCCGTGACCAGCTTCGGGCTGCTCAGCCTGGCGCTGAAGAACCTCGACGTCGGCACCGCGTACGCCGTCTGGGTGGGCATCGGGGCGGTCGGGACGGCCGCGCTCGGCATGCTCGTCATGGGCGACCAGGTCTCGGTAGTCAAGATCGTCGCGCTGGCGTTCATCATCCTCGGCGTCATCGGCCTGAACCTCGCCGGAGGCGGGCACTGAACCCCGCCCGAGGCGGCGGGCACTGACCGCGCCCCACCGCAAGGCCCCCGGACGGCCGCACACGGCCACAAAACCCGGCCATTGCCAGGTCACAGCAGTTTCCTCGGAACGTAATCTCCCGTAACAACGTCTATGGGACGAGAAGAGCGCGGCGAGTGCTCGTACACGGGAGGGACCGGACCTTGGTCTTCAAGAAGCTGCGGCAGGCGATGGGCATCGGCGGCCCGTCGATCGAAACGATCCTGCACGACCCGAACACGACGCCGGGCGGCGTCGTGACCGGCGAGGTCACCATCATCGGCGGCGAGTACAACTCCGACATCAAGTCGGTGAACCTCGCCCTCCGCACCAAGGTCGAGGTCGAGTCCGGCGACAACGAGTACAACCAGAACCTGGAGTACGCCAAGATGCCCGTGGCGGGCGGGTTCAGCCTCCAGCAGGGCATGCGCCACAGCATCCCGTTCCAGATGCCCATCCCGTGGGAGGCGCCGCTCACCCACATGTACGGGCACCCGCTGCGCGGCACCACCGTCGGCATCGCGACCGAGCTGGAGGTCGCGGGGGCGCTCGACCCGGGCGACCTCGACCCCATCGCCGTCCACCCGCTGCCCGCGCAGGAGCGCATCCTCGCGGCGTTCTCCAACCTCGGCTTCCAGTTCCGCAACGCCGACTGCGAGAAGGGCCGCATCTGGGGCGTCCACCAGGAGCTGCCGTTCTACCAGGAGATCGAGTTCTACCCGCCGGGCCAGTACGCGCGCGGCATCAAGCAGCTCGAAGTGACGTTCGTGTCGAACCCGCACTCCATGGAGGTCGTGCTGGAGCTGGACAAGCGCGGCGGCGTGTTCACCGAGGGGCACGACGCGTTCAGCCGGTTCACCGTCGACTACGCGAGCGTCGACCACACCGACTGGGAGCGGCAGCTCGACGGCTTCCTGCAGGAGGCCGGCCGTCGCCGCGGCTTCTTCTAGACGCCATCATGGGATCCCCTCCGCGATCTTGATCGCGGAGGGGATCGCCGCGTGGAAAGAGGTTCCGTGCCCCAGCCCCCCGGACTGAACGACGCGGAACGGCGCCTGTGGGCCGCGTTCCCGACCGGCGCCACCGTCGTCCTCGGCGACGGCTGCCCCGCCGGCCCCGACCCCGACCGGATCGTCCGCGCCGAGATCATCACCAAGCTGCTGCTGGGCGCCTGCGACACCCGGGCGGGCGCGGTCGCGGCCGTCCGGCTCCGCGGCGCCTACGTCACGGGTCAGCTGGACGTGACCGGCGGCACCGTCGAGCACGAGCTGCGGCTGGAGGACTGCCGGCTCGTCGAGGAACCGGACTTCTCCAACGCCGAGACCCGCCAGCTGCGGCTGTCCGGCTGCCGGATGCCGGGCTTCGACGGCGGCGGACTGCGCGCCGACGGCTATCTCAGCCTGTCCGGGTCGCACATCGACGGCGAGGTGCGGCTGCCGAGGGCGCAGCTCAGCGGCGGCCTCCGGATGAACGGGACGCGCATCACCGCGTCCGGCCCGAACCGGTGGGCGATCTTCAGCGGCGGGCTCGTCGTGGACGTCGGCACGTTCATCCGCGACGCCGAGATCACCGGCGGCGTCCGGTTCGTCGGGGCGCGGATGAACGGCGGCCTGTTCATGGAACGCACCACGCTGTCCAACCCCGGGCGGATCGCGCTGGACGCGCAGAACATGGTGGTCGAGGACGCCGCCGAGTTCAGCAACGGCTTCACCGCGCTCGGCACCGTCCGGCTGCGCAGCGCCCGCTTCAACGGCATCCTGTCGTTCTCCCGGGCGCGCCTGGACGCCACCGACCCGTCCCGGATGGCGCTGCACGCCAGCCACATCGTGGCGGACGAGCTGCTCCTCTGGCCGGACGAGAAGATCCAGGGCCGGGTGTCGCTGTCCTACTCCCGGATCGACCTGATCATGGACCATCCGTCCGTCTGGCCGGACGAGCTGTACCTGAACGGCATGTCGTACCAGACGTTGCGCGGCGCCGACTTCAAGGACCGGCTCAGCTGGGTGTCGCGGGACAAGGAGTTCCACCTCCAGCCGTACGAGCAGCTCGCCGCCTGGTACCACAGCATCGGCTCCGACGACGTGGCGCGGAAGGTGCAGCTCGCCAAGCTGCGGGCCCGCCGCCGTCGCCTGCACCCGGTCGCCAAGGCGTGGAACCACCTGCTCGACTGGACGGTCGGGTTCGGCTACCGGCCTTGGCTCGCGTTCGCATGGTTCGCGGCGCTGCTGGCCACCGGGACGACGGTGTTCTCGATCGAGCATCCCCGGCCGGTCAAGCCGGGCGACGAGCTGCCCGCCTTCCACGCGCTGATCTACACGCTCGACCTGCTGATCCCGCTCGACACGTTCGGGCAGCAGCTGTCGTACGACGCGGTGAACTGGTCGCGCTGGGTGGCGTACGGGCTCGTCACCACGGGCTGGGTGCTGGCGACCGCGCTGATCGCGGGCGTGACGCGCGTGCTGCGTCCGAACTGACCCGCGTCCGAACCAACCCGCCGCCCGGGGCGTCCACCGGGGTAGGGATCAACGAGAATGGGACTCCATGGGCACGTATCTGATCACGGGGGCGACGGGCGGCATCGGGACGGCGGTCGCCGAGCTGCTGCGCGAGCGCGGGCATGACCTGATCCTCACCGGCCGCTCCCCCGAGCGGCTCGAAACCCTCACCAAGACGCTGGCGTCCGACGCGCACGCCGCCACCCAGCTCATCAACCCGGGCGCCGTGGCGTCGCCGCCGCGCAACGCGTCCATCACCACGATCCCGCTCGACCTGACGGAGCCGCGCCGCATCGAGGCGTCGCTGGCGGCGGCCGGGCTGCCCGAGCGGCTGGACGGCGTCGTCCACGCGGCGGGCATGGTGCACCTGTCACCGGTCGCCGAACTGGAGGCCGACGAGTGGATGGAGCACCTGTCGGTCAACCTGGTGTCCGCGGCCGAGATGACCCGCCTGCTCCTGCCCGCGTTGCGCGCCGCCGAAGGCCACGTGGTCTTCGTGAACTCCACGGCCGGCCTGCGCGCCAACCCCGAATGGTCGGCATACGCCGCGAGCAAGTTCGGCCTGCGCGCACTGGCCGATTCGCTGCGCGCCGAGGAGTCGTCCCTACGCGTCACGACCGTCTACCCGGGACGGACGGCCACGGAGATGCAGCGCAGGGTGCGCGCACAGGAAGGCCACCCTTACGCCGAGGACGACTTCGCCGCGCCGGGAACCGTGGCCCGCGTCCTGGTGGCCGCGCTTGAGACCTCCCGCGACGCGGTCGTCTCCGACGTCACCGTCCGCCCGAACTAGGTGCGGCGCAGGAACCAGGACGCGAGGACGCCGCCGATCAGCCCGAACAGGTGGCCCTGCCACGAGATGCCGGGGTCGCCGGGGATCACGCCGAAGATCATCGTCCCGTAGACGGCGACGACGGCGACCGCGATGCCGATGTCGAGCAGCCGCCGCTCAAAGATGCCGCGCCCGACCAGGTAGCCGAAGAACCCGAAGATCAGGATGCTGGATCCGAGCGTGTTCGCCGAGCTGAGGAACCACACCCCGAGCCCGCCGACCACGATGATGATCAGGCTGGCGGCGAGGAACTTGCCGATGCCGCGCGCGGCCGCGATGAACCCGAGGATGAGGAACGGGAGCGTGTTGGCCATGAGGTGCCCGAAGCCGGCGTGCATGAACGGGGCGGTGAAGATGTCCGGAAGATCGTCCACGTCGCGCGGCTGGATGCCGAACCGGTCGAGCCAGCCGTTGGTCGTGTAGTCGAACGCCTCCAGGACCCACATCACCGCGGTCACCGAAACGATCAGGATCGCCGACGACAGCGCGCGCACGCCGTGCTTCGCCAGCTCATCGGAACGTTGCCGGTCGGGGGTGTAGCTCATGTTCTCCACCGTAAGTCTGGACGTCCCTGCCTGGTCAACGACCGGGGCGGCCGGAAGGTGCCATCGGGCGTTTCCGGCATAGTGGACGGATGCGTGCAGCGATCTGCGAAGAACTCGGCTCGGTGGTCGTCAAGGACACCGGCGCCCCCACCCCCGGCCCCGGCCACGTCCTCGTCACCGTGGAGGCCGCCGGCGTCAACTACGTGGACGCCCTCTTCGTCCAGGGCCGGTACCAGATCAAGCCACCGCTGCCTTTCGTCCCGGGCAGCGAGGTGGCGGGCACGCTTCCCTCGGGCGAACGCGTCCTGGCGATGTGCGGCCTGGGCGGCTTCGCGACGCGCGTGGCGGTCCCCGCCGCCTCCGCCGTCCCGATCCCGGACGCCCTCGACTTCCCACGCGCCGCCACATTCACGCAGAGCTACTGCACGGCCCTGTTCGCCCTCCGCGACCGCGCGAACCTGCAACCAGGCGAAACCGTACTGGTCCTGGGCGCCGGCGGCGGCGTGGGCCTGGCCGCGATCCAGGTCGCGAAAACTCTGGGCGCCCGAGTCCTGGCCGCCGCGTCAACACCGGCCAAACAGGAAGCCGCCCGCAACGCGGGCGCCGACGAGACGGTGTCCAGCACCGAAGACATCAAGACAACGGCCCGCGCCTGGTCGGACGGCGGCGTCGACATCGTTTACGACCCGGTCGGCGGCGCACTCGCCGACCCCGCCCTGCGCGCACTGCGCGAACAGGGCCGCTACGTCGTGATCGGGTTCGCGTCCGGGGACATCCCGTCCCTCCCGCTGAACCAGGTCCTGCTGCGCAACCGCGCGATCGTCGGCGTCGACTGGGGCGCCTGGTCGATGCGGAACCCGCGGGACCAGCGCGCCCTGCTCGACGAACTCCTCGCCATGGTCGCGAAGGGAGACCTCACCCCGGTGCCGCCCCGCACGGCACCTCTCGCCTCAGCGGCCGAGGTGCTGGACGACCTGCTGAACCGCCGCGTCGTGGGGAAGGTGGCCCTGCTCCCCTAGGCCGCCGACGCGTGCTCCGACTCGGACGCGTCGCCGCGCACCACGATGACGGGCAGCGGCTTGCGGACCGGGGCGTCGGCCGTCCGGCGCAGGTAGCGGCGCTCCTCCGGGGTCGTCCCGCCCCAGATGCCGTCGGGCTCGCCGACCTTCAGCGCCCAGGTGAGGCACTCGGCGATCACCGGGCAGTTCGCGCAGATCGCCTTGGCGGCGTCCTGCTGCTCCTGGAGCACCTCCGCCGAGTAGCCGATCGGGAAGAACAGGTCGGGATCGGCACCACGGCAGATGGCGTGGTCGGTCCAGTGCTCCTCGTTCTCGTTGTTCTCGTTGCTGTGCATTGGCTTCTCCCTGCGCCGCGACGAGACCACCGTGCGGTTTCCGGCTCGGCGGGGGTGGTCTCCACTCAACGTAGTACTACAACCCGTAGTACTACAAGACATACGTGAACGTTGCAACTTAGCGGCCGGATAACCTGGGAGGTGTGCAGCGTGATCAAGAAGTGACCTTCCGCGAGGCGACGGCGGCCGATCTTCCGCAGATCGTCCGGCTACTCGCCGACGATCCCCTCGGATCCACCCGCGAAACACCGGGAGAGGAGATCCCGGAGGCCTACTTCACCGCCTTCGCCGCGATCGAGAAGGACCCCAACAACGCGGTGATCGTCGCCGAGGTCGCGGGCGACCTCGCCGGCACCCTCCAGCTCACCTACATCCCCGGCCTCACCTACACCGGCGGCGAGCGCGCCCAGATCGAGGGCGTCCGCGTGGCCGCCGAACAACGCGGCGCCGGCGTCGGCCAGCTAATGATCAACTGGGCCATCGACCAGGCCCGAGCCCGCGGCTGCCGCGTGGTCCAGCTCACCACCGACCGCCAGCGCCCCGACGCCATCCGCTTCTACCAGAAAATAGGCTTCCGCCCCTCCCACATGGGCATGAAGTACCACCTCACCTAGGCCCAGATGGCACAGGGGACGCCGTCACTGGAGGCGTACGGCTCCGCCGGAAGGCAACGCGCCTCCCCCAGCGCCACCCGCCGAGCCGTCCAGGCGGCGGCCGCGGCATCGAGAACGTCATCGACCCGCGCCTTCCTCCCGGCTGTGCCGAGGTCCCCTTCGAGGACGATGCCCGCCCCGGCCAGCAGGCCCCGGCGTTTCTCCATGCCGGCCCAGCTCGCCTTGGTGGTGTCCAGAGGCCCATCGCCCAGTTCGGCGAAGCTCAACTCGGGATGGACCTCGACGATCCGGCGCGACCGTGACCGCCGGACCCACTCGTCGACCTCCAGGACTTTGCCCTTGAGCGCGAAAGCCTGGGCCGAGATGCCCTTCCCGGTGATCTCCCGGTTGATCTCGTTGGCCTCGGCGTGCGTCGCGCCTTCGAACGCCCGCCGCACCGGCGTGATGAACACGGTCGAACGGCGGGGGCCGAGCTCCTTGCGCGCGCACTCGTCCGCTTCCCGGACGCCGTCGTCCGGCAGGCCGATCGGCATGTCGATCGCGATCACGTCGACTTTCCCGGCCTGGTCGGCTGCGGTGACCAGGGTCTCGATGTGATGCGCGAAGTAGGCGACGGCCGGCCCGTTACTCAGCGCGATGCCCACCCATCCGCCAGCACAGGCGTCCACTCCCAGTACGCGGCTGTTCAGCACACCTCATCATGGCCTCGAACCGTTCGCCGTGCGTGCTTGCGACCGGTGGTGGTCAGGCGCCGGGGAGGGATAGGTGGCGAGGGTTGGCGACTGTGAGTTTGTCGATGATCGAGGCTCTTACTGCCTCGGTCACCTCGTCCATGCGGGTGTCTAGGCTGCCTTCGCGGATGGCCTTGGCCAGGTCTGTGTCTGATTCGCAGTTGAGGTTGCGGAGGCGTTGCTCGTGGGCGGCCTTGTGGGTTTCGCCTAGGAGGAGTTCTCGGCGGGCTATGGCCAGGGCCGCGGCGGCTACTCGGGCGTGGAAGCGTAGGCGGTCGTCGGGTTGGTCTGCCTGGAGGAGGAACGTGCCTACTGCCTCGATGAGGGCTTGCGCGTCTGGGCGGTCGTGTGGGGGTGTTTCGGTCGGCTGGGCCTTTTCCAAGGGGTCTTGGACGGTTTTGGGTTCGGTTAGGCCCATGGCCAGGAGTAGGTCGTGTTCCTGTTCGCAGACCTTGCGGCCTAGGACGGCGTACTCGATGGACGGGTCCGAGCCGTTCAGGTAGCGCTCGGCCTGGTGGCGGCACAGGATCGTCCAGCGGAGGGTGCCGTAGACCTCCCACCAGTGGAGTTCTTCCGGGGTGGGCGGGGTGCCTCCGGCAGAGGCGTAGCCGGCGAGGAGGTCTTCGCGGGGGCCGAAGCCTCCTACGGGGTGCGGGGAGCCGAAGCGCCAGGCTTTGGTGCAGAGCCAGCCCAGGTCTTCGGCCGGGTCGCCCAGGTGGGTCAGCTCCCAGTCGAGGACGCCTCGGACGGTGGTGCCGTCGATCATCAGGTTGCCGTTGCGGAAGTCGCCGTGGACGACCGTCCGACGGTCTGAGGCTGGTGGACGGTTGTCGTTCAGCCAGCGAAGGGCCAGTTCGACGGCGGGGCGGGGTTCGAAGTTCGTGTAGTGCTCGGTGAGGGCGTCCAGCGGGTCGGCGTCGGGGAGGTCCGGGACGGGTTGCATCGTGTGGAGGCGGGCCAGGATCGCGCCCAGTTCGCGGGCCAGGCCGGGGCGGTCTTCGCGGAGGAGGCGGCGAGGGATTGTTTCGCCTGGTAGGCGCTCCATGATCAGGTATGGCGAGCCGGCCAGGTCGTCGCCGTGGTCGGCCAGGGCCGGGACGGGGACGCCGGCGTCGGCGGCCGAGGCGAGGAGGGCGGCCTCGCGGGCCATCGCGGTCGGGTCGGGTGAACCCGGCGGGTCGCGGCGCAGGATCAGGGCGCGGCCGTCGGCGTCGAACGACCAGGTCTCGCGGCTGGCGCCGCCGGAGAGGCGGCGCAGGCCGGTGATCTCCGCGTTCAGGCGGGCCGCCAGCGCGGCCTCCACGGCGGTCATGCGCGGGCCGCGCGCTGGGCGGCGGCGAGGTCGCGGAGCGGGTCGCTGCCGCGGCTGTCGGCGTACTCCTCGATGCGCGTGATCCGGCCGTCGGAAATGGTGGCGAACAGGCAGGTGGGCAGCTCGACCCGTGTTCCGTCGGGGAGGTTTCCGCGCAGGACGTGCCGCTGGACGTAGCCGTCCGGCAAGGGGTCGCGCCGGATCTCCTCGTAGCGGAAGTCGCGCAGGTTGCGGGACAGCCAGCGGAGGGTGCGGAGGTTGTCGTCGACGTTCTGCTCGGCGGCGTCCCCGTTGTGCCAGATCCGCGCGTCCGGCGCGTAGATCGCGCGGAGCGCGTCGGTGTCTCCCGAGGTGATGGCGGTCATGAAGCGGTCGGCGAGTTCCACGGATCTCCTTCGTCAGGACGGCAGGCCGAGGGCGCGCACGGTCAGAGTGTCCAGGGTGTCCAGGAGGCGGTCGGTGCCCGGGGGGTCGTTGCCCTGGACGAGCCACAGGTACAGCGAATGGTCCACCATCGCGGCGAGGGCGCGGGAGGCCATCTCCGCGTCGAGGTCGGACGGGACGAACCCCGCGCGCTGCCAGCGGGCGATCGCCTTCGCGGAGCGTTCCGCCGAGGCGGCGCGGTGCTTGCGCCGCAACTCCTGGAACTCGGCGTTGAACGTCGCGACCTGCTCGATGATCGCCATCATCTTCGCGTTCCGCAGATACGCCTCGTAGTAGGCGCGGTTGGCGCGGCGGATGCGCGCGGCCGGGGCCGGCCCGGCGGACGGGACGAGGTCATGGTCCGTCATGTCCGCGAACAGGCGGTCCGCGACCTCCAGGAACACCGCCTCCTTCGACGGGAAGTAGGTGTAGAAGGACCCGTAGGCGACACGGGCGTGCCGGGTGATGTGCGCGACGCGGGTCTCCAGGAAGCCGTGCTCCTCGAAGACCTCGCGGGCGGCCGTGAGGAGACGCTCCCTGGTCCGGGCGCCGCGTTCGGTGAGCGGCTGGCCGCCGGGATCGTCCCGCATCGCGTGGTTCCTTTCGCCCGGGGGGTGTTGACAATCCGATGTCAGGAGGAACAGTATCCGAGCATCGAGGAAATTGATATGACTGTCAAGTCAACTTCCAGGGGGCCGTATGGCGAGGCGTCCATGCTGATCAACGACATCGTCGAGTACGCGGCGCGCAAGCATCCCGAGCGCGCCGCCGTCCTGTTCGAGCACCGCGAGATCACGTTCGCCCAGCTCAGGGACAATGTCCGGCGCACGGCGAACGCGCTGCTGACGGTCGCCGAGCCGGGCGACCGGGTGGCCGTGCTGTCCGGGAACCGTCCTGAATACTTCGATCTGTACTACGGCGTCCCGGCGGCCGGGATGGCGCTGACCTTCCTCAACCACCGGCTCCACCCGTCCGAGATCGCGGGCCTCGTCGACCACGCGCAGGCGTCGGTGCTGCTCGTGAGCAGCGAGTACGTCGAGGCGATGGCCGCGCTCCGCGACGCGATGCCGTCGGTGAAGGTCGTCCTGAACCTGGACGACGACTACCTCGACCTGGTCGGGCAGGCGCCCGCCACCGAGCCGCCGCGCGTGGACGAGGACTCCGTCGCCTGGCTCGTCTACACCAGCGGGACGACCGGCACGCCCAAGGGCGTCATGCTCAGCCACCGCAACCTGGTCACCGGCGTGATCAGCTCGGTCGCGCACTGGGAGATCCCGGACGCGACGCGGTTCCTGTTCTGCTTCCCGCTCTGCCACGTCGGCGGCTACACGGCCGTCGTGTACCACCTGCGGGCGGCCACGGTCGGGATCGTCCGGTCCTACGACAACGACACGTTCCTGCGGCTGGTCGCCGACTGGAAGATCACGCAGACGGGCCTCGCGCCGACGATGATCGCGTTCCTGCTCTCGCATCGCGGGATCGAGAAGCATGATCTCGGCACGCTGGAGGCGATCGGGTACGGCGCGTCCGCGATCCCGGCCGAGGTGCTGCGCCGCGGGATGGACGTCCTCGGCTGCGACTTCTACCAGGGCATGGGGATGAGCGAGCTGGGCGGCAACATCCTGCACTTCGGGATCGCCGAGCACCGCCGCGCCGCCGCCGGGGAGACGCACCTGCTCGCCGCCGCCGGCCGCGTCATGGACCTCGCCGACGTCCGCGTCGTGGACGAGGACTTCCGGGACGTCCAGGACGGCGAGCCCGGCGAGATGGTCGTCCGCTGCGACCAGGTGATGCGCGGCTACTGGCGCGAGCCCGAACTGACCGCCGCCGCGTTCCGGGACGGCTGGTTCCGCACCGGCGACGTCGTCCGGCGGGACGCGGAGGGCATGGTCTACATCGTCGACCGCATCAAGGACATGATCATCACGGGCGGGGAGAACGTGGCGTCCCGCGAGGTCGAGCAGGTGCTGTACCGGCATCCGGCGATCGCGGACGCGGCCGTGTTCGGCGTCCCCGACCCGCGCTGGGGCGAGGCGGTCTGCGCGGCCGTCGTGGCGCGCGAGGCGCTGGACGCGGACGACGTGATCGCGTTCGCCCGCGAGCATCTCGGCGGCTACAAGGTGCCGCGCCGCATCGAGTTCGTCGGCGAACTTCCCCGCAACGTCGCCGGCAAGGTCCTGAAACGCGACCTGCGATCCCGATTCAAGGAGGTCTCATGAGCAACACCGAGTTCGAACTCGGCGGAATCAACCATCTGGCGCTCGTGTCGTCCGACATGAAGCGCACCATCGACTTCTACTCCGGCGTCCTCGGAATGCCGCTCATCAAGACGCTGGACCTGCCCGGCGACATGGGCCAGCATTTCTTCTTCGACTGCGGCGGCGGCGACTGCGTGGCGTTCTTCTGGTTCCCGAACTCGCCGGACGGCGTCCCCGGGATCTCCGCCCCGGCCGGACGCCCGGAGCAGGGCGAACTCGTCAGCGCGGTCGGGTCGATGAACCACGTCGCCTTCCACGTCCCGCCCGAGAAGTTCGAGGAGTACCGGAAGCGGCTCAAGGAGAAGGGCGTCACGGTCAGCCCCATCCTGAACCACGACGACAGCCCGGCGACCGTCGCCAGTGAAATGCACGACGGGGTGTTCGTCCGCTCCTTCTACTTCCAGGACCCGGACGGAATCCTCCTCGAATTCGCCTGCTGGACCCGGACGTTCGACGAATCCGACGTCTCCCACGAACCCAAGACCGACGCCGACCGCACCGCCCCGAAGGAGCAGCATGCCCCGACTGCGTGAGGTTCCCCGCGCCGAAGTCACCGACGAGCGCATCCTCTTCTTCTACGACAAACTCTTCGCACCCGACCGCGACCCGGCCGTCGACCACGGCACCGCGACCGGCTCGCCCGGCGACTGGTGGACGGTGTTCGCCCAGTCCCCCGACGTGTTCCGGCACGCCGTCCGCGGCTTCTCGCTCTACCGGAACGCCGACCTCGACCCCGTGCTGCGCGAACTGGGCCAGTGCCGGGCGGGCTGGGCGCGCGGCAGCCAGTTCGTGTTCTCCCAGCACTGCAAGCAGATGCGCGCCCTCGGAATGGACGAGGCGAAAATCGAGTCCATTCCCCATTGGCAGACGGCCGACTGCTATTCACCCCTGGAACGAGCGGTCCTCGCCTACACCGACTGCCTCGTCCTGGACGGCGGCCGCACACCTGACGCGGTATTCGAGAAGCTCAAGGAGCACCTCTCCGACAAGGAGATCCTGCAGCTCACCTACATCACCTGCATGTACGACATGCACGCGACGATGTCCCGCGCGCTCCGCCTGGAATTCGACGACCGTCCCGAGCCGATCACCGAGGTCGCGGCGCCCGAGGGCTACGGCAACCGCGACATCTCGGCCGACCTGTCCGGGGAGCGCTGATGCTCTTCCCCGTGCCCGACCGGGTCCGCGACGTCCGGGACGCCGTGCACGCCTTCATCACCGAACGCGTCGAACCGGCCGAAACCGCCCTCAACGCCGGCGACCGCGAGAAACTCCGGCAACTCCGCGAGGAGGCGAAGGCCGAGGGCCTCTGGGCGCTCGGCCACCCGACCGAACTCGGCGGCGGCGGCCTGCCGTTCCTCGACTACGTCTACGTCAACGAGGTGCAGGGACGCAGCGAATGGGGCCAGCTCGCCCTGGGCACGTTCACCCTCCAGGACTCGCTGATGCTGCACAAGTACGCGAGCCCCCGCTGGCGTGAGCGCTACCTGGCCCCGATGGTCGCCGGCGAGGTCTCCCCGAGCTTCGCCATGACCGAACCCGATTACGCGGGCTCAGACCCCACCCAACTCCAGACAAAGGCCGTCCTGGACGGCGACCACTGGGTCATCAGCGGCCGCAAATGGTTCACCACAGGCGCCGCCCAAGCCGCCTACACAACGGTCATGTGCCGCACCGAGCCCGAGGGCACGCCCCCGCACCGCTCGTTCAGCATGATCGTCGTCCCGACCGACACACCGGGATACCGAATCGTCCGGGAAACACCCGTCCTGGGCATCAACGGCGGCCACTACGAAGTCGCCTACGACGACGTCCGCGTCCCGGCCGACAACCTGCTCGGCCCGCGCGGCCACGGCTTCGTCATCGCCCAGGACCGCCTGGGCCCCGGCCGCATCTTCCACTGCATGCGCTGGCTGGGCCAGGCCCAGCGCGCCTTCGAACTGATGTGCGCCCGCCTGGGCACCCGAGTCGCCTTCGGCGAGCCGCTCTCCGCGAAGCAGCTCATGCAACAGCACGTCTTCGACTCCTACACCGAGATCCAGTCGTCCCGCCTCCTCACCCTCCAGGCCGCCGAGCAGATCGACGCGGGCAGCCATAGCCTTGGGGCGAATGCACGCATCGAGATCGGCGCCATCAAGGTCGTCGGCGCCCGCATGCTGCACAACGTCATCGACCGGGCCGTCCAGGTCCACGGCGCCGCCGGCCTCACCGACGACACGCCCCTCTCCCGCATGTACCGCCACGCCCGCGAGGCCCGCGTCTACGACGGCCCGGACGAGGTCCACATCCAGAGCACCGCCCGCCGCATCCTCCGCGAGATGGCCTGACCCTCAGATCGCTGCTGGGGGTCCAGGCATGAAGGAAAGAGATTGAAGATCACCAAGCTGGCCGACGGCCTGATGTTCCCGGAAGGACCGACCGTCCTCCCCAACGGCGACGTTCTGGTCGTCGAGCTGCACCGCGGCACCCTGACCCGCGTCAGGCCGGACGGCACCACGTCCATCGCCGCCGAAACGGGCGGCGGCCCGAACGGCTCGGCACTGGGCCCGGACGGACGCGTCTACATCGCCAACTCCGGCGGCCTCAACCGCTTCGAGGTCGGCGGCTTCGTCTTCGCCGGCGGCATCCCGGACGACTACAAGAGCGGCAGCATCCAGGCCGTCGACCTCTCCGACGGCTCGGTCGAGACCCTCTACTCCGACGGCCTGCGCGGCCCCAACGACCTCGTCATCGACGCCCACGGCGGCATCTACTTCACCGACTACGGCAAGAGCGACGGCGTCACCGGCGACAAGGGCCGCCTCTTCTACGCCGAACCGGACGGCTCGTCCATCGAAATGATCGCCGCCGGCATGGAGGGCCCCAACGGCATCGGCCTGTCTCCCGACGGCAAGCGCCTCTACGTCAGCGAGACCTACACGGCCCGCGTCTGGTGGTGGGACGTCACCGCCCCCGGCGAGATCAAGGGCGGCAGGTCACTCGGCGGCTCGGGCGGCGGCAACTTCCTCTACACGGCCCCCGACTACACCAATTTCGACTCCCTGGGCGTGGACGGCCACGGCAATGTCTGCGTCGCCTCCATGGTCCACGCAGGCATCTCGATCGTCAGCCCCAAGGGCGACCTGGTCCGCTTCGTGGACATCAACGTCGACAACGACCCGGGCATCACCAACATCACCTGGGGCGGCGAGGACATGCGAACCGCCTACGTGACCGCCTCCAGCACCGGCCAGCTCCTCAAGATCGAGAACTGGCCCCACCCCGGCCTGGTCCTCAACCACGCCACGGCCTAGGGCTGGAGGAGGAAGAGCTTTCGGTCGACGCGGTCGAGGGCGCCGCCGCGGCCGAAGACGAGGCCGGTCGCGAAGTCGACCAGCTGCTTGGCCTCGGCGTCCGGCAGGTCGGTCAGGTCCATGAGGACGGGCACGCCCTTGCGGAAGAAGTGCCCGACGTACAAGACCTCGTTGTAGTTCTGGGGACGCAGCGACTTGACCACCGTGCCAGTCTGCCCGTCTCCCGCCCGAGGTCAAGGGCCGGCATGTCCTCGGGAGGACGTCAGGAGGGCTTGACGTCAGGGAGCCTTGACGCGCATGCTCGGGGCATGGTTACTCCAGATGGGATCGAGCAGGACGTCACGTTGACGAGTGCGGCCGTCCGGTATGACGAGCTGTGGGTTCGGGACGCCGTCGGGGAGGTGGCACTTGAGCGCGGGGAGGTGTTGGAGCTTCTCGCGCTCGGGGAGGTCATCGCCCGCAAGGCGGTCTACGGGCGGCAGCTCGCCGTGCGGTCGGCGCGGCGGGCCGGGGCTTCGTGGGCGCAGATCGGGGGGGCGCTCGGGGTCAGTAAGCAGGCCGCCTGGGAGGCGCATGGCCGGTGGATCGACGACCAGGCCGAGCAGCACCGGGACAGTGACTACCAGGGGCTGGACGAGGAGCAGGCCGCGGCGTTGCGCAGGCTCGCCGGGAGCGTGGACGAATAGCCGGCGCCGGGCGCGTCCACGCGGAAGTCTCGCTGAATATGGTGGTCGTCGCGTTTTTCTGGTGGCTGGAGTTTCCCGAGGTGGCGTAAGGGAAATCTGCCTGCTAGAGGGAACGGAGGCGATTGGCATGGAGGTCGTTCTCGAAATGACCCTGCCGAGGAACGCCGAGAGCGCTCCGCTGGTGCGGCACACGCTCGACGCCTCTCTCCGCGGCCTCGGGGTGGGATCCGAGGTCCGTGCCGATATCGCGCTCGCTCTGGGAGAGGCGTGCGCGAACGTCATCCAGCACGCCGCGGCCGGAATGGAGTACGAGGTCCGGGCGCGGATGGACGGGGCGAGATGCGTCGTGGAGGTCATCGACGGCGGCACCGGCGCGGAGGAGACCGAGTGGGAGTCCCTGCAGGTGGCGCCGCTCGCCGAGCATGGCCGGGGGCTTCAGTTGATGCGGGCGTTCACGGAAGAACTTCATATAGCCGACCGGGTGCACCGGAACGGCGCGATCGTGCATTTTGAGAAGTCGCTGGCGGGCTGACGGCCCGGCGAAGGCCCGCCGGGCCGTCAGGTCTGTCAGCCGGTGACCGGCAGGTCGTGCTGCACCGGGCTCGGCGCGGGCGCCTCGGACGGGGTCCGCACGGGGGCGCCCTGGCCGCAGGTGGCGGACGCGACGCGCAGCGCGCCCTTGCCGCCGGGCAGCATCAGCTCCAGCGCGGTGACGGCGAGCCGGCCGTCCGCGGTGCGCTGCTGCTTGTTGAGGGTCAGCGAGGTGCGGCCGAGGCCGTCCACGTCGACCGGGATGGTGGTGTTCGGCGGCGGCGTGGAGTCCAGCCGCTTGCCGGCGAGGACGGCGTGCGCGAGGTTCGCGGTCCCCTGGCCGTTCACGCACTTCGCGGAGACGGCGCTCGCGGCCAGCTTCGCGGTCGGGACGGCGAGCCGCGCGACGGACGACTTCGCGCGGGCGGCGGAGGCGCTGACGTCCAGCGCGGACGCCTTGACCAGCTTGGTGTGGTCCTCCCGCAGCAGGCTCTTGCTGACCTTGCCCGTGGTGGACGAGACGGCGGGCACCGGCGGGACGGCGAGCGGCCCGGTGACCGTCAGCCCGTACGCGGAGCCCTCACCGGAGGGCGCGGCGGCCAGCGCCGGGGCGGCCAGGGCCGGGGTGGCGGCGGCGAGGCCGCCGGCGAGCAGGCCGACCGTGAGGGCATGGCTGTATCGCATGGATGTGCTCCGTTTCTTGAGAGTTCAGGCGGTGATGAACACCAGCGAGCCGAGCGGGACGCGGGACAGCGCCTTGAGCGCGTCCGCGGGGACCCGCACGCAGCCGTGCGTGACGGCCTTGCCGAACACGGAGGCGTCGGGCCAGCCGTGCAGGGCGACGGTGCCGGGCCCGCCGCCGAAGGTGTCCAGGGTCGCCGAGTGCGTGCCGAGCGGCAGGACGATCGGGCTCTGCTTCTTGTCGGGCGGCTCGATCGAGGCCATGACGAACGTCCGGCCGGGCGGCGTCGGGGTCTTGGCGCCGCCGACCGCGACCGTCCACCGGCCGGTCTGCCGCCCGGACTTGAGCAGCGTGAGCCGCCGGTGCCCGAGATCGACCCGGACGGTGTAGGGCGTGTGCGCGGTCCGCAGCCCGGTGCCGGAGATCCAGCCGCTCGCCTGGTTGGGGCGGCTCGGCAGCAGCACGCGCCGCCATTCGCCCGAACTCTCCACCACGGGCACCCAGGTGGGCCCGCCCAGTTCGGTGGTGGGGAGGGTGGCGACGCGGCGCCCGCCCGGACGGTCCAGCACGGGCGCCGCCTTGGTCGGGTGCACGACGAGGCCGTCGGTGGCGCCGTCCGGCGTCGTGTCCTTGGGCGCGCCGGACAGGGTGCTGTACGTGGTGGCCTCGGGGACCTTGGCGGCCCCGGCCTCCGCCGCGGCCGCCGGCCGCCCGGTGTCCTTGTCCGGCGCCGTGCCGTGGGCGGTCGAGCCGCCGCATCCGCCGAGCAGGAGCACGGCGGCGGCCGCCGGGAGGAGCCCGGCGGCGGTGCCGGCCCGGCGGGAATGCCGCCGGGCATTGATGGTCGCCATGGGCCGCGATGTTAGTGGTGGTGAAGGCGCGCGTAGCGGGAATGGCGAAAACGCGCCGCGAGCCGCCATTGCAAAGAATGATAATTGCCAATTTTGTAGGTGCTTTGCGGAGCGTCGTAACTTTCCCGAATAAAAGCGGACGAGTCAGGCGAGCATGGAGAAGGAGCCGCCCTCGTCGTCCGGCTTGGAGGCAGCGTCGTGGAACTCCGTGAGCCCCCGCAGCAGCGCGGCGCGCGCGGACGCCGGCATCATCTCCAGCACGCGGGCGAGCTCCTCCAGCCGCCGCCCCCGCAGCCGGCCGAGCAGCGCCCGCCCGTCCGCGCTCAGCCGGACGGTGACCTCGCGGCGGTCCCGGCCGGGGTCGCGGGTCAGCAGCCCGGCCGCCTCCAGCCGGTCGCACAGCCGGCTCGCCGAGCTCACCAGCGCGCCCAGCTCGCCCGCCAGGCTGCTGATGTTGACCGGACCGCGCTCCAGGACGAACAGGGCGCGCAGTTGCGTGGACGGGACGGGTACATCCGGGGCATTGTGAGCGCGCGACCAGATGTTCATCAGGGTGGAGGCCGCGTCGTCCAGGGCCGCCGCGGAATCCACGGCTCCCTCACCCGGCGTGTCCACCATGCCTTCCACTGTTACATACGACGTCGCCGACGGCATCCCTGGACCTGCGGGTCCACGCGGTGCCGAGGGCGGCTCGGCCCCTACCCCGGCGAGGATCGCGATGCATGAGGAATCCGCGGCGGACGAACTGCCGCCGGCGATCGAGGAGGCGCTCTGGGCGGCTCCGCCGCACGAGCTGATCGACGTCGCGACCGGTCTGCTCGAACGGCACGCGGGCGCCGCCGCCGAGGTGCTCCTGATCGACTACCGGCAGGCGTTCCTCGTCCGGACCGTCCCCGAGGAGGACGGCGACGAGGGCCTGCCGGTCGACAACACCGCCCCCGGCCACGCGTTCGCCGCGCAGCGGACGGTCAGCGAGGGCGACGCCGCCCACCTGCCGATGACCGTGAAGGGCGAGCGCCTCGGCGTGCTGACCGTGCGCGTCCGGGACGGCGGGCCGGACTGGCTGGACGCGTTCGCCGCCGTCCTCGCCCGCGCGCTGAAGATCGCCGACCAGGGCACCGACCTGTACCGGCGGCTGCGCCGGCGGACGCGGCTGACGCTCGCCGCCGAGATGCAGTGGGACCTGCTGCCCCCGCCCGCCTACGACGCCGCCGAGTTCCGCTTCGCCGGGCAGCTCGAACCCGCGTACGCGGTGTGGGGCGACAACTTCGACTGGTCGGTGTCCGCCGAGACGTTCACGCTGACGGTCGGCAACGGGATGGGCTCGGGGACGACCTCGGCCGCGCTCACCCACCTGGCGGTCAGCGCGCTGCGCAACGCGCGGCGGTCCGGCGCCGGCATCACCGACCAGGCCGCGCTCGGCGACCAGACGCTGTTCGCGCGGCACCGCGGTGAGCAGCACGTGGCCACGCTGCTGATGGAGTTCGAACTCGACACGGGACGGATCCGGGTGGTGGACGCGGGCTCGCCGCAGATCTACCGGTCGCGCGGCGGCGTCACCGACCGGATCGAGTTCGACGCGCAGATGCCGCTCGGGATGTTCGGCGACACCCGCTACGTGACCGAGGAGTTCACCGTCGAGCCGGGCGACCGGCTGGTCGTCGTCAGCGACGGGGTGCACACCGCGCTGTCCCCGTCCGGCGTCCCGTTCGGGCGGTCGGCGCTGTTCCAGGCGCTCCGCGCGACCCGGCTGCAGGATCCGCCGGAGGCCGTCCGCAGCATGATCCGGAGCTTCGTCGACTACCACGATGAGACGAGCCCGGCCGACGACGCCGTGATCGTCTGCATCGACTGGACGGGACGCGGCGCCTGAGAACGGTCAGCGCGGCAGCTTCACCACGGTCACGAAGAAGTTGTCGATCTGGCGGACGACCGAGATGAACTGGTCGAAGTCGACCGGCTTGGTGACGTAGGCGTTGGCGTGCAGGTGGTAGCTGCGCAGGATGTCCTCGTCGGCCTCGGACGTCGTCAGCACGACGACGGGGATGCGGCGCAGGTCGTCGTCCGCCTTGATCTCGCCGAGGACCTCGCGGCCGTCCTTGCGCGGCAGGTTGAGGTCCAGCAGGATCAGGTCGGGACGGGGCGCGTTCACGTACTCGCCCTCCCGGCGCAGGAACGCCATCGCCTGCTCGCCGTCGTTCACGACGCTCAGCGTGTTGTTGACCTTGTTGTGCTCGAACGCCTCGACGGTCAGCAGGACGTCGCCGGGGTCGTCCTCGACGAGCAGGACCTCGATGGGGTGCGGGGCTTCGTTCACGTGTCGTCTCCGTTGCCTATGTGGGACTGGACCGGCAGGGTCCAGCGGAAGGTGGTGCCGGGCTCCGCGCCCTCCTCGCGGGCGTCCAGCCAGATCCGGCCGCCGTGGAACTCGACGATCTTCTTGCAGAGCGCCAGCCCGATGCCCGTGCCGGTGTACTCGTCCCGCGGGTGCAGCCGCTGGAAGATCAGGAAGATGCGGTCGGCGTACCGGGGCTCCACGCCGATGCCGTTGTCGGCGCAGCCGAACACCCACTCGTCACCGTCGCGGCGGGCGTCGATGACGACCCGGGGCGGCACGCCCTCGCGGCGGAACTTGATCGCGTTGCCGATGAGGTTCTGGAAGAGCTGGGTGAGCTGCGTGCGGTCGCCGGGAACGTGCGGCAGGTCGCCGAGCTCCACCTCGGCGCCGGTCTCCTCGCGCAGCGCCGTCAGGTTGTCCATGGCCTGCCGCGTGACGGCCGCCAGGTCGATGGACTCCTCCGGCTGCGTCATCCGGCCGACCCGGGAGAAGCTCAGCAGGTCGTTGATGAGGGCCTGCATGCGCTTGGCGCCGTCCACGGCGAACGCGATGTACTGCTGCCCGCGGTCGTCCAGCTGGTCCCCGTACCGGCGCTCGATCATCTGGCAGAAGCTCGCGACCTTGCGCAGCGGCTCCTGCAGGTCGTGGCTCGCGACGTAGGCGAACTGCTCCAGCTCGGCATTGGACCGGCGCAGCTCGCCGGTCTGCTCGTTGAGCTGCCGGGTCTTCTCCTCGCTGATCTGCCACTGCCGGATGATCCGGTTGCGCATCGCGTCGATGATCGCGGCCAGCTCGTTGATCTCGGCCGGGCCGGGGACGTCCAGCGGGGCCCCGAAGTCGCCCCGGGAGACGGCGCGGACGCGCTCGGTCAGCGACGACACCGGCGTCAGCACGGTCCGGCGGAGCAGCACGGCGAGCGCCAGCGCGGCCACGACCACCAGGATCAGCGCGGCGACCGTCGACCACAGTGCCGCGCTCGCGCGGGACTGCAGCTTCGCGGCGGTCCGGTCGTGCAGCTTCGTGATGCCGACCTGCAGCGGCGTCATGTCGCCGCGCGCCCGGTTGAGCAGCAGCCGCGCGCCCTGGCTCTGCTCGGCCTCGATGCCGTGCCCGCCGGGTCCGGCCGCGATCACGTCGGCGAACGCCCTGCGCCACGCGGCGGAGTCGCGGGTCGCCTGGTCCAGCAGGCGGTCGACGTCGTCGCTGCCCGGCACCCCGGACAGCAGCCGGCGCATCGTGGCGGCGGAGTCCGCCTCCTGCCGCACGGCCTCGCGGTACTCGGCGAGGTGCGCGTCCCGGCCGTCCTGCGCGTAGTCGCGGATGGCCATGTCCTGGTTGGTGACGGCGGTCGACAGCCGGAACTGCTCCAGCGTCGCCGGGTCCACCTGGTTGACGAGGACGTCCCGCGCCTGGTTGTTCCCGTAGAGCGCGGTCCCGGCCTGCGCGAAGGCGATCAGCAGCAGCAGGCCGAGGACGACCGCGCCGATCTGGTAGATCCGGACGAGCCGCAGCCGGCCGATCCCGTGCCCCTCGGGCAGGTCCGCCGCGGGCAGCACGACGGCCGGCCCGCTGATCCGCAGCTCCCGGCTGAGCTCGGCGCCGCGCGCCTCCGCCGTGCCCGGTTTCGGTCCCTGCACGCTCATCAGCCGTCCCCCCGGCTCAGCAGCAGGACGGCCAGGTCGTCGGACAGGACGTCCCCGTTCAGCCGTTCCGCCTCGGCGATGAGCCCGTCGATGAGCTCGTCGCCGCGCCGGCCGTCGCCGTGCGCGATCTTCGCCAGCTCGACCAGCCCGGACAGGTCGAGGTACCCGTCGCCGTCATGGCCCTCGATCAGCCCGTCGGTGTAGAGCAGCAGCGTCCAGGACTCGCCGAGGTCGAGGTCGAGCGCGGGCCGAACAGCAGCGGCGGCGGGTGCCCGGCCCGGTACAGCCGGGCGCCGCGCCGGTCGGGCGCGATCGTCAGCATGCACAGGGTGGTGAAGATCTCCTCGGCCCAGCGCTCGTGCTGCAGGACGGCGTCGAGCGTGTCCAGGAGACCCGATCCGGTGTTCCCGGCGAGGACGAGCGTCCGCCACGCCATGCGGAGCCGCACCCCGAGGGACGCCTCGTCGGCGCCGTGCCCGCTGACGTCGCCGATCACGACGTGGACGGCGCCGTCCTCGGTCTCGACGGTGTCGTGGAAGTCGCCGCCGAGCAGCGCCCGGTCGCGTCCCGGCCGGTAGCGGGTGTGGTGCCGCAGCGTGCCGTCGTGCAGGATCGGGACGGGCAGCAGGCCGCGTTCCAGCCGGGCGTTCTCCCGGCTCAGCGCCCGCGCCTCGACCAGCTGCCGCTCCGACTCGTCGGCGCGCTGGCGCTCGATCGCGTAGCTGATCGCGCGGGTGAGCAGCGCGCCGTCCACGTCCTGCTTGACGAGGTAGTCCTGGGCGCCGGCGGCGACGGCCTCCACGCCGACGTGCGCGTCGTCGAGGCCGGTCAGCACGAGGACGGCGGTGGTGGGCGCGTGGGCGCGCATCTGGTGGAGCGCGTCGAGTCCCTGCGCGTCCGGCAGCGAGAGGTCGACGATGACGCACTGGATGTCCGGGCGCAGCGCGTCGAGGGCTTCCCGGAGCGTGGTCGCGACGGTGATCCGGACGCTGGGCTGGGCCTCGGCGAGCAGCTCCTCGAACAGGAACGCGTCGCCCGGATCGTCCTCGACGAGGAGGAGGTGCGGGGAGCCGGCCACGCCGAGGAGTCGCTCCGCACCGCGACTGTGCATCGCGGCCATGTCTCAGCTCCTTCGGTCCGGCGCACCGGGCGGTTCAGGCGGGGTTTGTTGTCGCCGAGCAAATATTAAGGGCACTTGGCAGCCGGAATGCACAGCAAACGCCCGAAACGGCGACTCTGACCGCCCAACCTACTTCCGTCGCGCACGGTAGCGCCGCGCCCCGCACCCGATTTCCACAACCGGTCGGACCCACGTTTCCCCGGTCGGGTGTAACAAGGACGCTCGTCCGGCCACTACCTCGTGACATGAACACCTGGACGGACGGAGGCGCGGTGGCAGACGACAGCGGCGGAGGGACGGGCGGTGAACCGGCGTGACCCCGGATGAGCGGCGCTTCACCGCGATCTACGACGCGTACCGCCAGAACGTGTGGGCGCACGCCGCCGGCCGCGCCGGGCGGCAGGCCGCGGACGAGGTGGTGAGCGAGACGTTCGCGATCGCGTGGCGGCGGTTCGCCGACGTCCCCGACTCGGCCCTGCCGTGGCTGCTCGGCGTCGCGCGGAACGTGCCTGTCCCTTATTACACTCTC
>NZ_JABXFD010000734.1 GCF_013372625.1 Actinomadura sp. BRA 177
CCGGTAGGCAGGTTTGGTACGGGTTTGGTATACATCCTGTGATCGAAGAGGGATGGGATGGGACGACACACCAGGAACGAGCCACCGGACGACGAACCCGTCCCGGGCGCCTCCCGGGGCCCGTACTACGGCGCTCCCGCCGACCCGCCCTACGACCTCTTCCCCCGGCCGACCGCCGACCGCCTGTTCGTGTCCTCGTACGAGCGGCCCAGGTCCCGCCCGCCGCCCGCCCCGGGACCCCAGCACGCCCCGCCCCGCGGCCGCTACCGGTCCGACCCGCCGCCCGTCTCTCACACACACGCCCCTCCCCTACCGCCTCGCCTCCCCTGCATCGCCTACCCGCATCCGCACCTCCCTCTGGTACTCCCCCGGCCCCCGCACCTCCACCCACCCACCGATCATCCCCCGCCCCACGTACGCCATCACCGCCCCCCACCCCACGCTTCCTCTACTCTCTCACTGCTGTCGGCTGCGCCTGAGTCACACTACCTCCCTACTGCGCAGCCTTCGCGTACTACACCCCCACCAACCCCGCGACGGCTCTCTCCGTCCCAGCACCACTCCGCCACCTCTCAAACATCTCCCGCCGCCGACACAGAGCCAACTCCACACCACCACGCCA
>NZ_JABXFD010000145.1 GCF_013372625.1 Actinomadura sp. BRA 177
CCACCCACTAGTGCAGTCACGCGCCCCCAGGCCACCGCGCCCCACCCCTGGACAACGCCCCGCCTCGCCCTTACACGCCGGCGTCCACCAACCCGCACAGCCCCAACACCAAAGCCGCTGCGGACAGGCCCAACAGCGCCACTGCACCGCCCCGCCGCCCGACTCGGAACCACCAACCCGCGCCGCCACGAGCCCAAGGAGCAGCGCCGTCGCGGGGGGCTTGTTAGCGGAGGGGTTTTTGTAGGTAGATGTTGACTATGCCGCCTATGGGTTCGCGGCGGGTTTCCGTCCAGCCGAGTTTGCGGTAGAGGGCTAGGGCGGGGGCTTGTAGTTCGGTGGTGTCGGCTCTGAGGATGCGGTAGCCGTACTCGGCGGCGCGTTGTTCCAGGGCTCGGACTAGGGCGGCGCCGTAACCGCGGCGTTGGAGGGTGGGGAGGACGCGCAGGCGGACCATCTCTGCGGCGTCCAGGGTGGGGGCGCCGCAGAGATGGTCCGCCTGCGCTGTCTCGTGTACACATCTGACGCTGCCGACGAAGCGGATAGAGTAGATCGCGTGGGGAGGCGCAGAGTTAAAACACAACACATACAACGGCATGATAACAGACACAGCTGTGACATCTAG
>NZ_JABXFD010000170.1 GCF_013372625.1 Actinomadura sp. BRA 177
CGCTGGTTACGGGGTTGTCTGTTGTGTTTTTGTTTAGTAGCGCGGCGCCACGTCGGTTGTATCTGTTCAGCGCCGGCGGGAGGGTCGGGTGTGGATAGGGGCCGTGCTACGGCCGCCGCCCGCGCCTGGCGCAGGGCCGGCTGCCGCCCCCCGGGTCGGCGATGCGGACGCCCGCCGGCGGCAGGCCCTCCGACAGCCGCGGGCGCAGCGCGAAGACGTGCCCGCCGGCCTGCGCGAGCGCCGCGTACGCGGGGACGTCGCGGCGCCAGGCGACCCGCCCGGACGGCACGTCCACCGCCTCCATCCGGGTGTCGCCGGACCCGTCCGGGTGGTAGACGACCACGAGCCGCCCCGGCGTCTGCACGCCCGGGCACATCAGGTCGCCGCACACCCCGTCGCCCCGCCAGACGCCGAACTGGTCGCCGTCCTCACCGAACGCGCGCAGCGCCGTCCCGTCCGAGGCGAGCGTCACGCCGTCGAGCATCGACACCTCGGGCGACTCCTTGGAGCCGAGCTTCTCGTCCCAGCGGACGGTGCCCTTCGCCGGGTCGACCGCCAGCAGCCGGCTGCGGCGCTTCCCGTCCTCCCGGCAGTCCAGGCCGAACGCGGCGAGGTCCTCCCGCCCGTCGGCCGGGTGCGCGCCGCCCTCGAACAGCCGGCAGCCGCGCGGCAGCGCCAGCCGCCACACCCGGTTCCCGGTCACCGCGGAGACGCCGAACAGCGTGCGGTGCTTCTCGCCGGTGGTGAGGACGATGTCGGATCCGGCGGGCCAGCGCAGCGTCGTCCGGGACACCGCGGCGGGACGCTCGCCCTCCCGCCGCCACAGCAGCCCGCCCGACAGCGCGTCGAACGCCACCAGCACCCGGTCGCTCCGGTCGCCGTTGCGCTCGAAGTAGGCGACGAGCCGGGACCGCGTGGACGTCCAGCCGAGCAGCGACCACCCGGACCGCCGGTAGCTCCAGCGGTCGCCGCCGGTCCGCGCGTCCCGCACCTCCAGCCCGTGGCCGGACGCGGTCACGACCTGCCCCTGCGCGACCCGGTAGGCGACGCCGTCGTAGCCGCCGACGGCCCCGTGCTCGATCCGGGTCGTCTTCTCCCAGCTCACCGCGAGCGGCCCCGGCGGCGGCCCGACCTCGCGCTGCGGCGTGACGGGCTCGCCGGTCACGGTGTGCCGCACCTGCCACCACTCGGCGCGCAGGACGTACTTGTCGACGAGCACGACGCACAGCGCCACGGCGACCACGGCGGAGAGCAGGCCGAGCGCGACGCGGACCCTGCCCACGGTCTCCGGTCGGCCACCAGGCCGCTGCCGGCTCCCGACCACGACCGCGCCGCCTCCTTCCGCGTACTGTGCCTGCAAGACGACACCCACCATGCCGTGTGCGCGGCGCCTCGCGCGACAGAACGGAGCCGAACCGTGGAGGTCTTCACCCGCTGGCACTCCTGGGACACGGTCCGTGCGGAAATCGCGGCGTCCGGCGCACCGATCGACGTCGACGCCCTCGGGACGGCCGTGGCCGCCGCGCAGCGCTGGCACGGCGACCAGAAGCGTCCCACGGGCGCACCCTATGTCGAGCATCTGCTGGAGGCTCTCGAAGTCCTGGTGCGCGGCGCCGGGGTGACGACGCCCGCCGTGCTGACCGCCGCGATCCTGCACGACGTCGTCGAGGACACTCCCGCGACGCTGCCGGACGTGGAGGCCGAGTTCGGTCCGGAGGTCACCGAACTGGTCGACTGGGTCACCAAGCCGCCCACCGCCGGCGCGGGACGACAGGCGAAACGCGCCGCCAAGGCCGCCTACCTGCGGCGGCTCGGCGACGCCCCGCCGGAGGCGATCCAGGTGAAGCTCGCCGACCGCGTGAGCAACGTCCAGACGCTCGACAAGATGCCGCCGGACTTCCAGCGCCGCTACTACGCCGAGACCCTCACCTACATCGTCCCGCTGACCGAGCCGCACCCCTGGTTCAAGAGCTGGTACGCCTCCTGGAGGACGGAGTACACCCACCTCCTATGACCGGATGGTCACGGGATGGGAGGATCGCGGGTATGGAACGGGAGTGGGTGGTCGAGGAGAGCACGTCCGTCGCGGCGGGGCCCGGCGACGTGTACGCGGCCGTCGCCGATCTGCGGCGGATGGGCGAGTGGAGCCCCGAGGTGTTCGCCATCTGGGTGCGCGGGAAGACGGTCGCGCCCGGGGCGAGGTTCGTCGGGTTCAACCGGATCGGCTGGCGTGTGTGGTTCACCACCTGCCAGGTGACCGCGGCCGTGCCGGGCAAGGCGTTCGCGTTCCGGGTGTCGAGCTTCGGGATGCCGGTCGCGCTGTGGGGATACCGCTTCGAGGACGTCTCGGACGACCCGTCCGCGCCTCGGACGCGTCTCACCGAGTACTGGGAGGACCTGCGCCGCGACAACCGGGGCGCGAAGTTCGTCTCGATCCTCGGCAAGGTCTTCACGGGCGTCGCGGCGGAGCGGCGCGCGGCCGTGAACCGCGCGGGCATGCGCGCCACCCTCGACCGCATCCGGACGGCGGTGGAGAAGGGGTAGGCCCCGGTTCTTGGCAGCAAAACGAGAACCTGTTCTACTAAGCGGTGTGACAAGCACCGTGCAAGCGCATGCGATCCAGGGCGAGCGGGTCACCCTTCCGGTGCGGATCCGCGACGCCGCCGTGGGGTCGGCGATGTTCGCCGTACCCGCCCGCGCCGCCCAGGCCGTCATCGCCTACTCCGGGCTGGACGTCGCCGAGCCGCTGCCCGGCCGGGCGATCTGCTCGCTGGCCTTCGTCCGGTACGCGGACGGGGACCTCGGCCCGTACCACGAGTTCGCCGTCGCGTTCCTGGTGCGCCCGCCCGGCTCGGCGCCCGCCCGGGGGCTCGGCCGGATGCGCGGCGTCGGGGCGTTCATCCACTGGCTGCCGGTCAACCAGGAGTTCACGCTGGAGGCCGGCCGGACGATCTGGGGCTTCCCCAAGGAGATCGCCGACATCCCCATGGACCTGGCCGGACGCGTCAAGCGGTGCGCGGTGCGGTTCGGCGGGCGCACGGCGATCGAGGTCGCGGTGAAGCCGGGCGTACCGATGCCGAGCAGCACCGCCGCACCGAAGGTCGACGCCTACTCGTGCATGGACGGCGTCACCCGCCGGACGCCCTGGACGCTCACGCCGACCGACGTGCGGACGCGTCCGGGCGGGGCGAAGGTCGTCCTGGGCGACCACCCGGTGGCGGAGGAGCTGCGGGGGCTTGGCCTGGATCGCGCGCGGGCGCTGAGCACCAGCACGGTCGGGCACCTGCAGATGGTCTTCGACGGCGCCGAGGAGGTGCGCCGGTGAAGCGGACGGCGCTGGTCACGGGCGCGGCGGGCAGCCTCGGCGCGCTCGCGGCGCGGCGGCTCGCGGCGGCCGCGTGGGACGTCGTCGCGGTGGACACCGACGAGGCGGGCCTGGCGGAGACCGCGCTGCGCTCCCCCAACATGCACGTGCGGACCTGCGACGTCACCGATCCCAAGGCCGTCGTGGACGTGCTGGCGGTGATCGGCCCCGTGCACCGGGTCGTGCACGCCGCCGTGATCGCGCCGGCCGCGCCGGTCCTGGAGCAACCGCCGACCGAAGTGAAACACGTTCTCAGCACCGACGTGTACGGCACCATGCACATCGTGCGCGCCACGCTGCCCGGCATGCTGGAGCGCGGCGCCGGCGAGCTGATCGTCTGCGCGCCCCCTCCGGAGCCCGGCGCGACGTCCGCCGCCTCGGGAGCCGTCGCCGCGTACGCGGAGGCGCTCTTCAGGGAGCACGGCGGACGCGGGGTGACGATCCGCTGCGTCCACCTGGACGACGAGACACCGGCGCGGCTCGTCCTCGACGCACTTGACCGCTCGCTCGCGCGCCCGCCCGGTGACCTGCACGTCCGTCCGCGGCGCGGGCGCGCCCTCCCGATGCGGAGGCCCGCTCCGCGCTGAACCCCGGGCCGACCGAATAAGCTGTCTCCTTCGCCCCTTCGGGGGGCCGGGGGACGTCCCCGGCGCGACCCACGTGCGAGGAGCAGCCTGCATGTCGTCCCAGGTCACCGGGCGGCCGACCGGTCCCGGCGGCACGGTGAAGGATCAACAGATCGCCGCCGAGCAGCGCTACGTCGACATCGCCTACGCGCGCCTGGAGGAGATGCGCGCGGACGCCCAGGCCATGATCCGCGAGGGCTACCGGCAGTCGCTCGCCGGCACCAAGGGCTCGCTGGTGGACCGGGACGCGATGGTCCACCAGGCG
Source organism: Actinomadura sp. BRA 177 (assembly GCF_013372625.1). Classification (GTDB taxonomy): domain Bacteria; phylum Actinomycetota; class Actinomycetes; order Streptosporangiales; family Streptosporangiaceae; genus Spirillospora. The sequence goes on from NZ_JABXFD010000170.1 coordinate 4,256, forward strand.
GCCCTGCGCGCCCAGGCCCTCGACATCGCCGACGACGGCCTGGTGTTCGGCCGGCTCGACCTCACCACCGAGGAGGTCCGCTACATCGGGCGGATCGGCGTGCGGACCAGCGAGCACGACTCCCTGGTGATCGACTGGCGGGCGCCCGCCGCCGAGGACTTCTACCGCGCCACCCCCGAGGACCCGCGCGGCGTCGTCCGCCGCCGCGTCCTGCACTCGCGCGGGCACACCGTCGTCGACCTGGAGGACGACCTCCTCGACCCGGACGCCGCCGACGGCATGACGATCGTCGGCGACGGCGCGTTCCTCGCCTCGCTCGCCCGCACCCGCGAGGGCGCGATGCGCGACATCGTCGCGACGATCCAGCGGGAGCAGGACGAGGTGATCCGCGCCCCCGCCGACGGGACCGTCCTGGTGCGCGGCGCCCCCGGCACCGGCAAGACGGCCGTCGCGCTGCACCGCGTCGCCTACCTGCTGTTCCGGCACCGCCGCCGGTTCGGGTCGCGCGGCGTCCTCGTCATCGGCCCGAACCGCCGGTTCACCGCCTACATCGAGCGGGTGCTGCCGTCGCTCGGCGAGGGCTCGGCGTCGCTGCGCTCGCTCGGCGACCTCGTCGACGGGGCCACCGCGACCGTCCACGACCCGCCGCGGCTCGCCCGCGTCAAGGGCGCGGACGAGATCGTGCACGTGCTGCGCCGCGCCGTCTCCGACCACGCGCCCGGCGCCCCCGACGAGCTGCGCGTCGTGTTCAAGGGCATCGTCATCACCCTCGACCGCAACCGCCTCGACCGGATCAGGAACGATCTCCACCGGCGCAGCCGCGGCAGCGTGAACGCGGCGCGCGGCCGGGCCGCCGAGATGCTCCTGGACGCCCTCTGGCGCCGCTTCAACGACGTCGGCGGCCCGGAGGCGGCCGAGGCCGAGGAGAGCGCCGAAGCAGAGTCTGGGCGCCACGCCATGTGGAACGCGATCCTGGCCGCCGACGGCCTCGCCTCCATCGACGAGGAACCGGCCACCGGGCAGCAGAACGGCGACCCGAAGCGCGCCCAGTTCGACACCCGCGTCCGCGAGCAGCGCACGTTCACCGACTTCCTCGTCACATGGTGGCCGATCCGCCGCCCGCTGGACGTCCTGCGCTCGCTCGGCGACCCGTCCCGGCTGCGCCGCGTCGCCGGCCGCGACCTCGACCGCGCCGACATCGACCCGCTCGCCGCGTCCTGGGCCGAGGGCGCCCCGCTCAGCTACCAGGACGTCGCACTCCTGGACGAACTGGACGCGCTGCTCGGCTCGCCGCCCCGCCCGTCCCGCCGCCGCAAGGCCCCGTCCGAGGACGACCCGTTCGTCGTGGACGGCGTCAACATCCTCACCGGCGAGGAGGTCGCGGACGAGACGTGGGAGCCGGAGATGCAGGAGCTGACCACGTCCATGGAGCGCCTCGAACGGTCCCGGCGCGTGGACGACGGCGTGGTGGAGGAGCGTCCCGAATACGCGCACATCGTCGTGGACGAGGCGCAGGACCTCTCCCCCATGCAGTGGCGCATGCTCGGCCGCCGCGGCCGCCAGGCCAGCTGGACAATCGTGGAGGACCCGGCGCAGAGCGCCTGGGAGGACCTCGACGCCGCCCGCCAGGCCATGGAGACCGCCCTCGGCGGCGAGCGCCCGTCCCGGGGCCGCCGCCGCACCCGCAAGCCGGCCCCGCGCATGCGGCACGAGTACGAACTCACCACGAACTACCGCAACTCCACCGAGATAGCCGCCGTCTCGGCCCGTGGCCTCGCTGTCTCTTCTACACCTCTGACGCCGCCGACGAACAGGATAGACAGTGTATGACTCTGGTCGCCGCGCCGCATTAACAAACAAAAATAAATAA
>NZ_JABXFD010000288.1 GCF_013372625.1 Actinomadura sp. BRA 177
TGTCCGGGCCGCCCCGCCACCGGCGGGACGGCCCGGACAGCGCGCCGCCGAGCGTCCCGGCGACGCCGCATCCGCCGGTGAGCAGCAGCGCGGTCTCGGTGTTCACCGCCGCCGCGGCGACGACGAGCAGCGGCCCGGCGGTGAAGATGATCTGCTGGGCGGCGGCGTCGAGCGCGTAGGCGGCGTCGACCTGCTCCGGGCCGTCCAGGACGTCCGGCCAGAGCGCGCGCAGCCCGGCCTCCAGCGGCGGGGTGGCGAACCCGGCCAGGACGACGGCGGCCACGGCGACGGGCAGCGGACGGGCGCCGACGATGGCGAGCAGCACGAAGCCCGCGGCGGCGGCGCAGGCGGCGGGCAGCAGGACGGGCGGCTGGCCGTAGCGGTCCATCACCCGGCCGAGGACGGGCTGCCCGGCGGCGGTCGCCAGGCCGAAGATCGCGGCGAGGGTCCCGGCGAGCGGGTAGCCGCCGCCGTCGGCCCGGACGTGCAGGACGACGGCGAGCATGCCCATCCCGTTGGGCAGCCGGCCGAGCAGCGTGCCGCCGAGCAGCCGCGCCGCGTACGGCCTGCGCAGGAAGACGACGTAGCCGCGCATTTCAGATGGCCCCCGAAGATCTTCGTCATACGTACTACTCGACGGGTCATACGTACCACTTCCGAGGCGCCTCGCTCTAGTCTGTTCTTCGTCACACTGTCCGTCGAAGGTCCGCGCAGGGAGGCCGGGTGCCGGCGATCAGCCGTCCCACCAGCAAGGACGTGGCCCAGGAGGCGGGGGTCTCGCAGTCCACGGTCTCCCTCGTGCTGGGCGGCAAATGGAGCGGGCGCGTCTCCCCCGCCACCGCGCGCAGCGTCCGCGACGCGGCCGAGCGGCTCGGCTACCGGCCCAACCAGGCGGCTCGCAACCTGCGGCTCGGCACCACCCGGACCGTCCTGCTGATGGTCCCGACCCTGTCCGCGCCGTTCTTCGGCCCCGTCTACACGGGCGCGGCGCGGGTCGCGGCCCAGCACGGCTTCGGCGTGGTCGTCTCCACCTGGCCGGACGACGCCGCTGGCCCCGCCGACAGCCCGTTCGGGTCGGACGAGGCGATCGACGGGATCCTCGCGTCCTCGATGCCCGTGGACGCGCTCGGCCGCTTCCGCGAGACGCCCGCCGTGATGCTCGACAGCGGCCCGGACGGCGGCGTGCCCACGGTCGACTTCGGCGTCGCCGACGGGATGCGGGCGATCGCCGATCACCTCGCCGGCCTCGGCCACCGCCGGTTCGGGCACGTGGCCGCCGCCGTCGACCAGTGGACGTTCCACGCCCGCGCCGAGGCCCTCGCCGCCGCCGTCGCGGCCCTGCCCGGCGGCGTCCTGACCCGCGGCACGTGCGCGATCGAGGTCACGTCCGCGAAGGACGCCGCCTTACGGCTGCTGTCCGGCCCGCAGCCGCCGACCGCGCTGGTCTGCGACGACGACCTGATCGCGGCGGGCGCCTACAAGGCGGCGCGGGCGCTCGGCCTGGACGTCCCGTCCGCCCTGTCGGTCACGGGGTTCGACGACGTGCTGCTGGCGACGGCTCTCGAACCCGAACTCACGACCGTCCGCCTGCCGGCGGAGGAACTGGGCGCCCAGGGCATGACGGCGCTCTTGGACCTGCTGGAGGGCCGCCGCCCCGCCCCACGCGTCCTGCACGGCGAACTCGTCGTCCGCGACTCCACGGCCCGCCCGCGAACCGGCTGAGCACGCCGGGCTCCCTCATCTTTCGCAAAACCGGGGTATAAGGGGGCGCATGGGATCCCAGCCGTCCAAAGCCGATATCGACGGGCATCAGGCGGGCCCCGGACCGGCGAAGACCCGGGCATGGCGCGGCGGCGAGATCCTGGCGGAGGACTTCCCGGTCGCGGAGGTGAGCGACTACCTGGCGCGCCACGACGTCGTCGTGTGGGTCGACCTGTGCGCGCCGAACCACGAGGACCTGCGCGTCATCAGCGACGAACTCGGGCTGGACCCCGTCGCGGTGGAGGACGCGGTGTCCCGGCACGAGCGGGCGAAGCTCGACCGGTACCACGGGTACGCGTTCCTCAACGTCTACGTCCCGCATGTGGACGGCGGCGAGATGATCATGCACGAGCTGTCGGCGTTCATCGCCGAGCGCGCGCTGGTCACCGTCCGGCAGGAGCACGGTTTCGACGTCGGCGCCCTGATCCGGCGCTGGGACCAGAGCCCGGACTCGGGCACCGGCGAGCCGACCGCCGCGTTCCTGCTGTACGGGATGCTCGACCTGGTCGTCGACCTGCAGCTGGCGGCCGTGCAGGCGCTCGACGACGAGGCCGACGCGGTCGAGGACCTGGTCTTCGGCGACGCGTTCCCGGTGAAGGAGATCCAGCGGCGCAGCTACCGGCTGCGCAAGAACCTGGCCGCGCTGCGGCGGGTCGCGGCGCCGATGCGGGAGGTGCTGAACACGCTGCTCCGCCGCGACCTGCGGCTCGTCCCGGCGCCGCTCGTCCCCTACTTCCAGGACGTCTACGACCACACGCTCCGCGTCGGCGAGTGGACGGACGCCCTGCGCGACCTCGTCGCCGACCTGCTCGACACGCGGCTGGCGCTGCAGAGCAACCGGATGAACGAGGTGATGAAGAAGGTCACGAGCTGGGCCGCGATCATCGCCGTGCCGACGGCCGTCACCGGGTTCTACGGGATGAACGTCCCCTATCCGGGCTTCTCGGAGCACGACGGCTTCATCACCAGCCTGGTCATCATCGTCGTCTGCAGCACCGTCCTCTACGCGATCTTCAAGATCCGCGACTGGCTGTGAGCCCGCACATAAGCGCACGCCAGAGCGCATGCATATGAGAACTCATATCGTTCGTCGACCAATATCAATATTGGACATGAGCTTCCCGGCTCTGATCTGCTCACCCGCATGGCCAAACACGCTCCCCTCTACGGAACGCTCGCCGTCGTCCTGGCCGTCTCCGGCTGCGGCACGGACACGAGAACCACGACACCGCAGAGCAACACGTCCCAGATCACCCAGTCGCAAGCGGACGTGACGAAGCAACTGGACCGCCTGGAACGCACCCACCACGCGCGCATCGGCGCCTACGCGATCGACACCGGCACCGGCCGTTCCGTCTCGCACCGGGCGGACGAGACGTTCCCGTTCGCGTCCACCTTCAAGGCGATGGCGTGCGGCGCCGTCCTGCGGAAGGCGCGCCGCACCGCTCCCGGCCTGCTCGACAGGGTGATCCACTACACGAAGGACGACCTGGTCGACTACTCCCCGGTCACCGAGAAGCACGTGGACACCGGCATGACGGTCACCGACCTGTGCCACGCGGCGATCACCCAGAGCGACAACACCGCCGGGAACCTCGTGCTGAAGCAGATCGGCGGGCCCGCCGGCCTCACCGCCTTCCTCCGCTCGCTCGGCGACCGGGTCAGCCGCAGCGACCGCTGGGAGACGGCACTCAACGACTGGAAGCCGGGCGAGAAGCGCGACACCACCGCCCCGCGCCCGTGGGCGAACGACCTGCGCGCGCTCACCACCGGCGACGCGCTCGTCCCGGCCGACCGCAAGCGCCTCATCGGCTGGATGAAGGCGACGGTGACCGGCGACAAGCGCATCCGCGCCGGCCTCCCCAAGAGCTGGACGGTCGGCGACAAGACCGGCACCGGCGGCACCTACGGCACCGCCAACGACATCGCGATCGCCTACCCGAAGTCCGGCGCCCCGCTGATCATCGTGATCACCACGAACAAGCGGAAGCCGGACGCCGAAGCCGACGACAAGGCCATCGCCCGAACCGCCACCATCCTCACACAAGCCCTAGTCCGCTAACGGCAGCCTCAAGGCACACGTCCTTAAGCCCAACCGGCGACGACCTCAGCGTTGCGATCGCGTCCGAAGGCTCGGCCGGGGGCGGAGGCGCGAGCTTGCGAGAACCTGATCGCGCAGCGAGCCGCTAGGCGAGTCGGATGCGATGCCAGCGATCGCCGCGTTTCTCGACGATGGAGGGCCGCCAGGCCCGAAGGAGGAGAGAAACGCAATCAATACAGCGACTTGAGGAATTTCGCGGCGATCGGGGCGGCGGCCTCGGCACCGGTGCCGCCGCCTTCGACGATGACGGCGAAGGCGATGTCCTTGCGGTAGCCGATGAACCAGGCGTGGGTGGGCGGATTCTTGCCCGAGCCGAACTCGGCGGTGCCGGTCTTGCCGGCCGTGCCGGACGGGAAGCCGGCGCCGGACGCGGTGCCCTCGCTGACGACGGCGGGCATCAGGGAGTGCAGGGCCTTCTCGACGGCGGGCTCCAGCTTCTTCGGCGGCTCCGGCTTGCGGCCGCCGGCGTCGGCGGCCCGGCCCGCGAGGGCGGCGTCGACCAGGCGGGGCGACCGCCAGGTCCCGTCGGCCGCGGCGGCGGCGACGCTCGCCATGTTGAGCGGGCTGGTCAGCACCTTGCCCTGCCCGAAGGACGCGGACGCGAACGCGGTGTCGTCCTTGGTGGCGGGGAACGCGGCCCGGACGGCGGGGAGCCCGGCAATGATCGGGACGTTGAACCCGAACTGGGCCGCGACCTGCGCGAGCCGCTGCTCGCCCAGCTTGTCCACGGCGAGCCGCGCGAACGTGGTGTTGCAGGAGTGCGCGAACGCCTCGCGGAACGGGATCGTGCCGAAGTCCTCGTGCTGGTAGTTGTGGAACGACCGGCCGCCGACGTTGGTGGTGGCGGGGCAGCCGACCTTCGTGGACGGGGACACGCCGCCCGCGACGAGCGCGGCGGCGGTGACGACCTTGAACGTGGAGCCGGGCGGGTACTGGCCCATCAGCGCCCGGTTGTAGCCGCCGGGCTTGTTCGCGACGGCGAGGATCTCGCCGGTGGACGGCCGCAGCGCCACCATCGACGCGGGCTTCTTCGCGTCGCCGAGGGCGTTGCCCGCGGCGGCCTGCGTCTTCGGGTCGATGGTCGTCTTCACCGGGTTGTTCTCGGCGTCCACGATCTGGACGGTGAGGGCGGGCGTGCCGGCGAGGCGGCGCTCGTACTGCTTCTGCAGGCCGTCCGCACCGGCGGGGTCGTCCTTCTGGTACGGGGCGCCGAGCTCCTTCGCGGCCTTCTCGGACGCCGGTCCGACCGGTCCGGCGAGCTGCCGCGCGGACCCGGACGGCGAGGCGCTCAGGTTGCTGCCGTCCGCCGCGAGGATCGCCGCGCGGTCGGGCCAGGCGCGGGCCGCGCGCAGCCGCTGCCCCTCCGTGAGCGTCGGGTAGATCAGCTCCGGCGACCAGCGGACGAGCCACTTACCGTCGCGCTCGACGAGCGGGAGCGAGCCCTCGTACGTCCACTTCCGGTCACCGGCGAGGGTCAGCTCGGCGGTGTAGGAGCCGCCCGCCTTGCCGCCGTCGGCGTCCCCGACCGAGGCGACGGTGTAGCGCTGCGCGGTGAGGCCGAGGTCGTCCCGCAGCCGGGTGAACCGCTGGTCGAAGTCGCCGGGTGGACGGTCGGTCAGCGCCTTCATCGCGGCGGTGTCGCCGCTGCTCCAGGCCGCGAGGAAGCTCTTCGCGGCGTCCTCCGGATCCTCTCCGTCGCGCAGGAACCACACCGTTCCGGCTCCGATGACGAGCACCGCCACCGCGACGGCGGCGACGGTCAGCACACGGGATCGGCGCATCGTCGATCTCCTTCCCCCTGATATGGAGGCACAAGAACATCAGGCGCCGCCCGGAAAGTCCAAGATTGATATCAATGTACCAGTAATAGCGGAATTGATATCGTTACTGGTCGTGAACCTGACCGGGCATCTGCGCTGCTTCGTCGTGGTCGCCGAAGAACTCCACTTCGGCCGCGCGGCGGAGCGGCTCGGCATGGCCCAGCCGCCGCTCAGCCAGCGGATCCAGCGGCTGGAGCGGGAGCTCGGCGTGCGCCTGTTCGACCGGTCCAGCCGGAAGGTGGAGCTGACCGCGCCCGGCCGGCTGCTGCTGGACGAGGCCCGTGACATCCTCGCCCGCGTGGACCGCATCTACTCCGTCGCCGAGCGCGCCAGGCTCGGCGAGGTCGGCACGGTGCGCGCGGGCCTGCCGAGCGACCTCGGCGGCCGGGTCGTCGCCGCGCTGATCGCGGCGTTCCGGGCGCGCCGCCCCGACCTGCGG
>NZ_JABXFD010000599.1 GCF_013372625.1 Actinomadura sp. BRA 177
CCGCCGGCCTCGACCGGATCGTGCTGGCCGCCTCGGGCGGCGCGGCGCTCGCCGCCGAGGCGATCTGCCGCACGGCGGGCGCCGAGCTGACCGTCCTCGACACCACCGACCCGCACGAGGTGTCGGGCGTCCTCGCCGGCGACCTGGACCGGACGCTCGTGGTCGTGGTGGGCGACGGCGTCGAGGCCGAATCGCTGCGCCGCGTGTTCGGGCGCGCGTTCTCCGACGCGGGGCTGGGCGGCGCCGAGCTGGCGCGGCGGTTCGCCGTCGTGGCCGAGGAGGGCTCCGAGCTCGCGCGCGCCGCGGAGGACGTCGGCCACCACTTCATCCCGGCCGAACCCGGCGTCGACGACCGGTTCGGCGCGCTCGGGGCCCGCTCGCTGGTTCCTGCGGCACTCGCGGGCGTGGACGTCGGCGCCCTGCTGGACGAGGCGTCGCGGCTCGCCGCAGCGCTGCGGCAGCCCTACGACAACCCGGCGCTGGCGCTGGGCGCGGCCCTCGGCTCCTCGGCGCTCGGCGTCCGCGACAAGCTCGTGATCGCCGACCACGGCTCCGGCCTCGCCGGGTTCGCCCGGTGGGCGGAGCAGCTGGTCGCCGGGGCGCTGGGCAAGGCCGGCAAGGGCCTGCTGCCGGTCGTGGTCGAGGACGTCGACGCGCCCGGCTTCGAGCTGGCCGACGACCTGCGGCGGGTCATCCTCGGCCGCCGGCCGGACGAGCCGGGCCCCGGCCGCGAGGCGGGGATCAGCGTCGCGGGCCCGCTCGGCGCGCAGTTCCTGCTGTGGGAGTACGCGGTCGCGGTGGCGGCCCGGGTGATCGGCGTGAACCCGTTCGACGAGCCGGACACCGGCGAGTCGCGGGCGAGCACGGCCGCGCTGCTGCGCTCGGAGGAGGGCACGGCGCCCACGGTCGTGCGGCGGCCGCCGGAGCTGGTCGAGGGCGCGGTCGAGGTGCACGCCCCGCAGGACGCGCTGCGCGGCGCGCGGACGCTCACCGAGGCGCTGGAGGCGGTCCTCGCGGACGTCCCGGACGGCGGGTACCTCGCGGTGCTCGCCTACCTGGACCGCGCCGGCGGCGCGGCGGCGGCCGCGCTGCGCCCGCTGCTCGCCGCGCGGGGCGCCGCGGTTCGCAGGCGCCCGGCGCCGGTCACGTTCGGGTGGGGGCCGCGCTACCTGCACACCGCCGGCCAGTACCACAAGGGCGGGCCGCTGAACGGGGCGTTCCTGCAGATCACCGGCGCGGTCACCGGCGACGTGCCGGTGCCGGGGCGGCCCTACAGCCTGGGCGAGCTGCAGCTCGCCCAGGCGTTCGGCGACCTGCGGGTGCTGCGCTCGCTGGGCGGCCCGGCCGTCCGGCTGCACCTGCGCGACCGCGCCGAGGGGCTCGCGCAACTCGCCGCGGCGCTCAACTAGACCGGCCCGCTAGACCGGCCCGTCCGGACGCACCGCGACCGGGCGAATCCGGGACGCGAGCAAAGAAGATCAATGGAGATGGTCGCGAATGCCCGTTCTCTCCTGAAACGATGGGGGGCAGGAGGGAACGGTGTCCGGATTCGACGTATTGACGCGCGGTGACGTGCTGGACTCGGCGCTGCGGGCGAGGGACTACCTCGTGAGCTGCGGCGTCCCCGGCGCGCTGGCCGCGAAGGACCCGCGGCTGTGGGGGCGGCGCGCGGTGGACCACAGCCGGCTGGGCTGGCTCGACCTGCCGTTCGCCTCCCGCGGGCTGCTGAACCAGGTGAACGGCCTGGTGGCCGAGGCGCGCCAGTCGGGCCTCGACCACATCGTGCTGATCGGCGTCGGGGCGGAGAGCCTCGCCGCGCAGGCGATCGTGGAGGCGCACGCGCCCGCGCTGGCCGGCGCGGGCGGCCCGCCCGGCGAGACCGGCGGCGGGGCCGGGGCCGAGCTGACCGTGCTGGACGGCGGCGACACCGCGGCGCTGGCGTTCGCGATGGAGCGGCTCGACCGGACGCTGGTCGTGCTGGCCAGCAAGGCGGGCGTGTCGCTGGAGGGCGACGCCTACCGGCGGATCTTCGCGGAGGCGTTCCGCGAGCGCGGCCTGTCGGAGCGGGAGATCGCGGGCCGGTTCCTGGTCATCACCGACCACGGCAGCCCGCTGCACGACTTCGCCCGGCAGTGCGGCTACCGGATCGGGCTGACCGACCCCTACCTGCCGGGGCACTACGGCGCGCTGTCGGCGTACGGGCTCGTCCCGGCGGTGCTGGCGGGCGCGGACGCGGACCGGCTGCTGGACGAGGCGGCGTCCCTGGTGCCGTCGCTGGCCAAGGACGAGGACAACCCGGGCCTGCTGCTCGGCGCGGTCATCGGCGGCTGCGCGCAGCAGGAGCCGGGCGGCCTCGCCCGCGACAAGGTGCTGCTGCGCGAGCCCGGCGGGCCGGGCGCGCTGAGCGCGTGGATCTCCCAGCTGCTCGCGGTCGGCACCGGCAAGCGGGGCCGCGGCGTGCTGGCGTTCGAGCCGTCCGGCGGGCGCGGCGGCTTCCCCGACGTGCACGGCGTGTCGATCAACCCGAAGTCGGCGGCGCAGGACGACTCCGACACCTCGGTGTGGGCGCCGCTCGGCGCGCAGTTCCTGCTGTGGGAGTACGCGACGGCGGTCGCCGGCTGGCTGCTCGGGGTGAACCCGTTCGAGGCCGGCAGCACGGTCGTGCAGGAGGCGGAGGACGACGCCGCGTCGCTGCTGCGCACCGCGTCCTCGGGTTCGCTGACGGCGGAGAAGCCGGTGTACGTCGAGGACGGCATCGAGGTGCACGCCGACTTCCCGTGGCCGCCGGGCGCGGAGCTGCAGACCGTCCTCGGCGGGCTGGTCGCCTCGGTGCCGAACGACGGCTACCTGTCGGTGATGACCTATCTGTCGGGTGACTTCTCCGGGCGGTACCTGGCGCCGTCGCTGGCGCGCGGGTCAGGGCGTCCCGTCGCCTACGGGCCCGGCCCCGGCTACCCGCACGCGACCGGCCCGGTGCACAAGGACGGCCCCGGCAACGGCGCGTTCCTCATCATCACCGGCGACCCGGCGCCGGGCGACGCGCTCGCCGGGCACCCCGTCCCCGGCCGCCCCTACAGCCTGGCGCAGCTGCGGCTGGCGCGCGCCCTCGGCGAGCTGCGGGCGCTGCGGGAGCGGCGGCTGCCGGTCATCCGGCTGCACCTGCGCGACCCGATCGAGGGCGCCGGGAAGCTGACCGAGGCGGTCCGCGCGGTGGCGGGGGCGCGACGGCCGTGACCCCGCACGGGGAATGATCGATCGGGCATAGGCGTATACCTGTGGGTGACGGGGAAAGTCGTCCGCCCGTGCCCGGAATTCGGGCCCGCGAGACGAGTTGGGGCAGGATGCTTGCAGTAGTGAGACGAGAAGGCGCAGTCCGATCAGAGGGGGCCACGTGACCAACCCAGCCAATCCGCTCCGCGATCCGCGGGACAAGCGGCTGCCGCGGGTGGCCGGGCCGTGCGTGCTCGTGCTGTTCGGTGTCACCGGGGACCTGTCCCGCAAGAAGCTGCTGCCGGCGATCTACGACCTGGCGAACCGGGGGCTGCTGCCGCCGGGCTTCTCCCTGGTGGGCTTCGCGCGGCGGGACTGGGAGAACGAGGACTTCCGGCAGATCGCCTACGAGTCGGTCAAGGCGCACGCGCGGACCCCGTTCCGCGAGGACGTGTGGACGCACCTGTCGGAGGGCATGCACTTCGTCCCCGGCGAGTTCTCCGACCCGGGCGCGTTCGACGCGCTGTCGATGGCGGTGAAGGAGCTGGACGAGAGCCGCGGCACCGGCGGCAACTACGCCTTCTACCTGTCGATCCCGCCGAAGTTCTTCCCGCAGGTCGTCGAGCAGCTGCAGCGCAGCGGCCTCGCCGACCGCAAGGAGGGCGCCTGGCGCCGGGTGGTGATCGAGAAACCGTTCGGCCGCGACCTGAAGACCGCGGTGGAGCTGAACGACACCGTGCACCGCGTCTTCCCCGAGGAGTCGATCTTCCGGATCGACCACTACCTCGGCAAGGAGACGGTGCAGAACATCCTGGCGCTGCGGTTCGCCAACACGATGTTCGAGCCGATCTGGAACCGCTCGTTCGTCGACCACGTGCAGATCACGATGGCCGAGGACATCGGGATCGGCGGCCGGGCCGGCTACTACGACGGGATAGGCGCCGCCCGCGACGTCATCCAGAACCACCTGCTGCAGCTGCTGGCGCTGACCGCGATGGAGGAGCCCACCTCGTTCAGCGCGGAGGCCGTCCGCGCCGAGAAGGCCAAGATCCTGGCGTCGGTGCGGGTGCCCGGCGACATCGCCCAGGCCACCGCGCGCGGGCAGTACGCGGCGGGCTGGCAGGGCGGCGTGGACGTCCGGGGATACCTGCACGAGGACGGGATCCCGGCCGACTCGCGCACCGAGACCTACGCCGCGATCAAGCTGGAGATCCAGAACCGCCGCTGGGCGGGCGTCCCGTTCTACCTGCGCACCGGCAAGCGGCTCAGCCGCCGCGTGACCGAGGTCGCGATGGTGTTCCAGAAGGCGCCGCACCTGCCGTTCTCGGAGACCGACACCGAGGAGCTGGGGCAGAACGCGCTGGTGATGCGGGTGCAGCCGGACGAGGGCATCACCGTCCGGTTCGGCTCCAAGGTGCCCGGCACCTCGATGGAGATCCGCGACGTCAACATGGACTTCGCCTACGGCGAGTCGTTCACGGAGACCTCGCCGGAGGCGTACGAGCGGCTGCTGCTGGACGTGCTGATCGGCGACCCGCCGCTGTTCCCCCGGCAGGAGGAGGTCGAGCTGTCCTGGCGGATCCTCGACCCGATCACCGAGTACTGGGCGGGCCGCGGCGGCCTCGACCAGTACAAGTCCGGCGGCTACGGCCCGGACAGCGCCGACGAGCTGATGGCGCGGGACGGGCGCACCTGGAGGCGGCTCTAATGAACATCGATCTCACCGGGACCACCACCCGCAAGATCCAGGACGCGCTGACGCAGTCCCGGCACCTGATGGGCGGCCCGGCCGTCGGCATGGTCCTGACGCTGATCATCGTGACCGACGAGTCGGCGCAGTACGACGCGGTGCGCGCCGCGACGGAGGCGGCGCGCGAGCACCCGTGCCGGGTGCTGACCGTGATCTCCCGCGACCCGCGCGGCGGCTCGTCGCGGCTGGACGCCGAGATCCGGATGGGCGAGACCGGCCCGGGCGAGACCGTGCTGCTGCGCATGTACGGGCCGCTCGCCGAGCACGCCGACTCCGTCGTCGTCCCGCTGCTCATGCCGGACACGCCGGTCGTGACGTGGTGGCCGGGCGGCAAGGTGCCGAAGGTGCCGGCCAAGGACCCGCTGGGCGCCCTGGCGCAGCGCCGGGTCACCGACTCCTACGCGGCCCGCGACCGGCTCGGCACCCTCGCCCAGCTGACGCAGGGCTACCAGCCGGGCGACACCGACTTCACCTGGACGCGGCTGACGTCGTGGCGGTCGCTGCTGGCCGCCGCGCTCGACCAGGACCACGACGAGATCGTGTCGGGCGAGGTGACGGCCGAGCCGGACAGCCCGAGCGCGGAGCTGCTGGCGGCGTGGCTGTCGGTCCGGCTGGGCGTGCCGATGCAGCGGACCGTGTCGGAGGGGCCCGGGATCACCGGCGTCCGGCTGACGACGACCGGGGGCGACATCCAGATCCACCGCCCGGACGGCCGGGTCGCGACGCTGTGCCGGCCGGGCCAGCCGGACCGGCAGGTGTCGCTGCTGCGCCGCCCGATGCCCGAGCTGCTGGCCGAGGAGCTGCGCCGCCTCGACCCCGACGAGGTCTACCGCGACGCCGCCGCCCGGTTCGCCAAGGACCTCGCGCACGGCACGGCGACGCCCGGCGTCGCGAACGAGCCGGTGTCGGCGACCCCCGAGGCGGCGAAGACCGAGCCCGCCCGGCAGCACGCGGAAGAGCAGGAGGAGGCGTGAGCGCCCCGGAGGTCCTGGTCCACCGCGGCCAGGACCTGCTCGCCGCGGCCGCCGCGGCGCGGCTGGTCACCCGGATCGCCGACGCCCAGGCGGCGCGCGGACCGGCGGCTGTCTCCTATACCCATCTGCCGCCGCACACGCGGATGCACGAGGAACACACGCTGTTGACCGACAGACGAAAAAA
>NZ_JABXFD010000314.1 GCF_013372625.1 Actinomadura sp. BRA 177
GTCCGCGAGCCCGCGGGCGGTGCCCGGCGACGCCGCCGCCGGTCCGCCCGGCGAGCGGGCCACCGGGAGCGGAGTCTCGAGTGACACCTGAGAGAATCGTGCACATGCCCGAAGCGCCCAGCCAGCAAGCGTCCGGCACCACCGCGGCGAGGCCGCGCGTGTTCTCCGGCATCCAGCCCACCGCCGACTCGTTCCACCTCGGCAACTACCTGGGCGCGCTCCGGCAGTGGGTCGCGATGCAGGAGACGCACGACGCGTTCTACTGCGTCGTCGACCTGCACGCGATCACGATCGAGCACGACCCCGCGCTGCTGCGCCGCCGCACGAAGGTCGCCGCCGCGCAGCTGTTCGCGATGGGCCTGGACCCCGACCGCGCGACCGTGTTCGTGCAGAGCCACGTCCCCGAGCACGCGGAGCTGGCGTGGGTGCTCGGCTGCCTCACCGGGTTCGGCGAGGCGGGCCGCATGACCCAGTTCAAGGACAAGTCGTCCAAGCAGGGCACGGCCGGGACGAGCGTCGGCCTGTTCACCTACCCGGTCCTGCAGGCCGCCGACATCCTGCTCTACACGCCCGACCTGGCGGACGAGCGGCCGCTGCGCGTCCCCGTCGGCGAGGACCAGCGGCAGCACCTGGAGCTGACCCGCACCCTCGCGCAGCGCTTCAACCACCGGTTCGGCGACACGTTCGTGCTGCCGGACGCGCACATCCCCGAGGGCGCCGCGAAGATCACCGACCTGCAGGAGCCGGGCGCCAAGATGAGCAAGTCGGCGTCCTCCCCGCAGGGCATCATCGACGTGCTGGAGGAGCCCGGCCCGATGCGCAAGAAGATCATGCGCGCGGTCACCGACACCGGCTCCGAGGTCGTCTACGACGAGGAGAAGAAGGCGGGCGTCACCAACCTGCTGCGGATCTACTCCGCGCTGGAGGGCACGTCGATCCCCGACCTGGAGGCCCGGTACGCGGGCTCCGGCTACGGGCAGTTCAAGAAGGACCTCGCGCAGGTCGTCCTCGACACCTTCACCCCGATCAGGGAGCGCACGCTCAAGCTGCTGGACGACGAGGAGCACCTCGACCGGCTCCTCGCCCAGGGCGCCGAGCGCGCCTCCGAGGTCGCCGTGCGGACCATGGAGACCGTGCGCGAACGGGTGGGATTCGTGGGACGTGGTCGCTGACCGCGCACCGCTCGGCGACGCCGCGGGGGGCCAGGGGGAGGCCCCCTCCGCGGCCGAGACCACGATGGTCGGCGGCATGCCGGGCGTGCCCCGGGCCGGCCGCCGCGCGATCGGCGTCGCCATCCCGATCCCCGACCCGCACGGCTCCTACCTGCAGGCCAGGCGCGCCTCGTTCGGCGACCCGCTCGCGCACGCCATCCCGACGCACATCACGCTGCTGCCGCCGACCGAGGTGGACGAGGCCGCGCTGGACGGCATCCACCGGCACCTGATTCAGATCGCGCACGCCGAGCGCCCGTTCCCGATCAGATTGCGCGGCAGCGGAACGTTCCGGCCGGTGTCCCCGGTCGTGTTCGTCGCCCTCGCCGAAGGAATCGGCGGCTGCGAACGCGTCCAGGAGAAGGTCCTGTCGGGCCCGCTCGGCCGCCCCCTCCCCTTCCCGTACCACCCGCACGTCACCATCGCCCACCACCTGCCCGACGACGTCATGGACCGCGCCTTCAAGGAACTCGCCGCCTACAGCGCCGACTTCCAGGTCTGGGGCTTCTCCCTCTACGAACACGGCCTGGACGGCGTCTGGCGCCGCCACTGCGACTACATCTTCCATCGGGGGGGCGACCCCCCGAGCCCCCCGGCCGCGCGGCACGGGTCTCCTCGCTCCGGTCGCTAGCGCTCCCTGCGCTGCGGGGACGCGGCGCGCCGGGCATGCCCGCTGCGCTCGCGGAGCTCGCTCCGCGTGCCTGTCCCGTAACCGTCGGCTGAGCTTCAACCTGCCGGGGCTGAGCCTCAACCTGCCGGGGCTGGGCATCAATGCGCTGGGTTGAACGAGTGATTACCGAATGCGGTATCGAGTCGTGTGGCGTGGGTACGTTTCGTCTATGCGGCAGGTGATCAATCGGGCGCAGGGGCGGATTGAGTCTCTGTTCGGTAAGGGGAAGGGCCTGCTGCGGGGTGCGCGGGAGCGGTGGCGGTGGTTCGACCACCAGGCCCGTGCGTTCGAGCGGTACCAGGAGCGGCGCGGCGACCGGCTTGCCGCCGCGCTGACCTGCTATGCGTTCCTGTCGTTCTTTCCGCTGCTGGCGCTCGCGTACTCGCTGCTCGGCTATCTGGTCGGGGTCAGCGCGCAGGCGCGCGACTACTTCGTCCGGGCGATCAACTCGCAGCTGCCCGGCCTCGCGGGGCAGCTGCAGGTCGAGGAGATCGCCCAGTCCAAGACGGCGGTCGGGGTCGTCGGCCTGGTCGCGCTGCTGTTCACCGGGCTCGGCTGGGTGCAGGTGCTGCGCGAGTCCCTGCGCGACATCTGGGGCAACCCGCCGGCCGGCGGCGGCAACTTCTTCCTGATGCGGGTGTGGGACGCCGCCGTGCTGGCGTTCCTCGGCGTGATCCTCATCTGCGGCATGGCGGTCACGACGGTCACGAACTCCGCCACGCACACCGTCCTCGGCTGGCTCGGGTGGGACGACGTCACCGGGGCCGGGACGGGGCTGCGGCTGCTGTCGCTGGCCATCGCGATCCTGTTCGACACCGTGGTGTTCCTGGTGCTGTTCAGCCGGCTGTCGGGCACCCGCGCGCCGTGGCGGCGGATCATCCGAGGCGCGCTGTTCGGCGCCGTCGGGTTCGAGGTCCTGAAGCAGGTCGCGGCGATCCTGCTCGCGCGGACGACGCAGAACCCCGTCTACGGCACGTTCGCCGTCCTGGTCGGGCTGATGGTGTGGATCAACATCGCGTCCCGGTTCGCGCTGCTCGCCGCCGCGTGGACGGCCACCCGCCGCGTCGTCCTCACCGCCGACGCCGAGAATCCGGAGAACTGCGCCGACCGGGCCGAGGTGGAGGAGCTCCACGAACGCGCCGAGCCCGACGAGAAGCCGTCATCGGCGCATTCGGCCCCTTGACCTACCGGCCCGACATGTCGCGGAAGCGGGCCGCCTCTAGGCGGCGCCGGCGGCGCAGCACCACGAACAGCACCATGATCGCCAGGAGGGCGCCGGCCGCGCCGCCGCCCACGAGCAGCCACCTGCGGGACGAGTCGTCCGAGGCGAGCGGGGCGTCCGGCAGCATGCCGCCCGAGCCGTCCGCCTTCCTGGCCTGCTTGATGTCGCCGGGCGGGACGAGCGCGCCCACCGGCTGCACCTTGCCGCGCGCCGCGAAGCCCCAGTCCAGCAGCTTGGCCGCGTAGGGGGACGGCGGCTTGTCCGCGCGCATCAGCGAGATCACGATCGTGTGCCCGCCGCGCCGCGCCTCGGCGACGAACGTCTGCTTGGCGGCGATCGTGTAGCCGTTCTTGCCGCCGATCATGCCCTGGTAGGCCTCGCGCTCGCCCGCCAGCATGTGGTTGTGCGTGTGGATCGGGTACCCGCCGACCTTCTTGCCCTTCTTGCGCTGCTTCTTGGTGGGCGGCGCGGGGAACTTGAAGTCGATGGCCTGCATGTACGCGCGGTACTGCGGGTTCTTCATCCCCTCGCGCAGGATCAGCGCCAGGTCGTACGCCGAGGTGTGCTGCGTCCGGACGGTGAGCCCGAGGTCCACGTCGAGCCCGTTCGGCGACCCGGCCAGGGTGTCGTGGGCGTTGATCCGCTTCGCCTCGGCGTTCATGTCGGCGAGCGTCTTCTTCACCCCGCCGTCCGCCTCCGCGAGCGTGAACGCCGCGTCGTTGGCGGACATCATCAGCATCGCGTGGAACAGGTCGGAGATCTTGTACTGCATCTTGGGGGTCAGCCCGACCTTGGTGCCCTCGACGTCGCACGCCTTCTGGGACGGGCGGATCAGCCGGTTCGGGTCCAGCTTGGGGATCAGCGTCAGCGCGGTCAGCGTCTTGATCGTGCTGGCCGGGAGGTAGCGGCCGTGCGGGTCCTTGGCGGCGAGGACCTCGCCGGTGTCGGCGTCCGCGATCAGGTACGAGGCGGCCTTGATCTTCGGCGGTGCGAGGACGCCGGGCGCGGCGTTGACGACGACGCCCCGGCCGGCGAGCTGCGGCCCGCCGACGGTCTCGGCGGCGGGTGCGCCGGACGGCGCGGTCACCGGGTTCGCCGCGGCCGCGGGCTCCGCGACCAGGACGGGTGCCGCGGCGACGGCGGCCGCCGTGACCGGAATCGTGACCACCGTCAGGGCGCGGCGGACGCCGGCCGGCCCTCGTCGCTCGGCTCGCAAGCTCTCGACGCTCCTCTTTCCCGTGGGAGCCCGATCGCTCCCGGCGCGCAGGCGCCCAACGCCCATGACTCCCCCGAAGACTAGGCGACACATCCGGCGAAGGGGTACCCGACCGCGAAGACGGCAAGCACGGTACGGACGCGACGCAAGGTGCAGACGTGATATGACGGTACGTAAGGGACACCCGGCATTGGTCACGGTCCGTCATCGGCGGTATTTTGGGACGGGCTGACTAGTTCGATCTAGTGGTGTCCCGAACAAGATCGATGACCGAAAAGTAGGACCCCCGGAGGTCCGCCCCCCGCCCGCATGAGTCAAATGATCCGCGAAGGGCATGGACACCCGGCAGGGTGGCGGGCACGAGCGCCATCATGGAGCGAACACGTGACCTGGACCGGCGTTTGTCCAGGCTTAGGGACCCGCTGGCTGAATTGCGCCACGTGCCACGCAACGACCTGCAAGGATTGTGGACGGAGGTTGGCCGTGGCCATTGACTTCAACGCATCGAACGGCGCGACGCTCGGCGTCGAGTGGGAGATCCAGCTCGTGGATGCGGAGACCAGGCACCTGCGGCAGGACGCACGCGAGGTGCTCGCCGCGCTGCCCTCGCTCAGCCTGGACGGCGACAACCCGCGCATCCGGCACGAGCTGATGGAGTCGATGGTCGAGGTCGTGACCGGCATCTGCAGCACCGTGGGGGAGGCCAAGGCCGACCTGGCCGGCACGCTCGGCGCGCTGCGGGCCGCCGCCGCCGACCGCGGCAGCGCGCTCGCCTGCACCGGCACCCACCCGATCAGCGACTGGCGGGACGCGGTGATGGCGCCCATGGGGCGCTACGCCCAGCTGGTCGAGGAGATGCAGTGGCTGGCCCGGCGCATCCAGACGTTCGGCGTTCACGTGCACGTCGGCATCTCCGACGGCGCCAAGGCGATCCCGATCGTCAACGCGCTCTCGTCCTACCTTCCGCACTTCCTGGCGCTCACCGCGTCCAGCCCGTTCTGGAGCGCCGGCGACACCGGCCTCGCGTCCTGCCGGGCGGTCGTCTTCGGCCAGCTGCCGACGGCCGGACCACCCCACTCGTTGGACGACTGGGCGGCCTTCGAGGATTACATGGACACGCTGATGCGTTCCGGAACTATCCGGAGCATCAAAGAGGTGTGGTGGGACATCCGCCCGCATCCCGACTTCGGGACGGTCGAGATCAGGATGTTCGACGGCATTCCCACCCTGCGTGAGGTGGGGATGGCCGCGGCGCTGTGCCAGAGCCTGGTCACGCTGTTCGACCAGCAGCTGGACCGGGGCTACACGCTGCCGAGACCGGCCGCCTGGGTGGTGCGCGACAACAAGTGGCGCGCCACCCGATACGGGCTCGACGCCATCATCATCACCGACGACAGCGGCAACACCGCACCGCTGCGCGACGACCTGTACGAGCTGATCCGGGAGCTGGAGCCGGTCGCCGACCGGCTCGGCTGCGCCGAGGAGCTCAAGGTCGCCGGCGAGGTACTGGAGCACGGTGCCCCCTACGAGCGGCAGCGCGCGATCCGCGCCGGGGGCGGGACGCTGGAGAACATCGTCGACGCGGCGATCACCGAGCTCGCGGAGGACCGGTTCGTCACACTGGGGGAGGTCGTACATGCCGGAGCCTGACAGGCCGCAGCGGACGGCCCGGCCCGCCGAGCGGGCGGGCGCCCGTCCCCTATACACATCTGACGCTGCCGACGAAGCGGAGCCGGCAGACATCCGGACGCGCCGCATACTTACAAAAAACACAA
>NZ_JABXFD010000050.1 GCF_013372625.1 Actinomadura sp. BRA 177
CCCCCGCCGCCCGGCTGGGCCCGGCCGCCGCCGACCGGCTGCGCGAGGCCCCGTGGCGGCTGCTGCGCGTCCCCGGCGTCCGGCCGCAGCAGGCCGACCACTTCGCGCGGGCCGTCCTCGGGCAGGACGCCGGGCCCGGCGACGTCCGGCGCGGGCGGGCGCTCGTCCTGCACCTGCTGACCGAGGCGGCGCGCGGCGGGCACACGGTCACGCCCGCCGCCGAGGTGATGTCCGCGCTGGAGCGCGCCCGGGTCCCCGACCCGCGCGGCGCCGTGGAGGCCGCGCTGGACGAGGCCGAGGTCCTCTCCCTCACCGAGGAGCCGGAGTTCGGCAGCGACATCGACGAGGAGTCGTTCGAGGAGGACGCCGAGCCGGAGGAGCCCGAGGAGATGCTCGGCGCGGCGCGGTGGGCGCTCGCCGAGGAGGCCGCCGCCGAGGCGTTCCAGCGGCTCACGCTCACCGCCGCGCCGCTGCTGGACGACGCGGCCGTCAAGGGCCTGCGGGACGGGCTGCCCGAGGACCGGTCGCTCGCGCTCACCGCCGCGCTCCGCACCGGGGTGAGCATCCTGCGCGGCGGTGAGCGCGAGCGACCGGTCCTCGGGCAGCCCGTCCCGC
>NZ_JABXFD010000258.1 GCF_013372625.1 Actinomadura sp. BRA 177
TGGGCGAGGACCGCGTGGGGTGAACTGATCCTTGTCGTCGGCGGGGTGAGATGTGGATAAGAGACAGGCGGGACGGCGGCAGGCGGCGGGGGGCTCGCGGGTTCCGGGTCGCCCGGGTCGTCGACTTCGATGCCGTGGGCCGCGACCAGTTCGGCGAGGCCGCCCGCGTAGCCCTGGCCCACGGCGCGCACCTTCCACTGGTCGGCGCGGCGATAGATCTCCAGGCCGATGATCGCGCGCTCCGGGCCGAGGCCCGGGACGGTGAACTCCGCGACCGGGGCGCCGTCGGCGGTCGCGAGGGCGAGCCGCGGCGGCGGGATCGTCCCGAACGTGGCCGTGCCGGTGAGGCTGACCGCGATCAGCACCGCGGCGGCCTCGACCGCGTCCAGGTCGAGTTCGACGCGCTGGCCGGCGCCGGACCAGCGGACGCCGGGTGCCTGCGGCGCGTTGAAGAACACCAGGTCGGCGTCGGAGCGGACGCGCAGGTCCGGGCCGACGAGCAGGGCGCTGACGTCCGCCGGCGCGGCGCAGGACACCGTCGCGGTCACCCGCCGGGCGGGCAGCGCCGCGTTGGCGCCCCGGGTGAGTTCGGTCATCGGCCGGTCAGGCGTGCCCGGCGATCGCCGGGAGCATGTCCTGGAACGTGCGGCCGTGGCAGGGCTCCCCGATGGCGTTCATCTTCCAGCCGCTGCTGTGCCGGTAGAGCCGGGCCATGATCATGGCGGTGTGGGCGCCGCCGCCGGTCAGCGTGTAGCGGGCGAGCTCACCGCCGTCCATCTCGTTGACCAGCCGGCAGAAGGCGTTCTCGACCTCGTTGAAGGTCTGGCCGTTGAACGAGCTGACGGTGAACACCAGTGAGGTGACGTGCACCGGGAGCCGGTTCAGGTCGACGATGACCGACTCGTCGTCGCCGTCGCCCGCGCCGGTCAGGTTGTCGCCGGTGTGCCGGACGGACCCGTCGTCGCTGACGAGCTTGCCGAAGTACACCACGTCCGCCAGGTTCGTGTCGGCGAACAGGACGCAGGACGCGTCGAGGTCGATGTCCCGTTCGCGGGAGCCGAAGAACCCCTTCTTCTTCACCGCGTCCCAGCCCAGGCCCATCCGGACCATGCTCAGCGCGCCGCCGGGCTTCTCCAGCGAGATCCGCTGGCCTTTCACCATCGAGACGGTCACAGCCGTCGCCTCCCTGCTGTCCCATGCCGCGCTGACCCCGAGAGCGCGCCGGCCCAACGCACCCGGTCACCACGGAACGGTCAGGTGCGAGCAAAGCCTTGCAGGCCGTCCACCCTGTTGTCACCTCGTTCGGGCGGGGACGGCACGTGAAACGGGTGGAAGGCTCCTTGTCCGCGGCGCGCGGGCGGCCGGATAGTGACGATCGCCGGGCGACTCGCGAACAGGAAGCGGTGGTTTGGTGAGGGCTTTGGGTGTGCTGGTGGCGGCGATCGTCGCCGCGATGACCGTTCTGGTGGGGCCGCCCGCGTCGGCGGCCGCCCTGACGGAGGTCACGAACTTCGGGACGAATCCGACCGGTCTCCGGATGCATCTGTACGTTCCGGACCGCGTCCAGGAGCGGCCGCCGGTGCTGCTGGCCGTCCACTGGTGTACGGGGTCGGGGCCGGCGATGTACTCGGGGACGGAGTTCGCACGGCTCGCCGACCAGTACGGGTTCATCGTGATCTACCCGTCGGCGACGCGCAGCGGCAACTGCTTCGACGTCTCCTCGCCGCAGGCGCTGAAGCGCGACGGCGGGAGCGACCCGGTCGGGCTCATGTCGATGGTCCGCTACACGCTGCAGCAGTACGGCGGGGACGCGTCCAAGGTGTTCGTCACCGGTGTCTCGTCCGGCGCGATGATGACGAACGTGATGTTGGCCAACTATCCCGACGTGTTCGCGGCGGGCGCGGTGTTCGCCGGGGTGCCGGACGGCTGCTTCGCCACGACCGACGGGTCGGAGTGGAACAGCGCGTGCGCCAACGGGACCGTCCTGAAGACGCCGCAGCAGTGGGGCGACATCGCCCGCTCCGCCGACCCCGGCTACTCCGGGCCCAGGCCGCGCGTGCAGCTGTGGCACGGCACCGCGGACGACACGCTGCGCTACCCCAACTTCGGCGAGGAGATCGACCAGTGGACGAACGTCCACGGCCTGTCCACGACGCCGACGTCCACCGACCAGCCGCAGCAGGGCTGGACCCGCACCCGCTACGGCGACAAGGTCGAGGCGTACTCGCTGCAGGGCGTCGGCCACAACCTCATGGCGTCGGGCATGGCGCAGCGGACGATCGAGTTCTTCGGCCTCGACCAGGGCGGCACGACGGAGCCGCCGGGCGACGGCGGCGGATCCGCGGACTGCAGCGTCGCCTACTCGGTCAACGCGTGGAACACGGGCCTGGTCGCGAGCATCACGATCACCAACACCGGCTCCACGGCGGTCAACGGCTGGACGCTCGGCTTCACCCTGCCCGCCGGGCGGACGATCACGTCGGGTTGGGGCGCTAGCTACCAGCCGAAGAGCGGCGCGGTCAGCGCGACGAACGTGTCCTACAACGCCGCGATCCCCGCCGGCGGCTCCATCGGCATCGGCCTCCAGGCCACCCACACCGGGAACAGCGGCAAGCCGTCCGATTTCACCCTGAACGGCACCGCCTGCACGGCCGCGTGACCGTCCGTTCCCGTGCGGAGACATCCCAGCGCGTCTCCGCACGGGAACGGCCGTGCGCTCACAGGCCGGGGCACCGGGCGGTTGACACCGGTACCGGCAGACCGTACGGTTCGCTTGATTCACGGTTGCCCGAGGGAAATCCGGTGAGATGCCGGTGCGGACGCGCCACTGTATCCGGGACGACGATCCCGGGAGCCAGGTCGCTCGGGCGGCCGCGACCTCATTGTCCGGGACGCGCTAGATCCCCTACGGAGGCTCCGTGAGCACCATGTCTGCGCCGAGCAGGTCCGCTCGCACCATCCCCCTTCCCCGCCTGATTCCCTGGCTGCTCGCCGTGCCCGCGCTGCTGCTGATCGGCTACCTCGTCCTGATGGACAACGGTGCCGTGTCGCAGACCGGCGGTTACCTCCACGAGCTGATGCACGACGGGCGCCACCTGCTCGGCGTGCCCTGCCACTAGGCCGCCGCATGGTACGCACCCTGCTGGTCAGGGGCCTTCTTCTGGGCCTGCTGGCCGGCCTCGTCGCGGGCGTCTTCGCCTTCACGGCCGGAGAGCCGCGCATCGACGAGGCGATCGCACTGGAGAACGCCGCCGCCGCGCACGAGCACGGCGCCGGCGCACCCGCCCACGAGCACGAGCACGGCGAAGAGGTGAGCCGCGGCACGCAGAAGGCGGGGCTCTTCCTCGCCACCGGCCTCTACGGGCTCGCCGCCGGCGGCGTGTTCGCGCTCGTCTACGCGGGCCTGCGGGGCCGGGTCGGCCCCCGGTCGGACGGCGGGCTCGCGCTCGCCGCCGCCGGGACCGCCTTCGCCGCCGTCATCATCGTCCCGTTTCTGAAGTGTCCGGCGAACCCGCCCGCCGTGGGCGACCCCGAGACCATCAACAGCCGCACCCTGCTGTACCTGGCGATGATCGGTGTCGGGCTGCTCGCGACGGCGATCGCGGTGACGACGGCGCGCAGCGTGCCCGGCGGGCCGTGGGCGCGCTGGCCCGCCGCCGTGCTGGCCTTCGCCGTCCCGGTGGCGGTCGCGTCGCTGCTGCTCCCGGGGGTGGACGAGGTGCCGGACGGGTTCCCGGCCACGCTGCTGTGGCAGTTCCGCATGACCTCGCTCGGGACGCAACTGGTGTTCTGGGCGGCGTTCGGCACGCTGTTCGGCTGGTTCTGCGACCGGGCGGCGCGTTCCGCCGCCGTCCCGGCCTGAACGGGCTGCTGTTCGTCCGGCACGCGACGTCGGCGGGGATGCGGGAGGCCCGCTTCCCCGCCGACGGCACCGCCGCGGACGCGAGCGGCCTAGCCGGGGCGAAAGCCCTGGCCGGGGCGTTCCCGGACGGCGAGGCGTGGACGTCCCCGTCCCGCGCCGCCCGGGAGACCTGCGCCGCGCTCGGTCTCGACGCCCTGCCGGTCGCCGCGCTCGCCGAGGCCGACTACGGCCGGTGGGCGGGCGTCCGGTACGCGGACGTGGACCCGGACGCCCTGGCCGGGTGGCTGTCGGCCCCGGACACCGCACCCCATGGCGGCGAGTCCCGGAACCAGGCCGCGGCGCGGGTCGCGGAGTGGCTCGGCGGCCGGCCGTCCGGGATCGCGGTGTGCGACGCGGGCGCCATCCGGGCCGCACTCCGCCACGCCCTCGGCCTGGACATCGCGGCGGCCGACCGCATCGACCTCGCGCCGCTGTCCACCACGCGACTGACCGCCGCCCGGGACGGGTGGC
This sequence comes from Actinomadura sp. BRA 177, assembly GCF_013372625.1. GTDB lineage: Bacteria > Actinomycetota > Actinomycetes > Streptosporangiales > Streptosporangiaceae > Spirillospora. The sequence goes on from NZ_JABXFD010000258.1 coordinate 4,373, forward strand.
GGGTCGCGCACGTCAACCGGAAGGTGGTTCCTTGAACGCCCGCTATCCGTTCAGCGCCGTCGTCGGGCTCGGCGACCTCAAGCTGGCGCTGCTCCTCAACGCCGTCTCGCCGCGGGTCGGCGGGGTGCTGGTGCGAGGTGAGAAGGGCACCGCGAAGTCGACGGTCGTGCGGGCGCTGGCCGCCCAACTGCCGGCCGTGGAGGTCGTGCCTGGCTGCCGGTTCGCGTGCGACCCGGCGGCGCCCGACCCGTCCTGCCCGGACGGCCCGCACGAGCCGGGCGGCCCGGCGGAGCGGCGGCCGTCCGCGCTGGTGGAGCTGCCGGTGGGCGCGTCGGAGGACCGGCTCGCCGGGTCGCTGGACGTGGAACGGGCGCTGACCGAGGGCGTGAAGGCGTTCGAGCCGGGGCTGCTGGCGGCGGCGCACCGGGGCGTCCTCTACGTGGACGAGGTGAACCTGCTGCACGACCACCTGGTGGACCTGCTGCTGGACGCCGCCGCGCTCGGCACCTGCTACGTCGAGCGCGAGTCGCTGTCGATCCGGCACGCGGCGCGGTTCCTGCTCGTCGGGACGATGAACCCCGAGGAGGGCGAGCTGCGGCCGCAGCTCCTCGACCGGTTCGGCCTCACGGTCGAGGTGCGGGCGTCGCGGGAGCCGAAGGAGCGGGCGGAGGTCGTCCGGCGGCGCCTCGCGTTCGAGGCGGACCCGGACGCGTTCGCCGCGCGCTGGGCCGGCGCCGAGGCCGACCTCGCGGAGCGCATCTCGGCCGCGCGCGAACGCCTCGGCGGCGTGCGGCTGCCGGACGCGCGGCTGGAGCAGATCGCGACCGTCTGCGCCGGCTTCGAGGTGGACGGCCTGCGCGCCGACCTCGTCACGGCGAACGCCGCGCTCGCGCACGCCGCCTGGCAGGGACGGGACGAGGTGACGGGCGAGGACGTGCGCGCCGCCGCCCGCCTGTCGCTCCCGCACCGCCGCCGCCGCGACCCGTTCGACGCCCCCGGCCTGGACGAGTCACTCCTCGACGAACTCCTCGACAACGCGTCCCCCGACAACGACCCGCCCCCGGAGGGTGGCACACCCCCGCACGATGGCAGTTCACCGGATGACCGCGGCTCACCGGACAGCAGCACCCCGCCCGGAGCTGACACCACACCGGGCAATCGCACCACGCCGGGTGGTCGCACCGAGTCGGGTGTTAACGAGATGTCGGGCGACGAGAAGACGCCGGGTGATGACAGGTCGCCGGGTGGGCGGGATTCGTCGGTACGGAACGGTGACGAGGGCGCCCCGGCGGCGGATACCGCTGGGGCGGGCGGTGGCGAGCAGGTCGCGGCGGTGGCGGCGCCGCATGCGGTGCCGTTGTGGGAGGTTCCCGGTGTCGGGGACGGGGCGGCGGGCCGCCGGTCGCGGGCGCGGACGGCGCGGGGCCGCATCACCGGCGCACGCCGCCCGACCGAGCGGGTACGCGACCTGCACGTCATGGCGACACTACTGGCCGCCGCCCCCCACCAGCAGGCACGCGGACGCCCGACGCCCGCAGCAGAGCCTCAGCGAAGCGCAGCGACCGGGCCGGACGGGTCTACCAGGGAGCGCGGTAGAACAGCCGGCCGCAGCAAGACGGACGTGACTACCGGTGAACGCGGGAAGGCGTCCGGCCGCAGGGGGACGGGGCTGGTGCTGCGGCCCGGGGATTTGCGGGAGGCGGTTCGGGAGGGGCG
>NZ_JABXFD010000318.1 GCF_013372625.1 Actinomadura sp. BRA 177
CCCCGTCACCGCCGCCGGGGGTGGTGACGGTGCCGTCGGGGGCGGCGGCGGTGACGGGGGAGCCGAGGCGGACGATGCCGTCGGGGAGGCGGGCGGTGAGGACGTCGATGAGGTCGGCGCGCAGGAGGGCGACGGTGGGGTCGCCGTAGCGGGCTTCGGCGGCCTCGGCGGAGGTGCGGCTGAGCCAGGTGCCGTCGGGGCGGCGGATGCCGCCGTCGCCGCGCATGGCGGACAGGGCGCGGACGGGGTCGCCGGCGCCGATGGTGTCCAGGGCGTGCAGGGCGTTGGGGCCGAGGGCCAGGCCGGATCCGGCGGGTTCCAGGGAGGCGGCGCGTTCGTGGAGGTCCACGGTCCAGCCGCGGCGGTGCAGGGCCGCGGCGGCGGTGAGGCCGCCGATCCCTCCGCCGATGACGATGGTGTGCGGCATGGTGCCGTCCTTTCGCAGACTACGGACGTAGTGCCCATACTACGCCTGTAGTCGGGACGGGTAGGATGCGGGGGTGACCTCACCGCGTGCCCGGCTCGTCGCCGACACCGCCATCGCCCTGCTCGCCGAACGCGGCATGCGGGGGCTGACCCACCGCGCCGTCGACGAGGCCGCCGGGCTGCCGCCCGGCTCGGCGTCCAACATCGCCCGCACCCGCGCCGCGCTGCTGGAGCTGACCCTGGCGCGCCTCACCGAGGTGGAGCGCGACCGGTTCACCGGCGCGGCCGCCGCTCCGGCGGGTGCGTCGAGGGAGGCGCTGGCCGGCGGGCTGGCGGACGTCCTGCACCTGCAGCTGACCGCCGGCCGCGCCCACACCCTGGCCCGCTACGAGCTGGCGCTGGAGGCGACGCGGCGGCCGGAGCTGCGCGTCATCTACGACGCCGCGGGGCGCGGGTTCCGGGACGCGGCCCGCGCGCTGCTGGCCGCCGCCGGGTCCCCAGACCCCGACGCGCACGGGCAGGGCCTCGTCGCGTTCGCCGAGGGCCTGATGTTCGACGCGATCGCCGGGGCCGGCGCCGAGCCGTCCCCCGGGCGGCTGCGCGCCCTGGTCGCGGCGTACCTGGCGGGCGTCCTGCCCGGGGAGCCGCGGCGGTAAAACCCGTTGCGGCGCGGGGCGGGGCCGGGGGACCCTGAGCTGATCCCGTCCCCGCCGTCACCCTGGGGACGGGATCCCGGGCGGCCGCGCGGCTAGGCGGCGGCGCGGAGCCGGGCGTGGAGCGCGTCCAGGTCCGGGACGAACCACACGTGGCCGGCCGCGTTGGACTCGCGCACCAGGGCCGCGAGCGCGGGGCTGGCCGCCACGTGCCGGGACACGTCGCCGACGACCGCCAGCCGCACCCGGTAGTTGACGAACTTCTGCATGATGTCCCCGGCGAACCGGGTGCCGAGGGTGAAGAACCGCTCGTCCAGCCGGGACGCCGGGACCGCCACGACCTCGGCGCCGTGGTAGGTCGCGCCGATGAGGTCGAGGGCGTCGCGCTCGGTCGCGACCGGCGGGCCGTCCGGGTCGCACACCAGCACCGTGGTCCCCGCCCGCTCCTGTATGACGTCAGCCATCGTTCCCCTCCTCGTCCAGCAGCGCGTTCCCGCCGCCGATCACCTCGTCCAGCAGGCGCAGCACGTCCGCGGTCTCGGCGGCCCCGCCCAGGATCACGATCTTCAGCCGGCGCCGCCGCTCGTCGTGGACGACCTGCAGCCGCAGCGCCCGCCCCGGTTCGCCGGTGTTGGCCCCGGCCTGCACGAGCGTGGCCAGCCGCGCCGCCGCGTCCGCGCCGACGCCGTCGACCTGCACGATGCTCGACACCTCCACCGCCGCCGCGCCGGGCCGGGGATCCGGTGCGGGCCGGCCGGTCAGCGCGGCCAGGTCGGCGCGCGTGATCCGGTACTGCTTGCCGATCCGGACGGCCTTCAGCCGCCCGTCCCGGATGTAGCCGCGCACGGTCCGCACGTGCAGCCCGAGAAGGTCGGCGACCTCCTCGACCGAGTACATTTCCTTCTCCATCACTCCCCAACATACCCGCTTTGGGGACTGATAGGGAACTTTAGGGAAGGATCGGGAGGGGCGGTGGTCAGGGTCGGGCGGCGGCGATGCAGTCCAGGACGCGGTCCAGGCCGTAGCGGAACTGCTCCTCGGCGCTCATGTGGGGGAGCCGGGCGTCCATGACGATCCGCTCGAACATCGGGTACCGGCCGGTGCCGAGCAGTTCGCGGACGTAGGGGGCGCTCTCGGTCATCCAGCGCTGCGGGGTCATGCCGCTCTGCCGCATCTCCCGGGCCCACTCGATCTCGCCGCGCACGACGCGCTCGACGTAGCCGTTCAGCATGTCCAGCAGGATGAAGATCTCGTCGATGGGGAACCCGACGTCCAGGGCGCCGAACGCGAACTCCAGCAGCCGCATCCGGTTGGGCCCGAACGTGGCGCGCGGCCGCTGCAGGCCGGCCAGCCAGGGGTGGCGCAGCCACATCCGCCGGGTGTTCTCGGCGATCAGCGTCAGGTCGGCGCGCCAGTCCCCGGTCGGCCGCTCGGGGACGTCGGCCTCCAGCAGGACGTGGTCGATCATCAGCTCGATCAGGTCGTCGCGGGAGGGGACGTAGCGGTACAGCGACATCGCGCCGGTGCCGAGGTCGGCGGCGATGCGGCGCATGGAGGCGGCGTCCAGGCCGTCGGCGTCGGCGATGCGGATCGCGGCCCCGGTGATCTGGGCGCGGCTGTAGGCGGGGCGCGACCCGCGGCCCTGCCCCTCGGGGATCGACCAGATGCTGCCCCGCCGCCCGTCGCCCACCGGACCTCCTCGTCGTCGCCGTTGTGTCGTCGCCGTTGTGCGCATCCTAGTTGCGTACAACGTACCCAGTTACCTACGGTGGTGTCCGACGCAGTTGCGTACACCGTACCCAGAGGAGGCGTCGTGCCCGACGAACCGATCGTGGCGGCCGAGGCGCTGCGCAAGCGCTACGGCACCACCCAGGCCCTGGACGGCCTCGACCTCGCCGTCCCCGCCGGCACCGTCTGCGGGGTCCTCGGCCCCAACGGCGCCGGCAAGACCACCGCCGTGCGGATCCTGGCGACGCTCGCCGACGCCGACTCCGGCCGCGCCCGCGTCGCCGGCCACGACGTCGCCCGCAGCCCCGACCGGGTCCGCGCCCGCATCGGGCTGGCCGGCCAGTACGCCGCCGTCGACGAGAAGCTCACCGGCCGCGGCAACCTGCGCATGTTCGGCCGCCTCTACCACCTGCCCCGGCGCGAGGCCCGCCGCCGCGCCGACGAGCTGCTGGAGCGGTTCGGGCTGGCCGAGGCCGCCGACCGGCAGGTCGCCGGCTACTCCGGCGGGATGCGGCGCCGCCTCGACCTGATCACCAGCCTGATCCTGCGCCCCCAGGTGCTGTTCCTGGACGAGCCCACCACCGGCCTGGACCCGCGCAGCCGCGGCGAGATCTGGGACGCGATCCGCGGGCTGGTCGCCGAGGGCACCACCGTCCTGCTCACCACCCAGTACCTGGACGAGGCCGACCGGCTCGCCGACGACATCGCCGTCATCGACCACGGCCGCGTCATCGCCACCGGCACCCCCGACGCGCTGAAGGCCTCCATCGGCGACCGCCTCGACGTCGTCCTGGACGACCCCGCCGCCGCCGGCACCGCCGCCGACGTCCTGCGCACCCTCACCGGCGCCTACCCCGCCCTGGACGGCGGCCGCCTCTCGGTCCCGCTGCCCGCCGGGACCGTCCGGCTCGCCGACGTCGTCCGCGAACTCGACCGCGCCGGCGTCACCGCCGCCGACGCCGGGCTGCGGCGCCCCACCCTCGACGAGGTGTTCCTGCGCCTCACCGGCGGCACCGGCACCGCCGCCGACGCCGCCAGGGAGAAGGAGACCGTCCGATGACCGCCCTCACCGCGCCCGCGCCCGCCTCCGCCGCCGGCAGGCTGCGCTGGACCCTCGCCGACGGCCTCACCCTCATCGGCCGCGAACTGTCGCGCATCCGCCAGGAACCCGGCGAGCTCGTCGCCGCGCTGATCTTCCCCGCCGTCATGGTCGTGCTGTTCGGGTACGTGTTCGGCAGCGCGATCTCCGTCCCCGGCGGCGGCGACTACCGCGAATACCTGATGCCCGGCCTGTTCGCCATGGTCACCTTCACCGCCGCCATGACCGTCACCATGCGGGTCGCCACCGACGCCTCCCGCGGCGTCATGGACCGGTTCCGCTCCATGCCGATGGCCCGCGCCGCCGTCCCGTTCGGGCAGACCGGCGCCGAGATCCTCAACGGCCTGCTCGGCATGGCCATCATGGCCGCAGCCGGCCTCATCGTCGGGTGGCGCGCCCACAACGGGATCTGGCCCACCGTCGAGGCGTTCGCGCTGCTGGCCCTCATGCGGTACGCGCTGGCCTGGGCCGGCTGCTACCTCGGCCTGGTGGTGAAGAACGAGCAGACCGCCGACCAGCTCATCCCGCTGGTGTTCCCGGTCACCATGCTGTCCAACTCCTTCGTCCCCACCGGCGGCATGCCCACGGTCCTGCAGGTCATCGCCGACTGGAACCCCGTCAGCGCCCTCACCGCCGCCTGCCGCGACCTGTTCGGCAACCCCGGCGGCCCCACCGCCGGCGCCGCCTGGCCCGTCGCCCACCCCGTCGCCGCCACCCTCGGCTGGGCGCTGCTGCTGCTCGCGGTGTTCGTCCCGCTGTCGGTGCGGACCTACCAGCGCCGCGGCAGGTGACCCGCGCGGCCCGCGGCCGGGACGACCGCGGGCCGCGAAGGGTCAGCGGTCGCGCCCCCGCTCCCGGTACATCCGCCGCTGCGCCTTCTTGATCGCCTTCCACTCGCCGTCGCGCTCGGCGCGCACCCGCGCGTCGGTGCGCGACGCCGCCCACGCGTTCTCCCGCAGCAGCCTGCGGTAGCCGTCGAGGCGGCGGCGCGGCAGCGTCCCGTCCTCGACCGCGGCCAGCACCGCGCAGCCCGGCTCGGTGACGTGCGCGCAGTCCCCGAACCGGCACCCGGCCGCCAGCTCCTCGATGTCGGCGAACGTCCGCTCCAGCCCCCGCGACGCCTCGAACAGCCCGACGCCGCGCAGCCCCGGCGTGTCGATCAGCACGCCGCCGCCCGGCAGCGGCAGCAGCTCCCGCCGCACCGTGGTGTGCCGGCCCTTGCCGTCGCTGTCCCGGACCGCGCCGGTCGCCAGGACCTCCGCGCCCAGCAGCGCGTTGCCGAGCGTGGACTTGCCCGCGCCCGACGGCCCGACCAGCACCACCGTCCCCGACAGGACGGCCCGGACCGCGTCGACACCGTCGCCGGTCGCGGCGCTGCACGCCACCACGTCCACGCCCGGCGCCGCCGCGGCGGCCTCCGCCTCGGCCTCGGCGGTGCCGGGCACCCGGTCGGCCTTGGTCAGCACGACCACCGGCCGCGCCCCGCTCTCCCAGGCCAGCGCCACCAGCCGCTCGATCCGCCCCGGGGACGGGCGCGCGGCCAGCGCCGCCACCACCGCGACCGTGTCGACGTTGGCGGCCAGCACCTGGCCGCGCGAATCACGGGACGCCGACGACCGCACGATCGCGGTCCGGCGCGGCAGCAGCGCCGCCACCGCCGGGCGTCCGTCCGGGCCGTCCGGCCGCAGCGCCGCCCAGTCGCCCGTGCACGGCACGCCCAGCGGATCAGACGACGCGGTGGACGCCCGGGCCGGGCTGCCCTCGGTGACCACGTCGCACAGGCCGCGGTCGACCGCGGCCACGCGCGCGGGCACCAGCCCCGCCGCGCGATGAGAGGTGAACTCGTTCTCCAGGGCCTCGTCCCGGCCGTAGGCGGCCAGAGGGGACGAGCCCGCGAATGCGAAAGACAATGCAGTGAAACCCTTGCGTGAAAGGGCCCCGGCATGAAGACGCCGCCCGCGCGCTCGCGCGGAGCACCGGAATCAGCTCAGCCGGCGGCCCAGAGGATGAGGACGGGCCGAGTGCTGCACGCAGCAGCCACCGAAACGACGGCCATACATCCCCACCTCCTCACGCTTACGCCGCGACTCTTATACAA
>NZ_JABXFD010000189.1 GCF_013372625.1 Actinomadura sp. BRA 177
GGTCAGCGGGGGGGACCAGACGACGCGGGGGCGGTTCGCGTACGCCCGTCGTTTCCTCGACCTCGCGTGTCCACTGCTCGCCGCGCCCGGCCGCGTCCGGGCGGTGCTGGGCGCCTGCGCGGCGATGGTCTACCCGCTCGGCTCCGGTCTCGTGGTCATGCTGCTGCACACGGACACGAGCGTGGCGGGGACGGTCCACGACGCTCCCGGCAGCTGGCGGTGGGTGCTGCTGCAGTCGACGCTGGGCGTGCTCGCCGGCTGCGCGCTGTGGCTCGCGCCCGTCACGGCCCGGCGGGGCGTCCCAGCACTGATCGTCACGGGCGTCGCCGCGACGCTGACCGTGCTGATCGTTCCGGGCGTCCTGGAGGCGGCCGCGCAGGCGTCGGGCGCGGGTCAGGTGCTGTGGCGGACGATGTGGCTCGTGCCGGCGCCGGTCCTGATCGGGCTGCTGGCGACCGTGCGGATGCCCGCGCCGGGGCGACCGGCCGTGCGCGCGTCGCTCGCCGCGGTGCCCGCCGCGGCCCTCGTCATCGCCGTCGTGGCGGGCGGGGTACCGGTGTGGTCGAACGAGGCGCGGTCGATCGTCGCGTCGCGCCCGTCCTGGAAGGTCTCCGCGTACGCGGTCGGCGTCACGCGGGACGTCCTCGGGCTCGCCGGGCCCGGTTCCATGGTCCTGATGCCGACCGGTTTCATGCGGGCGGTGCCGCTGCTGACCGTCCGGACGCAGGCGGTGAACCCGAACGGCCACTACCTGCGGCTGCTGCCCGTCCGGTCCCAGGTCATCGACGACCGCGAGGTCCTCACCGAGGCGGTCCGCAGGCGCTACGGCGCGAAGCCGGACGGCGCCGCGGTGACGGCGGCCCTCGAACGCGTCGGGGTGGACGTGGCGTGCGCGTGGCGCAACGACCCCCGCGGCCTCGCCCTCCTCCGGGACGCGGGGTACGGCGGTGACCACCGGGTCGGGCGCCTGCTTTGCCTCTTCCCTCCGGCGGGTTGACCGTTCCCCTCCGCGAGCGGGCCGAATGGCGGGTGTTCTGTGGTGGTTCGTTTTGAATGCCATTGATCGGGCATCGGCGTCTCATTCGATCCGACGCACGTTGGAGGAACACAATGTCGACCGCGATATGGGTCGTCATCGCCATTGTCATCGTCGCGGCGCTCTGCGCCGCCGGGTACCTGGCCTGGACCAGGTCCCGGACGGCGCGGCTGCGGCGGCGGTTCGGCCCCGAGTACGACCGCACGGTGGAGAGCGCGGGCGGCCGCGCGGCCGCGGAGCGGGAGCTGCGCTCCCGCGAGCAGCGCCACGAGGAGCTGGAGCTGCGGGAACTCGACCCGCGCAAGCGCGAGCAGTACCACGAGCAGTGGGTCCGGGTGCAGGAGCGCTTCGTCGACACCCCGGGGGCCGCGGTCGAGCAGGCCGACGGCCTCGTCACGGTGGTGATGGGCGAGCGCGGCTACCCGACGCACGGGTTCGAGGAGAAGGTCGCCCACCTCTCGGTGGAGCACGGCCGCACGATGGACCACTACCGGAGCGCCCACACGATCAGTGGCCGGGCCGCGTCCAAGGAGGCGTCCACCGAGGACCTGCGGCAGGCCATGGTGCACTACCGCGCCCTGTTCGAGGAACTGCTGTCCGCCCCCGGCGGGGAGCGCGACGCCGACCGGCACGCCCCGGACGAGCCCGCAGGCGCGGCGGCCGGGCGCCGCGACGACGAGACCCCGAGGAGCTGACCCCGATGGAGCACAGGCGACTCGACGACCGGGTGCCGGACCCCGGCCTGCCCGGGGACACGCACGTCGCCGGTCCCGCACCGAAACCCCCGGCGATGGACGCGCCGGAGCCCGTCCCCGACACCGCTCCGGACCCGATGCCCGCCGCGGACCCGGTGCGGGCCGCCCACCCGGTGCCGGAGGCGGTTCCCGCCGCTCCCCCGGCCGAGGAGGACGCGGCCCCGGCGAAACTGCTCGACGCCGCCGACGCGGAGCGCTTCCGCGAGCGCTGGCACGAGGTCCAGGCGTCGTTCATCGACGACCCGGGCGAGGCCGTCCGCCGGGCGGACGACCTCGCGTCCGACGCCGTCGACGCGCTCGGCCGCGCGATCGCCGCGCACCGGCGGACGCTGTCCGAGGCGCTGGACGGCGGCGAGCGGCCCGGCACCGAGGGGCTCCGGCTGGCGCTGCGCGACTACCGGGACCTCCTGGACCGCATCTTCGCCGCCTGAGCGGACAACGACGGCGCCCCCGCGAAACCGCGGGGGCGCTTTCGTGCGGGTTCAGCCGTTGAGGAACCGGTAGACCGCCTCGCGGCCCTGCGTGCCGCGTTTGCGCCCTTCACTACGACGAGCTTGCCGCGCGGTGCGTGGCGGAGTTCCTCCCGTGCCCATTCGAGCGGCGTCGACAGATCGCGGTCACCGTTCAGCAGTAGTACCGGCACGGAGAGCGTCGTCCGGCGCGGCTCGGCGGTGTGCCGCGACCAGGGCCAGTGCAGGCATTCCTGGATGAACCCGTTTCCGACGGCGGTGTCGGCGGTGAACGGCCAGGTGGCGCGGGCCGGAAGGTGCCTGCGCGTCCATTCCAGCGCGGCCGGGCGGCTGGCGGGCGGGGTCTCGGACGTCCCCCAAGGGAAGTGCCCGTCGCCGCAGATCGTCGCGATGTGCAGGCCGGAGCTGTACCGGGTGACGTCGTCCCCGCCGGAGTTCAGGATCTGCAGCAGCCGGTCGAGCCGGGCCGGGTCCCCGTGGCGCGCCTCGTGGACGGCGCCCACCGCGTCGCCCCATCCGTTCGGCAGGGAGTCCGCGTCCCGGTAGGTCGGGTCGAGGAACTCGTAGGTCACCAGCATGTCCCAGATGAGGACGGCGTCATCGCGGTGCCTGGCCAGCCACGCCAAATCCTTCGCGGGGTCGAACCCGCAGGCGGGCGCCGCCTCGCAGGCGTCCCGCAGGACGCGCGCCGTGGCCCGCAGGCTCGTGAGGTAGAGCATGTCGTCGCGCTGCGGATCGACGTGCGGCAGCACCGAGTCGAGGACGAGTTTGCTCACGTGCCGCGGATATCGGACGGCATAGCTCGCACCGGTCATGGTGCCGTAGGAGACGCCGTCCACCGTCCATTTCCGCACGTCGAGGGCGCGGCGCAGCAGGTCGAGGTCGCCGACGGTCTGCTCGGTGGTGAAGTAGTGCCGCCGGTCGCCGAGCACACCGGCGCACTCGGTGACCGCCCCGGCGGTGGGCGGCTCGATGTCGCTGCTGCCGACCTCCGCTTGCAGCTTCGGGCAGTCGATCGCGCCGAATTCGCCGGTGCCGCGCTGGTCGATCATGACGAACCGGTAGTTCTTCGTGAGCTCCGGCATCCGCGCGGAGATCCCGTCGATGAACGGGACTCCGGGCTGGCCGGGCCCGCCGGTCAGGAACAGCAGGACGCCCCTGGGCGCGTCGGCGTTGCCGGCCATGGCGACCTGGAGCTTCAGGCTGCCCTTGCCGGGACGCCGGTGGTCGAGCGGGACGGTCAGGAACGCGCAGGTGAATCCGGGTTTGCCCGCGCAGGGACGGGGGTCGGCCAGGTGCGGCGCGGACGGATGGGGCGGGGACGCTGTGGGTGCTGCGGCCGCCGTCGCCCCGCCGGATGCGGCGAGGGCGAGGGTGAGGGCGAACACCGCGGTGAGACGTGATCGCATGTGATGATCATCACTCCGTTCCCCGGCGCCCGCGCGGATCTCGCCGGATCCGGCCACCGGCGCGCCGCCCGCCGGAGCCGGGTCCCGGCCGCGTTCCGGGGCCCGGGACCTCGTCAGGCGGGCCGCGAAGGTGAATACTGAATCTCGTTCGGTAACCCCCTGAGCGGAGGATCAACGGTGTCCGAGACCTTCTCGATGACCATCGACGGCGCGGCCGTCGACGCGCCCGGCACCTTCGGGGTGATCAATCCGGCGACCGGCGAGGTGGCCGAGCGGGCGCCCGACGCCTCCCGGGAGCAGCTCGACGCCGCGATGGCGTCCGCCCAGGCCGCCTACGCCGAGTGGCGGCGCGACGAGTCGGTGCGCCGCAAGGCGCTGCTGGCGGCGGCCGACGTCATGTTCGCCCGGTCGGAGGAGATCGGCCGCATCCTGACCCTGGAGCAGGGCAAGCCGCTCGCCGACGCGACCATGGAGGTCGTCGGCGCGGGCGTGTGGCTGAAGTACTTCGCCGAGCTGGAGCTGCCCCGCGAGATCATCCAGGACGACGGCAGCGCGCAGGTCGAGGTCGTCCGCCGCCCGATGGGCGTGGTCGCCGCGATCACCCCGTGGAACTACCCGCTGCTGCTCGGCGTGTGGAAGATCGCGCCGGCGCTGCTCGCGGGCAACACGCTCGTCCTCAAGCCGTCCCCGTTCACCCCGCTGTCCAGCCTGAAGCTCGGCGAGGTGCTGCGGGACGTCCTGCCCCCCGGCGTGCTGAACGTCGTCACCGGCGGCGACGAGCTCGGCGCCTGGATGACCGCGCACGACGTCCCCCGCAAGATCAGCTTCACCGGCAGCGTCGCGACCGGCAAGCGCGTCGCCGCCGCGGCGGCCCCCGACCTCAAGCGCGTCACGCTGGAGCTCGGCGGCAACGACCCGGCGATCCTGCTGGACGACGCCGACCCGGCCGCCGTCGCCGACAAGCTGTTCGGCGCGGCGTTCCAGAACAACGGCCAGGTGTGCTCGGCGATCAAGCGCGTGTACGTGCCGGAGGCGCTCTACGGCGACGTGGTCGACGCGCTCGCCGAGCGCGCGAAGGCCGCCAAGGTCGGCGACGGCATGGAGGAGGGCGTCCAGTTCGGGCCGATCAACAACAAGCCGCAGTTCGAGCGGGTGTCGGAGCTGGTCGCGGACGCGATCGCGGGCGGCGCCCGCGCGGCCGCGGGCGGCAAGGCCGTCGACGGGCCCGGGTACTTCTTCGAGCCCACGATCCTCGCCGACGTCCGGGACGGCGTCCGGATCGTGGACGAGGAGCAGTTCGGCCCCGCGCTGCCGATCATGAAGTACACCGACGTGGAGGAGGCGCTCGCCCGCGCCAACGGCACCCACTTCGGGCTGTCCGGCTCGGTGTGGGGCGCCGACGCCGACCGGGCCGCCGAGGTCGCCGGGCGGCTGGAGTGCGGCACCGCCTGGGTCAACACCCACCTCGCGCTCGCCCCGCACCAGCCGTTCGGCGGGTTCAAGTGGAGCGGCGTCGGCGTCGAGAACGGGCCGTGGGGCCTGTACGGGTTCACCGAGCTGCAGGTGATCCACCGCTCCAAGCACTGAGCGGTCGCGCGGCGGTGAGGGCCCGGCGCCGCCGGGCCCTTACCCCTCCTCGGCGCGTATTGCATGAGCGGAAAGTCACGACTTCGAGTCCGGAAAGTGACATGGCCACTACTGGTGGTCCGGTCCTGGAATGGGACACTTTCTGGGCGGGGGCCGTGGAGACCGCACCGCGACCTGTGAAGGAGCCGCATGCACACCTGGGACGTCATGCGCCAGGACGACCTCGGAAACACCTTCCACGTGGCCTCCCATGATTCGCGCATAGCGGCGTTGGCGCAGGTCCTGGTGATGGAGAGCGGCGTCCCGCACAAGCAGTCGTACTGGGTGGAGGGGCCGCCCGGTCCCGCCGTCCGCACCAACCGCGACCTCTATCTGGTCTTCCTTCACCTCGGGCAGGAGGCGCGGGCGGCGTCCTGGTCGCTGTCGGCGTTCCTGCGCGCCCTGTGGAAGGTCGGCGCTCCGCTGAGTGACCGGGCCAGCCTGGAGCCCGACGACGTGGCGGCGATGTTCGCGGCGGCGTCCACCACCCCGCCCGCCGCCTTCGACCCGGCGTGGAGCGGCAAGGACCTGGCGCTGCCCGGCACCGAGCCGGACGGGTACGCCGACTGGGAGCGGGTCCTGCCTGTCGCAGATCGCCGACCTGGAGGACTTCCGCACCCATCCGCCGGGCCACTATACTACACAGACAGTGCCGAAGAACGAGCAAGAGAACACTCCCGTCACCACGAAG
>NZ_JABXFD010000169.1 GCF_013372625.1 Actinomadura sp. BRA 177
GGATGTGTATAAGGGACAGGCCCGCGGCCGCGGCGCCCGCGTGTTCACCACCTACGGCATGAGCGAGACGTGCGGCGGCTGCGTCTACGACGGGACGCCCCTTCCCGGCATGCGCGTCGCGCTCGGCGACGGCGGCCGGATCCGGCTGGCCGGCCCCTCCCTGTTCACCGGCTACCGGCTGCGCCCCGAGCTGACCGCCGAGGTCAGGGACGGCGACTGGTTCGTCACCCAGGACCTCGGCGCGATGGAGGACGGCCGGCTCCGCGTCCGCGGCCGCGTCGACGACGTGATCAACACCGGCGGGGAGAAGGTCGTCGCCGGGGAGGTCGCCGCCGCGCTGTCCCGCCATCCGGCGGTCCGCGACGTCGTCGTGGTCGGACGGCCCGACCCCGAGTGGGGCGAGCGCGTCACCGCCGTCGTCGTCCCCGCCCCCTCCGCCGCGCCTGAGCTGGCCGAGCTGCGCGCCTTCGTCCGCGAGACGATGCCCGCCTGCGCCGCGCCCCGGGAGCTGGAGCTGGTGGAGGCGATCCCGCTGCTGGCGTCCGGCAAGCCCGACCGCGCCCGGCTCTGCGCCCCCCGCCCCCTGAACCCGTCTCGACGCAAGCCCCCCAGAGTGCTGCCGATCATTTCCACGTGAGGCGTTTGGGCGTCGCAGAGTTCGAGGGCAGCCCCATGTGCCTGGCCAGATTGCAAATAGCAACTGCATCGTCACAGATTGTTCAATGCATGGTATGGTTGCTTCGTTAGGTACCGCCGGACGGGCGGGAACGGAGTTCTTTCGGACTCAAAGCCTGTGGAGACCAGGTAAGACCACCACCGGTGGCACAGGTCCGCGAAGCAGGAAGCCGTGGAGGTGCCACACCTTGTGGCGCGGACCAGAATCCCCGAACCCGGTTCGGGGAGCGCGTCAAATCTGGACGCTGCTCGTCTCGCGAGCGGCGAGACTTCGAATGAGGGCCAGATCGAGCGGCCGCTGCGGAACGGGGACCGAATCACTCTGGATTCGGTGATCCTCACCGTGGCGGCCGCTTACCCAGAATATTTCGCGGGAGCAGCAGGCCGTCCAGGAGGGTCCGCGACGCCGCCCGCGCCGAGGACCTCCCGCTGCTGACCTACATCCGGCGGACCGACGAGCCGACCTCGGTCAGCGTGCTGCTGGAGGACTCCGCCGCCCTCATCGGCGTCCTCATCGCCGCGGGCGCCCTCGGCCTGCACCGGCTGACCGGCTCGGCGGTCTGGGACGGCATCGGGTCCCTGCTCATCGGCGTGCTGCTCACGGCCGTCGCGCTGATCCTCGGCCGGATCAACCTCAACCTGCTGACCGGCACCCAGGCCGACCCGCGGATCGTCGCCGACGTCCGCGCCCGGCTCGGCGACGCGCCCGAGGTCGAGTGGGTGGTGGACATCATCACCGTGACGTTCGGCGCCGACCGCGTCCTCGCCTGCGCCCGGCTGGACTTCCGCGACGAGCTCACCGCCGGCGACATCGAGCGCGCCTGCGTCCGGATGGCGCACGAGCTCCAGGACGCCCATGAGGAGATCGACGAGGTCTTCCTCGAACCCGTCCCCCGTGACGACCCTGACCTGCGCGAACGGGTCATCGCGCGTTATGGTCGAACTCTGCGGCCGAAGGATACCGGCGGGTAGTGGTCTTCGTCACGCTGCCGCCGCCCGGTGCCTTTACGCAGTAAGGTCGGATCGATTCAGGTCAGACCGCATGAAGCGGCCCATCGCGGGCACCAGCACCTTCTGGATCGTTCCTCCGCGATCCCCCGGCGGGCCGCCGGTCGAACGGCCGTGGGAACAATGCCCCGGTCGTGCGACGTTCCGATAAGTGCGTGCGCCACCAGCGAACACAATCCGCGCCGCACTCACACACGGAAGGGAGGGGGGTGTCCCCATGCCGCGAAGCGCCGTCGAAACCCCGCTCACGGAGTCGGCGGGCCCCGCGCTCAACGAGCTCCTGAAGCGTGGCCGCGCCCAAGGGCGCCTCTCGCTCGACGAGGTGCGGGGGGCCTTCGAGAGCGCCGGGATCAGCCAGGCCCAGGGCCGTTCCATCCTGCGCGAGCTGTCCGAGGCCGGCATCAGCCTGGCGGGCGAGTCCGACACCGTCCGCAAGATGGCCGCGGCCGCCGACCACGACGGCGGCGGGACCGCCCAGAACGCGCCCGCCAGGAAGCGCACCTCCCGCAAGACCGCCGCCAACGCTTCAGGCAAGGCCCCCGCCAGGAGCGCCGGCCGGACCGCGAAGCCCGCCGGCGACGGCGCGGACGCGTCCGCCGACGAGGGGTTCGAGGTCACCGAGGTCGAGGCCGCCGACGCCCCCGCCGACCTGGACGACCAGTCGACCGCCATGGGCGACTCCGTGCACACCTACCTCAAGGCCATCGGACGCCGCCAGCTGCTCACCGCCGAGCAGGAGGTCGACCTCGCCAAGCGCATCGAGGCCGGGCTGTACGCCGAGCACAAGCTGGAGGCGGGCGGCCTCTCCCCCGGCCTGCGCGCCGACCTGGAGTGGGTCGCCGCCGACGGCCGCCGTGCCAAGGCCCACATGCTGGAGGCCAACCTCCGGCTCGTGGTGTCGGTCGCCAAGAAGTACTCCGACCGCGGCCTGTCGCTGCTGGACGTCGTCCAGGAGGGCAACCTCGGCCTGATCCGCGCGGTGGAGAAGTTCGACTACTCCAAGGGCTACAAGTTCTCCACCTACGCGATGTGGTGGATCCGGCAGGCCATACAGCGCGGCTTCGCCGACTCGGCCCGCACGATCCGGCTGCCCGTGCACGTGCTGGAGATGCTCAGCAAGCTGAGCCGCGTCGAGCGCGACATGCACCAGCGCCTCGGCCGCGAGCCCACCCCGGAGGAGCTGGCCGTCGAGCTGGACAAGAGCCCCGAGCAGGTCCGCGAGCTGCTGCGCACCAGCCGCCAGCCGATCAGCCTGGACTCCACCATCGGCGAGGACGGCGAGACCCGCATCGGCGACCTCATCGAGGACACCGACAGCCCCGAGGCGTCCGAGCTGGTCGACCGCCAGCTGATGGCCGAACAGCTGCGCCGCACCCTCGACATCCTGTCCCCGCGCGAAGCCAAGATCATGGCGATGCGGTTCGGGCTGTACGACGGGACGCCGCGCACCCTGGACGAGATCGGCAAGGCGCTCGGGCTGACCCGCGAGCGGATCCGCCAGCTGGAGAAGGAGTCGCTGTCCAAGCTGCGGCACCCCAGCAACGCCCGCCCGCTGCTCGACTTCGCCGTCTGACCCGTCCCGCACGACGAAGGCCCGCCGCTCTCGCGGCGGGCCTTTCGCACGGCCGGCTCAGTCGGCGCGGCGGAACTCCACGATGGCCACCGCGATCAGGCCGAGGCCCATCCCCAGCACGATCACGATCTCCAGCCAGATCGGCACCGTCCAGCCGCCCCACGTGACGCCCGGGTCGAACGTGCGCAGCAGCCCCGGCGAGACGTCCAGGTGGGCGAACACCACGTGCCGCATCGGGTCGACCGCGTAGGTCAGCGGGTTGAACCGGGTCAGCACGCTCAGCCACGTCGGCAGCCCGTTCAGCGGGTACAGCGCGCCCGACAGGAACATCATCGGCATCATCGCCATCTGCATGAGGCCGAAGAACGCCTGCATCTGGGTGATCCGCGCCGCCATCATCACCCCGAACCCGGTCAGCGCGAGCGCCCCGATGAACATCAGCCCAATCAGCTGCAGCATCAGCACCGGGTGGTAGGGGACGCCGGCGAGCGGCGCGAGCAGCACGATCACCACGCCCTGCAGGGTCGCCACGACCGCGCCGCCGATGCACTTGCCGATCACGATCGCGCTGCGGCTGACCGGCGCGACCAGCATCTCGCGCAGGAATCCGAACTCCCGGTCCCACACGATCGACCCGGCGGAGAACATCGCGGTGAACATCACCGACATCGCGCACACGCCGGGGTAGATGAACGTCTTCAGGTCCACGGTGCCGGCCGGGCCGCCGCCGCTGGTCACCAGGTTGGACAGGCCGGTGCCCATGACCAGCAGCCACAGCACCGGCTGGACGAGGCCCGACACCATCCGCAGCTTGTCCCGCCAGAACCGGATCAGCTCCCGGTGCAGGACGATCTTTACGGCGCGCAGGTCCTGCCGCAGGCCCCGCTCGGGCACCCGCACCCGGACGACGCCCGGGACCGCCTTCTCGGTCGTGCTCGCCATCGTCATCTCCTCGCCGCGCGCATCGCCATCCGCATCCGGTCGTTCCCGGACGCCTCGGCGTCCCGGATGGTGGAGCCGGTGAACGACATGAACACGTCGTCCAATGACGGGCGCGCCACGTTCACCGACCGGATCGGGACGCCCAGCTCGGCGAACAGCCGCGGCACGAACGCCTCACCGGAGGCCACCGAGAACGCGACCGCGCCCTCCGACACCACCGCCTCCAGGTCGAACCGGTCCTTGATCGCGGCGATCGCGGCCTCGTCGTCGGCGGTCTGGATGCGGATCCGGTCCTCGCCGATGCCCGCCTTCAGCGCCTCGGGGGTGTCCAGCGCGACGATCCGCCCCGAGTCCATGATCGCGATGCGCTCGCAGAACTCGGCCTCGTCCATGTAGTGCGTCGTCATGAAGATGGTGATCTCCTCGGCGGCCTGCAGCTGCCGGATGTACTCCCAGATCGACGCGCGGGTCTGCGGGTCCAGGCCGACGGTCGGCTCGTCCAGGAACAGCACCCGCGGCGAGTGCAGCAGGCCGCGCGCGATCTCCAGCCGGCGCTTCATGCCGCCGGAGTAGGTCTGCACCAGGTCGCCGCGCCGGTCCCACAGGTTGACCATCTCCAGCACCTGCCGGATGCGGTCGCCGGTCACCGAGCGCGGCACCCCGTACAGCTCGGCGTGGAAGCGCAGGTTCTGCTCGCCCGACAGGTAGCCGTCGAGAGTCGGGTCCTGGAACACCAGGCCGATGTTGCGGCGCACGGCGTCGCGCTCGGCGGCGACGTCGTAGCCCGCCACGCGCGCGCGTCCCGCCGTGGGGCGCAGCAGCGTGCAGAGCATGTTGATGGTCGTGGACTTGCCCGCGCCGTTCGGGCCGAGGAAACCGAAGATCTCCCCCGGCCGCACGGTGAAGTCGATTCCCCGCACGGCCTCCACGTCGCCGAACTTCTTGATCAGGCCGTCGACCTCGACGGCGGGTCCCCCGTCCGGCATGGGGCCTCCCTCCGGATGGAGCGCACACCCATATTTTGGGCGTTCCAACGGTAGGAGTACCCTATCTCTCACGTCAAGAGATATAGGAAGACCCAAGCATCCGAGGAGCGGGCGTGACGGAGCAGCCGGATCCCATGGTCGACTCGCCCACCTATCTGATGTTCGAGGCGGTGCGGCTCGTCCGGCGCACCGCGGCCCGGCTGTTCCCCGGCCAGCCGCGGCTGCCCCACCTGCTCGTCCTGTGGTGCGTGGCGCGGTCCGGGCCGCTGTCGCAGCGCGAGGTCGCCGAGCGGCTCCGGATGGACGCCGGTGACCTGGTCGGCATCGTGGACGCGCTGGAGCGGGCCGGGCACGTCGAGCGCCGCCGCGACCCCGCGGACCGGCGCCGGTACGCCCTCGACGCCACCGAGGACGGCCGGCTGTTCCTCGGCGAGAGCCTCGACGCCCGCGTCCGCCTCAACGAGGTCCTGTTCGAGCCGCTGTCCCCGGACGAGCGGCGCCTGTTCCGGGACCTGCTGCTGCGCGTCCTGGCCCACCACGACGACCGGTTCGCCGCCCCGGCTCAGCCCACCGGCACCGGTTCGCTCGTCCGCGACCGCGCCTCGTCGTAGCGGCGCAGGACGAGCCGGGCCGCCGCGTCGTGCGCCCCGATCGGCGCGGTCACCGCGTCGGCGCCGCACGCCCGCATCCGGTCCAGGAACCGGCCGGGCGCCAGCAGGTACGACGCCACCGCCACGCGCCGCGC
>NZ_JABXFD010000569.1 GCF_013372625.1 Actinomadura sp. BRA 177
TCCTCGGCCAGTTCGTCGAGCGCGCCCGGCCTGAGCGCGCGGAAGATCGTGTCGGGCATGGTGTCTCCAGTGGTCATCGGGCCGCCTCCTCGGCGACCTTGGCGGCGGGGGCGCGGCGGCCCGGGGCGGCGTCGAGGGCGCGGGCGAGGCGCTTGCGCGCCCGGTGCAGCCGGACGGCGAGCGCGGGCACCGAGCAGCCCATGACCTTCGCCGCCTGCCGGGGTTCAAGGCCGTGCCAGTTGACGAGCGCGAGGACTTCCAGGTCGCGCTCGGGCAGCGCGGCGATCGCCGCCAGTGCGGCCTCGCGTTCGATCACGTGCTCGGCGACGTCCCAGGCCGCGAGGTCGGCGGGCGTCGTCAGCGCCCGGATCCGCGCGGCGAGGACGTGGCCGCGGCGGCGCCGGTCGCGCTGCTTGTGCAGCAGGTTGCGGGCGACGCCGAGCAGCCACGGCAGCGCCGGGTCGCCGACGTCGTCCAGCCGCCGCCAGGCGATCAGGAACGTCTCGCCGGCGATGTCCTCGGCCGTGTGCGGTTCGGCATGGGTGAGCGCGTACGCCAGCACGCGCCGGTGGTTCTCGTCGTACAGGCGGGTGAACCGTGATTCGGGATCATCCACGAGTACCTCCCGTCGGGGTCGGTGTTCGTGACGTAATCCCGCGCGGGCGGTGCCGTTTACAGGTGCGGCCGGGGTTTCTCAGCGGAGGCGGGCGAGCCGCTCGACGGCCTCGTCGATGACCTCGTCCTTCTTGCAGAACGCGAACCGGACGAAGTGGGCGCCGGCCTCGGTGTGGTCATAGAACACCTGCGTCGGGATGGCGACGACGCCCGCCTTCTCCGGCAGGGCGCGGGCCAGCTCCATGCCGTCGGTGAACCCGAGCGGCCGGATGTCGGCCTGCACGAAGTACGTCCCCTGCGGCCGGTACGTGGTGAACCCGGCGGCCTCCAGCCCGGTGATGAGGCGGTCGCGCTTGGCCTGGAGCGACTTGCGCAGCTCCGCCACCCACGGGATCTCGTTGCGCAGCGCGTACGCGGCGGCCCGCTGGTAGGGGGCGCTGACCGCGTAGGTGAGGAACTGCTTCACGGTCTGGACGGCCCGGACGTACGGCGCGGGCGCGGTCACCCAGCCGGTCTTCCAGCCGGTGACGGAGAACGACTTGCCGGCGGACGACACCGACACCGTCCGCTCCCGCATCCCGTCGAGTGTGGCGAGGGGGATGTGCTCGGTGTCGTCGAAGGTGAGGTACTCGTACACCTCGTCGGTGATGGCGACCAGGTCGTGCTCTCGGCAGACGTCCGCGATGGTCTCCAGCTCGTCCCGCGTGAAGACGGTGCCCGCCGGATTGTGCGGCGAGTTGACCAGGATCGCGCGCGTGCGGGGCGACACGGCGGCACGCAACTCGTCGGGGTCGAACGTGAACCGCCCTTCCACCGGCCGCAGCATGACGGGCCTGCGCACGGCCCCGGCGAGCGCGATCACGGCCGCGTAGGAGTCGTAGTACGGCTCGAAGACGATGACCTCGTCGCCCGGCCCCGCCAGCGCGAGCACGGACGCCGCGATGCCTTCGGTGGCGCCGACCGTCACGTACACCTCGGTCGCGGGGTCGTACTCCAGCCCGTACCGCCCCAGCCGCTGCACCGCCACCGCCTCGCGCAGTTCCGGCAGCCCGGGGCCGGGCGGATACTGATTCGCTCCAGACCGAATCGCGTCCACCGCCGCATCCAGCACACCCGCGGGGCCCGGCTCGTCTGGAAAGCCTTGGCCCAGATTGATCGAGCCGGTCCGAACGGCGAGGGCCGACATCTCCGCGAAGATCGTTTCGCCGAATCCCTGCATGCGTCCGACCAGTGGCTCGCTCACGCCACAAGACTAAACGCCCACCATCCCCGCGTGCGCGGGCCGGTCGCGGAGTGCGGTCAGATCCAGCCCATGTCCTTCGCGGCGCGGGCGGCGGCGATGCGGGTGGGTTCGTCCAGTTTCGCCATGGCGGTGGACAGGTAGTTGCGGACGGTGCCCTCGGACAGGTGGAGGTGGGCGGCGATGCGGGCGGTCCCCGTGCCGGTGCCGATGAGGCGCAGGATCTCGCGTTCGCGTTCGGTGAGCGGATTGTCGCCGGCGGCCATCGCGCCGGCGGCGAGTTCGCCGTCCAGGTAGCGGCCGCCGCCGTGGATCTTGCGGATGGCGGCGGCGAGCTCCTGGGTCGGGGCGTCCTTGGCGACGAAGCCGCGGACGCCCGCGGCCATGGCGCGGCGCAGGTAGCCGGGGCGGCCGAAGCTGGTCAGCATGCACACCGCGCAGCGGGCGCCGGCGGCGCGCAGCTCCTCGGCGGCCGCGAGACCGTCCAGGCCCGGCATCTCGATGTCGAGGACGGCCACGTCCGGGTCGTGCCCGGCGACCGCGGCGGCGACCTCGTCGCCCCGGCCGACCTCGGCGACGACCTCCAGGTCGGCCTCAAGGCCGAGGAGCGCGGCGACGGCGCCGCGGATCAGGTGCTCGTCGTCGGCGAGCAGGACGCGGATCACGCGCTGCTCCCGGCGGGCTCGGGTGCGGCGTCCTCCACCGCGCCGGGGAGCGGGACGGCGGCGCGCAGCAGGAAGCCGTCGCGGCCGTGGCGTCCGGCGGTGACCTCCCCGCCGAGGACGGCGACCCGTTCGGTGAGCCCGGTGAGGCCCGAGCCGCCGGCGTCACCGCCGCCGCGGACCCCGTCGTTGCGCATCTCCAGCACCACGGAGCCACCGTAGACGGTGACCGCGATCGCGCAGCGCCGCGCCTCGCTGTGCTTGATCACGTTGGTGGCGCCCTCCCGGATCACCCAGGCGAGCACCGTGCGGACCTCCGGCGGCAGCGTCCCCGGCACCTCGCCGGCCTCGCAGCGGACCCCGGCGGCCTCCAGCACCGCCCGGACCCCGGCGAGCTCGGCGTCCAGCTCCACGGCGCGGTACCCGCTGACGGCGGCGCGGACCTCGCGGAGCGCCTCGCGGGCGGCCCGCTGGACGTCGGCCATCTCGGCGCCGGCGCGCTCGGGGTCGGTGCCCGCCATCCGGATCGCCAGCTCGCTCTTCACGGCGATCAGCGACAGGCTGTGGCCGAGCAGGTCGTGCAGGTCGCGGGAGAAGCGGAGCCGCTCCTCGGTGACGGCGAGCCGGGCGAGGGCGTCGCGGGCGGCGTGGGTCTCCCGGTGCATCTCCCACATGCGGCGCTGGTAGATGTTGACGAACGCGACGATCCCGCAGACCGCGGAGAAGACGGCGAACATCAGCGGGAAGGCCGCGTACCAGGGCAGGGTCCCGCTCGTGTCGAGGCGGTCCGCGCCGACCGTGGCGACGGCGGCGCAGTACGCGCCGGTGCCCGTGCACAGGGCGACGAGGCGTCCGCGGCCGAGCGGCGACAGCACCACGGCCGACAGCCAGAAGACCGGCACGACGGTGAACCAGGGGCTGACCAGCAGCATGAGGCTGAGCGCGGCGGTGACGGCGCCGCTGGCCACCATGTCGCGGCGGGACGCGCCGCCCTCCAGGCCCGTCCGGACGAGCCGCGCGTAGTACCAGGTGAGGACGGCGAGCCCGGCGATCACCGCGACGACGACGGGGACGCCGATCCCGCCGTCGGAGTAGGCGGCGCCCAGCCCGGCGAAGACCGGCGCGACGAAGCCCACGGCGGCGAACATGAACGAGCGGTAGGTGACCCGCCGGTACCGCTCCAGCCTGCGGGTGTCCTGTTCTTCGAGATCCGCCGTGGTGGCGACCGTCATGTCCGTTCCTCCTCTCGTCGCACTGTAATGCCGGGTTCAGGCGTGCCGGGGCTCCCAGCGGAACCAGCGGGCGGCGAGGACGCGGCCGACGACGCCCCAAAGGGCGAGGTGGAGGAACGGGCGCACGCAGGCGAGCCAGCCCGCGGCGATGCCGGTGGACGGGTGCGGGGCGCCGTGGTGGACGAAGTCCTGCCCGAAGTACCCGGTCCGGACGATCTCCACGACGGGGGTGAGCGGGACGAACCGGCACGCCTGCTGGAGCCAGCCGGGCAGTTCCTCCAGCGGGAACATCGCCCCGCTGCCGATCATGCAGCCGAACATGACGGGCAGCACGGTGAGCTGCGCCAGCTCCGCGCTCGGGGTGAGGCCGGAGACGGCGAACGCGAGCACCGCGAAGACGGCGACGCCGCCGGCCAGCCCGGCGAGGACCAGCACCGGGTCGGCGGGGAACCGGCCGCCCAGCGCAGCGCCGAGCAGGACCAGCAGCGCCAGCGCCTGGACGGCGTACATCGCGGCCGCGGTCAGCACGCTGCCGCCGATGATCTGCGCGTCCGACAGCGCGGTGCCGCGCATGCGCTTGAGCGTGCGGTCCTCGCGGCGGGCGGTGAAGACGCTGGTGAGGTGCATGAACACGGCGAAGACGATGAAGAAGCCGAGGTGGCCGGTGCCCTGCAGGAGGGCGCCGTCCACGCCCCCGAGGTCCTGCCCCTTCATCGGGACGATCATGGCCGCGAACAGGACCGGCAGGCCGACGACGGTGAACAGGGCGGTCCGGTTGCGCCAGAGGAGGGTGAGGTCGAGGCGGGCCACGCGCAGCACGGCGGAGAGGTTCATCGGGTCGCTCCTTCGGCGGCGGCGGTGCGGAGGAAGACGTCTTCGAGGGACGCGCTGCGCGCTTGCAGGCCGTCCAGCCGGACCCGTTCCTCGTCGGCCCAGCGCAGCAGCTCGTACAGGCCGGCCTGGAGCCCGGCGCCGTTGACGGTGTAGGACGCGACGGCCCGGCCGCCGTCCACGGAGATGTCGGCGCGGGTGCCGCGCAGCTCGGGCAGCTCGGTGACCTGGAGGTTCCCGGGCACCTGGAAGCTGATGCGGTCGCCGTGCCCGGCGACGACCTCGCCGACCGTCCCGGACGTCTCGATCCGGCCGCGGTGCAGGATCGCGAGGCGGTCGGCGAGGTGCTCGGCCTCCTCCAGGTAGTGGGTGGTCAGCAGGACGGTCGTGCCGCCCGCCACCACGTCCCGGACGGTCTTCCAGGTGGCGTGCCTGGCCTCCGGGTCCATGCCGCTCGTCGGCTCGTCCAGGAACAGGACCTCGGGGCGGCCGAGCAGCGCGAGCGCGAGGTCGAGGCGGCGCTTCTGCCCGCCCGACAGCTGCCGCACCCGCACCCCGGCCCGGTCGGCCAGCCCGGCGATGCCGACCGCCTCGTCGCGGCCGCGCGCCGCCGGGGTGAAGCCGCGCCAGTGGTCGACGGTCTCGGCGACGGTGAGGTCGGCGAAGAAGCCGCCGTCCTGCAGCATGATGCCCATCCGGGGACGGACCTTCCGGCGTTCCCGGTGCGGGTCGTGGCCGAGGACCCGGACCGTGCCCCCGTGGACGGCCCGGTGCCCCTCCAGCGTTTCGAGGGTGGTGGTCTTGCCGGCGCCGTTGGTGCCGAGGAGCGCGAACAGCTCCCCCGCCGCGACGTCGAACGAGATGCCGGCGACGGCCTCGAAGTCCCCGTACCGCTGGCGGAGGCCGTCGACGCGGATGGCTGGGTTTTCCATGCCTCCAGCCTGATGATCACGCGCGCCCGCCGGTAGAAGCGCGTGTCACCGGTTCCGGCGGCACCTGTCAGGCGATCGGCATGACAGATGTCATCCCGGCAGGACAGGCACCGCTTGACGCCGTGGCCCGACCCCGTCAGCCGGCGACGCTGATCACCTGGTGGATGCTGGACGAGTCGCCCGCGAGGTCGAGGAGAGCGGTCGCAAGGTCGTTGCGAGCCATGGACATGCCGCCGAGGACGTTGCGGTCGGCCGCCTTGCGGTAGCGGCCGTTGCCGGGGCCGTTCGTGAGCCGCGGCGGGCGGACGATCGTCCAGCGCAGGCCGGAGGCGCGGGTCAGGGCCTCGGCGGCGCGCATGTCGGTGAACGCGTGCTTGAGGAGCGGCTGCAGGATCAGCGGCTTGACGACGAACCGGGTGAACGGGTCGTCGCCCGGCCCCGCATGCAGGCCGGACGCGCTGACCAGGATGAACCGGTCGGCGCCGGCCGCGGTCATGGCGGTGGTGATGCTGCGCGTCCCGTCCGCGCAGACGCTCGTCGGCGCGCGGCCCTCGCGGGTGCCGAGGGCGGACAGGACGGCGTCGCGCCCCTTGACCGCCTCCTCGATCGCGGCCGGGTCCATGACGTCGGCCCGCACGACGTCGGCGCAGGCGCGCAGGTCGGACGGGAGGCCGGCCGGGTCGCGGACGACGGCGGTCACGTCGTGCCCGGCGTCCAGCGCCCGCCGGACGGTGCGGACGCCGGTCCCGCCGGTCGCCCCGAAGATGGTGAGCCTCATGCGAATCCCCCTGGGGTGAGTGAACACTAACCCCTAGCATGGGTTAGTGTTCACTCACCCGTCAAGGGGGCCTCATTGAGCGCGCGGGAACGGATCCTGGACGCCGCGGCGGACATCATGCGGCGGCACGGCGTCGCCCGCGCCACCACCAAGGAGATCGCGAAGGCGGCCGGGTACTCCGAGGCGCTGCTCTACAAGCACTTCCGCGACAAGGAGGAGCTGATGCTGAGCGTGCTGAAGGAGCGGATGCCGCCGTTCACCTCGATGGGCGTCCCGGGCGAGGAGACGGTGGAGGCCAACCTCGTCGCGGTCGTCCACGGCGGGCTGCGCTTCTACCGGCTGGCGTTCCCGATGATGGCGTCGATGGCCGCCCAGCCCCGGCTGATGAACGCGACCCGGGAGTCGCTGCGCAAGTACGGCGCGGGCCCGCAGGAACCGGTGCGCGCGCTGGCCCGCTACCTGGACGCCGAACGCGCCCTCGGCCGCGTCGCCGCCTCCGCGGACACGGCCGCGGTGGCGGCACTGCTGATGGGCGCCTGCTTCCAGCAGGGGTTCTTGCTGTACTTCGCGGAAGGCGAGGACGGCCCAGACCTTCCGGAGTCGTTCGCGCGCGAGTTGGTTCGTCCCGTCCTGGCCGAGCTGCTGACTTAGAGTTCGTCCAGCCGAGTCTTGACGACCTTGCCCATGGCGTTACGTGGGAGAGCATCAACCAGGTGGACGACGCGGGGGCGCTTGTGCACCGACAGGCGCTCGGCGACGAAGTCGATTAGCTGGGTTTCGGCTACGCCGTCTACGACGACGTAGGCGGTGACCTGCTCGCCGAGGTCGTCGTGCGGCGTGCCGATCACGGCGGCCTCGCTTACGGCCGGGTGGGCGAGCAGCGCGTTCTCGATCTCGCCGGCGCCGATCCGGTAGCCGCCGCTCTTGATCAGGTCGGTGGACGCGCGGCCGACGATGCGGTGCCAGCCGTCCGGTCCGATGGTGGCGATGTCACCGGTGCGGAACCAGCCGTCCCGGGCGAACGACTCGGCGGTCGCCTCGGGGCGGTTGAGGTACCCCTTGAACAGGAGCGGGGCGCGGACGTGCAGTTCGCCTGGCGTCTCCCCGTCGTGCGGGACGGGCGTGCCGTCCTCGGCTCTCAGTCTTGTCTCGACGCCGGGCAGCGGTGTGCCGACGTAGCCGGGGCGTCTGTCGCCGTCGGCGCGGGCGCTGAGCGTGATGAGGGTCTCGGTCATGCCGTAGCGCTCGACGGGGCGATGTCCGGTGAGTTCGGAGAGGCTCTCGAAGACGGGCACCGGGAGCGGTGCGCTGCCGGAGACGAGCAGCCTCGCGCTGCGGAGGGCTTGCGCGGTGTTTGGATCCGCCGCCGTCCGTGACCAGACCGTGGGGACGCCGAAGAAAAGGCTCCCGCCGTCGTTCTGCGCGGCCTGCGCATATAGCTCGGGCTTGGGGCGTCCGGTGTGGACGAGCGGCGACCCGGTTCGGAGGGCTCCGAGCACGCCGAGCACGAGGCCGTGCACATGGAAGAGGGGCAGTCCGTGGACGAGGACGTCGTCGGGCGTCCAAGCCCAGGCTTCGGCGAGTGCGTCCAGCCCGGCGGCGATGGCGCTGCGCGAGATGAGCACGCCCTTCGGTGCGCCCGTCGTGCCGCTCGTGTAGAGGATCAGCGCGGTCGCGTCGTCGGCTGGGTTCGTTCCGCCGCTGCCGTTGTGCGGCAGCGCGTCGATCGGGATGAGGGGCGGCTCGCCCTCGGCGGTCTTCGTGCCGCCGACGGCGAACAGCAGGTTCGCGCCCGAGTCGCCGAGGATGTGGGCGCGCTCGGCCGGGCCGGAGTCGGGCGGCAGCGGCACCACCGGGACGCCCGCGAGGACGCCGCCGACGACCGCCGCGACCGTTTCCAGGGACGCTGTCGCGTGCACGGCCACGGCCTCCGCGCCCGCGATCTCGGCGGCGACGGCGGACGCCCAGCCGAGCAGCTCGTCGCGTGGCAGTTCGCGGCCGGCGATCCGCACCGGGCCGCCGCTCTCGCCGAGCAGGTCCATCACTCGTCCCTCTCCTTCTCGTCCAGCCAGGCCCTTATCGCGTCGTTGTGCTCGCCGAGCAGCGGGGGCGCGGTGTGCTCGCGGGGCGGCGCGCCGTCGAAGCGGAGCGGGGGTCCCGGGAGCTCGATCGGGCCGAGCTGCGGATGGTCGACCTCGATGACGAGGCCCTGCGAGCGCGTCTGCTCCCACTCGTAGACCTCGTCGATCGACCGGATCGACCCGGCGGGGATTCCGGCCTCGTCCAGCCGTGCGAGCCAGTTGTCGCGGGTGTCCTCGGCGAGGACGCGCTCGATGTCGGCGGTCAATGCTGGACGCCGTGCGGCACGGTCGGGGATCGTCGCGTAGCGCGGGTCGTCGGGGTCGAGGCCGACGAGCGGCGCGAACCGGCGCCAGAGGTTCTGGTTGGCGACGCCGATCTGGATCTGGCCGTCCTTGCAGCGGAACGTTCCGTACGGTGCGATCGACGGGTGATCGTTGCCGACCGATTCCGGGACGTCGCGGGCGACGGTCCAGCGCGTCCCCTGGAACATGTGGGCGCCGACGACCGACGCGAGCAGCGAGGTGCGGACGACCGTCCCGCGGCCGGTGCGGCTCCGCTCGTACAGCGCGGCCAGGACCCCGGCGACGCCGTTGTGCGCCGCGAGGATGTCGGCTATGGACAGCCCGACCTTGCTCGGCGTGCCGGGCGGGCCGGTCACGCTCATGATCCCCGCCTCGCCCTGGACGATGGCGTCGTAGCCGGGGCGTCCGCCCTCCGGCCCGTCGTGCCCGAACCCCGTGATGGACAGCACGATCAGCGCCGGGTTCAGTTCGTGCAGCCGCTCCACCGGGAACCCGAGCCGGTCGAGGACGCCCGGCCGGAAGTTCTCCACGAGCACGTCGGCGTGCCGGACGAGGCGGTCGAGGGTGTGCTTGCCCTCGTCCGACTTCAGGTCGAGGGTGATCGACTCCTTGTTCCGGTTGATCGACAGGTAGTAGGTGCTGACCTGGTCGTCGCCGGCGAACGGCGGCCCCCAGCCGCGGGTCTCGTCCCCGCCGGGCTGCTCGACCTTGATCACCCTGGCGCCGAGGTCGGCGAGCGTCATCGTGGCCTGCGGTCCCGCGACCACGCGGCTGAGGTCGACGATCACGACGTCTTCGAGTGGTCCGGGCAAGGACGGTCCTCCTTCGGGGGTACGGCACCTGGAAGTATGCCGTCCGTGCCGGATTCCACCATGACCTACCCCGCGCTCGCCGCGCGCCTGCTCACGCTGCCGCCGTCGTGCGGGCCGGCGCGCCTGGTCGCGGTGGACGGCCCGAGCAGCGCGGGAAAGTCGACGTTCGCCGACCATTTGGCGGCCGTTCTGGTGGGGGCGCCGGTCATCCGCTCGGACGACTTCCATGTGCCGTGGGACGCCGACCCTCTGACCTGGTGGCGACCTCTTCGGGCGACGGTCCTTGACCCGCTCTGCGCCGGGCGGCCGGCCGTCCTGCGCCGCTACGACTGGCGGCACGACACCTACGGCCCCGCAGAGGAGATCCCGCCTCCGCCCGTCCTCATCGTCGAGGGCGTCGGTTCCGCCTGGGCCGGCTCACCGGCCGCCTACCGAATCTGGCTGGACGCCCCGTTCGAGTTGCGCCGCGCCCGAGCCCTGGACCGTGACGGGCTGCAATACGCGGACGCCTGGGAACACTGGGCCGACCTTGAATCGTCCCTCTTCGCCAAGGACGGCACCCAATCCCGCTGCGACCTCCACGTAGACGGCAGCGCCTTCACCCAGTACCGCTTCACGACCCGCTGAGCCGATCATCATGGCCCATTTGCGGGTATCGTCCTGCCGCTGCCGGGCTAACGGATACCTGGTGTTTTGTATTCGGCGTTCATGGCCGGGGTGTTCGACGTCCGGCGTCCGGCGTCCGGCGTCCGGGCGCCCGGCGTTCGGCGTTCGGCATTGACGTTCGGCGTTCAGCGTTTACGTTCGGCGTTCAGCGTTTACGTTCGGCGTTCAGCGTTTACGTTCGGCGTTGACGTTCGGGCTCGGCATTGACGTTCGGGCTCGGCGTTGATGTTCGGGCTCGGCGTTGATGTCCAGGGTTCGGGAGCCAGCGTTCAGTGTTCGACATTCGACTTCCGGTCGGGTTCGATGTTCGAGGAATTGTGGTGGGGGCGGCGCTGCGTACGGGGCCGCCCCTCCAAAGTCAAGGGCGCTTCGCGTCGCTTCGCGATGGCCTTCGGCCACCCTTGACTTTGGAGCCTCTGCGGCCCCTGAGTGCAGCTTTCGTCGGGCAGGCTCCGCCTGCCCTCTGCCCGACGCGCCGCCCCCACCCGTCCAAGAGGGGTCAATGGGAGCACTCCTGAGAGGACGATCAACAGGCATTGGCGAAATGCCCTAAAAGGGGGCTTCGCGATATTGGGTGGGCTGGATTGTCGGAGGCCGAAAGAATCATGGTCTGAATCTTTGGTGCTGGGGTTAATTGGGGCTCGGTCGAGTAGAATTGAGGTATGAGTTCGGTTGCAGTCGATCTTGATGGGGCGTCCACCATGGAATTGGTGAACGCCGCTTCTGCGATCGCTGCCGAGCTCGCCCGGCGTGCCGCGCCCGAATCGGCGGCGGCCTCCATGGAACTCGCCGAAACCCTCGGCGCCGCGACCGACATGAACGAAGCGGCCTTGACCGGCCTCATTGATGTGGTCGACCGCCACAAGGAAGCGCAGCGGTGGGGATTTCCCTCCACCAGGTCATGGTTGCGGTCCCGGCTGGGCATGCGCGAATCCCGCGCCAAAGAACGCCTGAACATGGCGCGCCAACGGCACCGCCTGACCCAGGTCACCACCCGCTGGACCGCCGGCGACCTTTCCCTCGGCTACGCCTCCACCATCGCCGACGCTGTCACCCGGCTCGACGACACCGACTGCCAGGCGGCGGAACAGATCCTGCTTGAGATGGTCGACCAGGACTTCTCCGCGGGGAAGGTCGCCTCCTTCGGCAAGCGGATTCGTGACGTGATCGCCGAGCGTAACGGCACCGAATGCCCCGACGCTGACTCGCGGCGAGGATATGAGCGGTCCTGGATCGACTCGACGCGTTCACTGGACGGCGGCCGCTACATCAAGGGCTGGCTGAACGCCGAAGACGCCGCCATCTGGGACGGCACACTCGGCCCGCTGGCCAAGCCCGCAGGCGCTGACGACCACCGCGACCTGTCCGAACGCACCGCCGCCGCACTCGGCTCCGTGCTGTCAGGCGGTCACCGCGCCACCAAGGTCACCGTCATCTGTGACCTCGACACCCTCACCGGTGGCCAGGCCCCCGCGCAACTCACCGACGGCACCCCGATCCCCGCCGAACAAGCCCGCCGCATCGCTCTCAACGCAGGCGTCTCACCTCTCCTGCTGGGACGCGGCCATACGCCCCTGTACTTCGGCCACCGGGTCCGGTTCGCCACTGGGCCGCAGCGCCAAGTCTTGGAGACCCTCTACTCGACGTGTGCGGTGCAGAGCTGCGAGGTCCCCGGGACGTTGTGCGAAGTCGACCATGTAGGCGGCTGGGCTCTCGGCCGCAGCCCCACCGACATCGACAAACTCTCCCTGTGTTGCGGATGGCACAACCGTTTCAAACACGCCAATCCGGAGCGGCTCCGCATTACGAGGGACGAAGGCGGCCGCTACTCCTACCGGCTGCACCCGCCCGGAGCCGGGCCGCCACGCACCGAACGTCCACCACCCCGGCTGCGCGCCGCCTGATAATCGGGGGCGCGGGCGGCCGCATGCGGTTTACGCTCGCAGCCATGACTGGTGCCGACTACGTCACGGTTAACAAGGCGCTTTGGGACGAACGAGTCTCGATCCACGTTGCCAGCGACTTCTATGACGTCGCCGGGTTCAAGGCCGGCGGTCAGGCCCTGCGGGACTTCGAGTTGGCCGAGGTCGGGGACGTCACCGGGCGGCGGCTCGTCCATCTGCAGTGCCATTTCGGTCTCGACACCCTGTCCTGGGCCCGGCGAGGTGCTCAGGTGACCGGGCTCGACTTTTCTGAGAAGGCCGTTGAGGCCGCCCGTGCGGTGGCGGACGAAATAGGGCTGCCTGCCCGCTTCGTCGCGGCCGACGTGTACGACGCGACAACGGTTCTCGGCGAGACTTACGACATCGTCTACACGGGTCTTGGTGCCCTGTGCTGGCTCCCCGACATCGACCGCTGGGCCGAGGTCGTCGTGTCACTGCTGCGTCCGGGCGGGTTCCTCTATCTTGCGGAGTTCCACCCCTTCGCCGACACCCTTGATGACGGTGAAGGCCGAACTGTCGCCTACGACTACTTCGCCGAAGGACCACAGGTCTGGGACGAGCCGGACGCGGGCAGTTACGCCGACCCGCAGGCATCTGTCCAGCACACCCGATCGATCGAGTTCGTCCACGGGCTGGGTGAGGTGGTCACGGCCCTGGCCGCGTCGGGCCTGCGTATCGACTTTCTGCACGAGCACGACTACACGCTCTGGCAGCGTTTCTCCGTCCTCGAACGGCAGGGCACCACTTACCGCCTCCCCGAAGGTCGCCCACGCGTTCCACTGATGTACTCCCTCCGCGCCACCAAGCCGCACGTCAGGTAGGGGCATCGACGGTGACCGCGCCGGTCTGCGGGCCGTGGACGCCTGTGGCGAGAAGACCCTCGTAGTCGTACTCCGGGTTCCGCCCCAGTTTGAGGTGGACGAGCCACACTGAGCCTCGCGCGCCGGGTGGTTCGTCCCTGAGCGCCTCTGCCAGGGCCTCCAGTGCGCGGCCTCGGTCGCCACTGACCCCGCACGCGCCGGCATGCGTCTCGCCGCTTTGTACGTCCCAGCTGTAGAGATCAACGGTCACGCACGGCCCTCCTGTCCCCTCGCTCCAGCGGCCGGAGATCCCCCCTCTGATCTCCGGCCGCCGGGCTGGCGCGCCCTTCCGGGGCGCCGGGAGCAGCCTGTACGGGGCACGCCGCGGAATCGCGAGTCCGAGCGTTTCGCCCGTCTCGCACCAAGACGGCCCTATCCCCCCGTCTTGGGACGGCCCGCCCCGTCCGGCCGGGACTCATCGTGGCGTTGCCGTCGTCGCGTGCGCATCGGTAGATGAACCGATGCGGGTACCGATTTACGAGCCGTTGACGAATACCGTAGCCGTCCGTGTCCCGTTGACTACACTCCAAGAGTCCCCCTGGTAGCCGGACTCACGGCGTAGCTGACTGGAGGCGGCCTTGTCGCTGACCGCGGCACTGGAACGGCAGACGGGAAGACTGCCCGCGGAGCTCACCAGCTTCATCGGCAGGAAGGCGGAGTTGGAGCAGGTCCGGCGCCTCGTCGACGGCCACCGGCTGGTCACGCTGACCGGGCCGGGCGGGGTCGGCAAGTCCAGGCTCGCGGTGCGCATCGCCGACCTGGCGCGGGACGCCTTCGACGACGGGGTGGTGTTCGTCGGCTTGTCGGGGCTGACGGAGCCGTCGCTGCTGGCGCAGACCATCTGCGACGCGGTCGGGGTGGCCGACCGGGGCGGCGAGTCCGCCACCGCGTGCCTGGCCGATCATCTCGCCGATCTGCGGCTGCTGCTCGTCCTCGACACCTGCGAGCACCTGGTCGACGGGTGCGCGATGCTGGCCGAGGCGCTGCTGCGGGCCGCCCCGGGGCTGCGCGTCCTGGCGACCAGCCGCCAGCCGCTCGACGTGGTGGGCGAGTACACCTTCCCGGTCGCACCGCTGGACCGGCCGGGGTCCGGTCGTCCGGACGGTGAGGAGTGCGACTCGGTCAGGTTGTTCGCCGAGCGCGCCGCCGCGACCGTCCAGGGGTGGACGCTCACCGGCGACGACCGCGACGTCGTCATCCGGCTGTGCGACCGTCTCGACGGGATTCCGCTGGCGATCGAGCTCGCCGCCGTCCAGTTGCGGACGTTCTCGCTCGACCAGATGCTGGGCCGCCTCGGCACCCGCCTGTTCCAGGTTCGCGGCAGGCGCACCGGCCTGCAGCGCCATCAGACGCTGCGCGCGACGGTCGACTGGAGCCATGAGCTGTGCTCGGCCGACGAGCGGCTGCTGTGGGCGCGGCTGTCGGTGTTCGCCACCGACTTCGACCTGGACGCCGCCGAGCAGGTCTGCTCCGGCGGCGGACTGGCCGCCGAGCAGATCGTCGAGGTGCTCACGGGCCTGCTGGAGAAGTCGATCGTCCAGCGCGCCGATCGTGGTGGCCGCGTCCGCTACCGGATGCTCGACACGCTGCGCGAATACGGTGCGGAGCGCCTTGCCGCGCTCGGCGCGGGCGAGGAGATCCGGCTTCCGGAGCGCTGCTTCGACTGGTACGCCGGGCTGCTGCGCCGCGCCCGGCTGGAGCTGTCCACCGCGGCGCAGGTCCGCTGGCTCGACTGGTTCGGGTGCGAGCGCGCCAACATCCGGGCGCTGCTCGGGCGGGTGCTGCCGGTGGCGGACGAGGAGACGATCCGGGAGGCGATGGGCGCCCTCGGCCGTTTCTGGGCGCTGAACGGCATTCTCGGCGAGAGCCGGCACTGGATGGACAGGCTGCTGGAGAGCCGCGACACGACCGGGCCGGGCTGGTCGGACTTCCTCACGATCGCCGCGCTGACGATGACACTCCAGAACAATCTGGACGTTTCGGGTGAACTGCTGGAGCGGGCGCTGGCACAGGCACGGGCGGAGGACGACCAGGACGGTGTCGCGGCCGCCCTGGCCGGTCAGGGCGTCGCGGCCCTGTTCGCCGGTGACTTCGATCGGTCGCTGCAACTCCTCGGCACGGCCGGGGAACTGTACGGCGAGACGGGTTATGACGACCTGTTCATCCTGCTCACCGAGGTTTTCCGGGGGCTGGCGCACCTGTTCAAGAACGATCTGCCCGCGGCCATTGCGCACGCGGGTCAGGCCGTCCGGACCGGTGAGGAGCGCGGCGAACTGTGGGCCCGCTCCTACGGCATGCTCGTGTGCGGGCTCGCGCTGTGGCTCGCCGGCGACCTCGACGAGTCGATGCTGCGGCTCCGCGAGGCGCTCCGGATCAAGCGCGACCTCGACGACGGGCTGGGCCTGACGCTGGGGTTGGAGGGCGTCGCCGGGTGCCTGTGCAGCCGTGGCGAGTTCGTGCGCGCGGCGATGCTCCTCGGGGCGTCCGACCGGATGCGCGAAACGACCCAGACCGCCTGGTTCGGCCCGCACCACACCGTCCTCCGCGACATCCACATCGACCAGGCGGTGAACGCCCTCGGACAGGAGCGCTACCGCGCGGCCTTCGAAGAGGGCCAGCGGCTGCCGCCGGCGCACGCGATCGATGACGCGCTCGGCGTGGCCGCTCTCGACGCGTCCGCGAGCGAACCGGCCGGCGACGCTCATCCGCTGACCGAACGCGAACTGCAGGTCGCGGCCCTGGTCGCCGAAGGCCTGTCCAACCGCGACATCGCCGAGCGGCTCACGATCGCCAAACGGACCGCCGACTCGCACATCGAGCACATCCTCACCAAGCTCGGGTACTCGTCCCGCGCCCAGATCGCCGCCTGGATCACCGCCCAGGACGTCCCGCCTCCGTGAGCGCCGAGACGTCACGGACGCCGCGCAGCGGGGAGAAGAAGACCCACAGGAATGCCGCCCACAGCCCGGCGACCGATATCCACAGGGTCTGCCGGATGCCGATCGCGTTTCCCAGCACGCCGCCGACGAGGCCGCCGAGGGGCAGCGCGCCCCAGATCAGCCAGCGGATGGACGCGTTCATCCGGGTCAGCAGTTCCGGTGGGCAGATCGACTGGCGATAGCTGCGCTGCGTCACGCTGTAGACGACGATCGCGAACATCGACCCGAACCACCCCACGGCGGCGAGCACGGCCGCCGGCCCCGGCTGCGCGGCCGGGACGAGGAATCCGGCCGCGCCGGCGACCAGCGGGACGAGCCAGATGACGCGCGCCGTGCCCAGCCACCGCCCCAGCAGCACCGCGACCGCCCCGCCCACCACACCGCCGAGACCGCCCAGGGAGATCAGCAGCCCCGCCCGCGAAGCGGACACGTCCAGCACCCGCAGCAGAAAGATCATTTCGAGGGGGACGGCGATGGAGACGAAGAGGTTCGCCGTGGCCGAGCACGCCGTCGTCTTCCGCAGGACGGGATGGCGGAGGACGAACCGCATCCCCTCCGCGATCTCCGCACGCATCCGGGGACCGGCCGGCGCGGTCTTCGGCTCCGGCATGCCGATCAGCGCCAGGCACACCGCCGACACGGCGAACGAGACCGCATCGGCGGCGACCGCCTGCGCCGCCCCCACGAGCCCGGTCAACCCCGAGCCCGCGCTCGGCCCGACGGCCTGCGCAGCGGCCTGGCTCGCCCCGATCCTGCTGTTGCCCGCGAGCAGCTGATCGCGTTCCAGCAGGACGGGCACATAGCCGTGGTAGGCCACCTCGAAGAACACCATCAGCAGGCCGTTCAGCGCCGCGGCGGCATACAACTGGGCGATGGAGAGCGAGCCCAGCAGCGCCGCGCCCGGAATGGACACGGTGACCAACGCCCGCCCGACGCTGCACCAGAGCATCACCGGCCGCTTGGCCACCCGTTCGATGACCGCACCCGCGGGCAGCGTGACGACCAGAAAGGGAATCCGCCCGACCGCGTACAGGACGCCCATCTCCAAAGGCGACGCGTCCAGCACCGTGACCGCCGCGATCGGTATCGCCACAAGGCTGACCATGGACCCGATCTCGCTGACGGACTGCCCAGCCCACAGCAGCATGAAGTCCCGGTGCCCCCACAGACTGCCGTGCGCGGCCGCGGCCCGCCGCCCCTACAGGGTCTTCTTCTCCCTCATCACTCACGATCCAGCCGTGTCGCCGAGGCCGCCCAGCAAACGCGATCGCACCTTCCCGGACGTCACGCCCGGCTCCTTCGACCTCATCGAACGGCGCGCCACCCGCCTGCCGGACGCCGTCACACGTCCGGCCCTGGAACGACTGAGCACGCCCACCGACCACTACCGGTCACGGCCCAAGACCGGCCGCGCCATCGGGTATGCCGGTGACGAGGGACAGCACACTCAGCGAACGACGATCTTCGGCCGGTATCCCGCCCGCACCTACAGCACCGCCTCGTCCGTGGCCTACGCCCTGAAGGCAGGCATCCGAGAGTGGTCGCAGTCTCGCTGCTAAGCCGTCTCGGACCATTACGCCGGGACGCCTGTCAGTCGCCGTTGCGTATGCGGTGGCTCCAGTCCACTATCTCCGAGGACGACTTCTCGTAGCCGTCTCGCGCGATGCGCCGGAGTCGCGCCGCAGTGTTGTGAGCTGCAGAGTGAGACCGCGCGGACGGCGGAGTCGCTTCGAGGGCTCCGGCCAACAGGCATAGGTCCGCGCCACTCAGGGGCCGGCAGTCATCCGTCCTCAGCACATACCGGACTCGTTTCCCGGTCTGGGCGTCCCGCACCGACAACGCGTAGAAACCCTTGTCTCCGCGGGCGGTGATGTTGGAGCCGAGCCGGACCCTGCCGACTGCTGCGAGGTCACAGCTCGACACCCTCCCCCGGCGCTGGACGGTCAGCACGGTTCCGGCCAAGTGGGCTTCCACGATGAGCTGGTCACGCCATCGCGCGTAGAGGTAGGCCACAAAGAGCGCGAACATCGCCCAGACCAGCAGCACGTCAGGCTGCAAGCCGATCGTGCCGCCCACACTCGCCACGAACAAGACAGTCGGGAGTACCGGCAGCAGGACGTCGTTCCAGGCGCAGGCGCAACGTTCGACTACCGGACCACTGCCTTGGCCGAGGCGGCGCGCGAGCTCCTCCGGCACAAGATCACC
Organism: Actinomadura sp. BRA 177; assembly: GCF_013372625.1. Classification (GTDB taxonomy): domain Bacteria; phylum Actinomycetota; class Actinomycetes; order Streptosporangiales; family Streptosporangiaceae; genus Spirillospora. The sequence goes on from NZ_JABXFD010000569.1 coordinate 18,100, forward strand.
TACTCCGCCGTCATGGAGGACCGAAGGAGCAACCGCGACCGTCCCGAGAGTCCCCGCGCAGCCACGTCCATGGCTACCGCTGTTTGAGCCGACCGAGCAACACCGCGAACCCGGACACGGTCAAGGCGAGGTACCCCCGACCCGGGTCCTTGAAGTCACGCACCCCGACCCCGCCACCCTGCTCAAGTCGCCCCAGTTCAACGCACACGTCGTCATTTGCCGTGCCACTGTAAGAACTCTTGCGCCACTGGACAGGCATGACTACCTCTCCCGCTTGACCCGCTCGACCAGGCTGGCGAACTGAGCAACGCTCAGAGTCAGATGCCCTCCGCCCGGGTCCTTGGAGTCACGCACCCCGACCCCGCCACCCGGCGCAAGACGTCCCAGTTCAACGCACACGTCGTCGTTTGCGGAGCCGCTGTAAGAACTCTTGCGCCACTGGATGGTCATCTGTACATCTCCAAGTATCACTTGATCAGCTCTCGCGAGGCGTCCTGGGAATCCGCCTTTGCGCCGATACGGTCGAAACTATCAACAAAGTCCTTGATCTCGTCGGGCATCTCGATCAAGCGCCCGCCGCCGTGGGCACCCGCGTAGGCGATGTCTCGGTCGTGTAGGCCAACGAGCTGGAAAAACCCTTCCGAACCGTGGTGCTCCCCCGCCGAGAAGGGGACGATCCGCAGGATCACGTTCCACTGATCAGCCATTTCGAGGAGGTGCTCAAGCTGCGGCCTCATGACCTTCGCTCCACCGACCCGGCGCGCCAGGACGGCCTCATCCAGGAGCGCCCAGATGTACGGCGGATCGTCCCGTTCCAAAACGGCCCGCTTTCGTGCGATCCGTCCGGCTAGGACTGCTTCGCGGTCCTTCGCCGTGCTCAGACGTCCGTAGGACGCGGTGTAGTCGTCGGTCTGGAGGAGCAGCGGAATGATCTGACCGTGGAAGAACTTGATTTCGGCCGCCTGCCGCTCGTGCTGGCTGTACTGCTTGAACCAGTTCGGGTCGTGTGCCATCCGGGCGTACCAGAGCAGCAGCTCGAACAGTCCGCCGGTCTCGAACTTGACGTCGAGCCGCCTGGCGTAGTCGACCTGGAGCTTCGCGCGTCCGGCTTCGATATTCGAAACACTTGATCGCGCCATGCCAATGATCTTGCCCCACTGGGCGAGTGACAGCCCCTCTTTCTCTCGCACGAAGCGCAGGTAGTACGCGAGGAAGTGCCACATAGAGATCTTGGGGTCGAGCGGGTCCCTGACGATCACCATCGCTCCCATGTTTTCGGATCTCGTTGATACAGGCAAAGTTAGAACATCCCGGTGATCCTTGTCGCAGGAAGTCGGAGAACGAGGCGAGGGCGGGACGATGGCGGCGACGGCGGGCGGGGACTTGGTCATCCCCCTTATGGGTACGGCGGCCTCGGTGGGGCTTGCGCGCACTCTTGTGGACGCGCGTATCCGCAAATGGGACTATTTCCACATTCTCGACAGCACGCTTCTCATCGTGTCGGAGCTCGTCACGAACGCGGCGCGGCAGACGCCGCGGGAGGAGATCCGGCTGCAGGTCAGCCGGGATGCGCACGGGATCATCGTCGCCGTCTGGGACGGCGCCTGCGAACTTCCCCGCGCCAAGCCGATGCGCGAGATCACCCTTGCGGACCTCGACCTGTCCGAGGATGCGTTCGACGACAACGGCGGGTGGGGGCTGCACATCGTGCAGGCCCTGTCCGACAAGTGTGGTGTCACCGCGGATCCGGCCGGCGGGAAATGGGTCTGGTGCCGGATCGTGCCATAAAGGATCACGCCGGAATGCGGTAGATGTCCGCTGCGTCGATTTTCGACGGGTTGCCTTCGGGTGTTCGCTCGGGTGATGCTGGTCCACGACCCCGCCGCGATGAGAGCGTGGTAGGGGCATGAACGTGATCAGCACGGCCGGGGTGCCGGCTGGAGAAAGATTCGCCTTCTGGCGTGAGGTGAGTTCGAGGCTCTGGGTTCCTTGCGATCTGCGTTGCGAACCGCATTGGGAAGGCAGATTCCAGGCGCGAGTCTGTGTCATTGAACTCGGTCCTGTGCAGGCGTCGCTGATGACCGCCACGCCTTACTCGATCGAGCGGACGTCCAGGCTCATCGGCCAGGCCGATCCCGGGGTCTTCAAGCTGGGCTGTACCGTGCACGGGCGCGGCATGGTGGCGCAGGACGGGCGGTGTGCGGAGTTCGGGCCCGGGGACCTTGTGCTGTCCGACACCTCGCGTCCCTATGTGGCGGAATTCGCGCCCGACATCCCGGGTGGCCAGGTGCTGGTGCTGCGCTTCCCGCGCTGCTTGCTGCCCTTTCCGGATCGGGACCTGCGGCGCCTGACCGCTGTCCGCCTCCGTGGCGACCGGGGCATCGGCGCGCTGGCGTCGCAGTTTCTGCTGCACATGGCCCGGCATATGCACGAACTCGGGCCGCCGGACGCCGCGCGGCTGTCCACCGTCACGCTCGACGTGCTGACCGCGGCGCTCGGGGCGGTATTGGACGCCGAGAGCGCCGTGCCGTCCCACACGGGACGGCGTGCGCTGACGGTGCAGATCTTCGCCTTCATCCGGCAGAACTTGGGTGATCCGAAGTTGACCCCGGACGTGATCGCCGCGGCTCACCACATTTCCCTGCGCTACCTGCACAAGCTGTTTCAGGAGGAGGGGCATACCGTCGCGGGCTGGGTCCGCGAGCGGCGTCTAGAGCGGTGTCGGCGCGACCTCGCCGACCCTCGGCTCGCCGACCGTCCCATCAATGCGATCGCGGCCCGGTGGGGTTTCTCCAGTGCCGCACATTTCAGCCAGGCGTTCCGCGGCGCCTACGGCCTCTCGCCGCGCCAGTTCCGCCGGCAGTGCGCGGAGGCTAAAGGCGTGTGCGTTCCGTAGTAACGACAGGTCAGGTGGCCGTCCTGCACGCTCTGGAGCGAAGGCCGATGGACGCGAGCCCGAACGCTCCCCGCCACGAACGAGGACCTCGCGGCCGCACACAGAAGGGTGTATCTCAGATGGCGCGAAGAAGACTGCGGAAGGGTCTCGGGCTGGTGATCGCCATGGCGGTCCTGCTCGCCGGGGGCGCCGGCACCGCCTACGCCGCCGATCCCGGGGGCAGCGCCGTGCGGGCCGACGGGACGCGGGTCACGTCCGCGGCGCCGCAGCCGGGGACGGCGCGGGACAGCGGCAACGACGGGGCCTGGGTCGTCGGCGTCGGGTACTGCGGCGACATCCACGTGAAGGGCGACTGCTGGACGTGGATCAACACGTCCCACGGCACTCCGTGTCCGTCCGGCCACTTCTGCATCTACACCAACACGCTGGCCGCGCAGGGCGGCAAGGTGTTCTCGTTCTTCCACTGCCGCAACGGCGGCTCGGACTGGGCGCTGCGGGGCTGGAACGGCACCGGGCTCTACGACAACTCCAACACGGGCGGGGCACACGCCTACCTGAAGGGCTCCGGCCACAACGTCCTGCGGAACATCGCTCCCGGCGGCTCCGGCCCGTACGACTTCGTGCCCGTCTACTACGTCCAGGCCTGCTGAGGGAGGCCGGCCACTCCCCTGCGTCCCGCCGCCCCCGGTGGCGGGACGCAGCCTCGATGTTTTTCCAAGGCCACCCAGCCATCGCCCGCGATGCGGATGCCCTGGGCGGGACGAGCGCGGCGGCGTCAGCGGTTCCGGTGGGTGTTGAGGCGGGCGGCTTGGCGGGTCAGGTGGTCGCGTTCGGCGAGGTTCGGGGCCTTCTGGGCTGCGTCGGCGTAGAGCCGTGCCGCCGCCGCGAGGTCGCCGTCGCGCTCGTGGAGGTAGGCGGCCACTGCGGTGCGGCGGGGCAGCGAGTCGTCCAGGTCCGCTAGTGCGGCCAGGCCGGCGCGCGGGCCGTCGGCCTCGCCTACGGCGACCGCGCGGTTGAGCCGGACGACCGGGCTGCCGGTCAGGGCCACGAGTTCGTCGTACCACTCGACGATCTGCACCCAGTCGGTCTGCCCGGCGTTGGGTGCGTCGGCGTGGAGCGCCGCGATGGCGGCCTGGGCCTGGTATTCGCCGAGCCGGTCGCGGGCGAGGGCCGCCTGCAGGATCTCGATGCCCTCGGCGATCAGCGCGGTGTCCCAGCGGGTGCGGTCCTGGTCGGCCAGCGGGACCAGGCCGCCGTCGGGCGCGGTGCGGGCGGCGCGCCGGGCGTGGTGGATCAGCATGAGGGCAAGCAGCCCCGCCACCTCGGGATGGTCGATCGCGGACGCGAGCTGCCGGGTGAGCCGGATCGCCTCGGCGGCCAGGTCGACGTCGCCGGAGTAGCCCTCGTTGAAGACCAGGTAGAGGACGCGGAGGACGGTCGCGACGTCCCCGGGCCGGTCGAAGCGGACGCCGGAGACGGTGCGCTTGGCCCGGCTGATGCGCTGCGCCATGGTCGCCTCGGGCACCAGGTAGGCCTGGGCGATCTGGCGGGTGGTCAGCCCGCCGACGGCGCGCAGCGTGAGCGCGACCGCCGACGACGGCGTCAGCGACGGGTGGGCGCACAGGAAGTAGAGCTGGAGCGTGTCGTCCGCCGCGGGCGCGGGGCCGGGCGCCGGTTCCTCGTCGGCGAGGTCCTCGCGCCGGCGGCGGGCTGCGTCCGCCCGGGTCGCGTCGAGGAACCGGCGCCAGGCCCTGCTGATCAGCCAGCCCTTCGGGTCGCGCGGCGGGTCGTCCGGCCAGCCGCGGACCGCTTCGACCAGCGCTTCCTGCACGGCGTCCTCGGCCGCCGCGAAGTCGGCTCCGCGGCGGACGAGGATCCCGAGCACGCTGGGCGTGAGGCTGCGCAGCAGGGCCTCGTCCATCGGACGGGTCACTCGGTGATGGTGGGCGCCGCGGTCAGGAACGGGCGCAGCTCCAGCCACTCGTGGATCGGCCTGCCGCCCGCCCCGGGCGCGGCCGACAGCTCCCCGGCCAGCTCGACGGCGCGCTCGTAGCCGTCGACGTCGATCACCATCCAGCCGGCGATGAGGTCCTTGGTCTCGGCGAACGGGCCGTCGGTGACCGGCGGGCGCCCCTCCCCGTCGTACCGGACGAACGTCCCCTCGGGGGCGAGCGCCTGGCCGTCGACGAACTCGCCGGTCTCCTCCAGCCGGGCCGCGAAGTCGTTCATGTACTGGACGTGGGCCGAGATCTCGTCCGGCGTCCACTGGTCCATCGGCACGTCGTTGACCGAAGCCGGGGCGCCCCGGTAGTGCTTGAGCAGCAGGTACTTGGCCATCGTGTCTCTCCTCGGTGCTGAGGGGCCCCATTCTGGGCCGCGTTCGCCCTGGGACGTAACCGGTCACGGATTCTCGACATCCCCGCCGAAATTCTTTTGAACTCCCGTGGACGGCCGTTCTGCCGCGAAGCCGGTGGGACGAACGATCTCAAGCCTGTTCGAGGGTGTCCACGTCGGCGGAGGCCGGGCCGCCGGAGAGGTGGGGGTAGCCGGGGCCTCGGTCGAAGAAGGGGACCGGGCCTCGTTCGGCGCGTAGGCGTGCGCGCAGGGTTTCGGTCGCCGTGTCGTCCACGCGGCCGTCCACCAGGACTACGCCGTAGTCGTCGCGGGCGCCTTCCAGGGAGACCTTGCCGTCGCGGACGTCGGCAGCCACCCGGGACGGGGCGCGGTTCAGCGGGTCGCCCCAGCCTCCGCCGCCGGTGGTGCGGATGCGGATGATTTGGCCGGTTTTGACTGGGTGGTCGTCTACCAGGCCCTCCATCTCCTCGCCGTCTATGTCGACGCGGAACGGGCGTCCCGCGCGGCCGCCGTTGACGCCCCAGCAGGAGAGGATCGAGCGGTCGGCGATCGACATGTAGCGGGCGTCGCGGAGCATGCGGATGTGCTTGTCGTAGCCGAGGCCGCCCCGGTACTCCCCCGGCCCGCCGGAGTCGGCGGCGAGGCCGAGGCGTTCGATGATGAACGGCCAGCGGGCCTCGGCGAACTCGGCGGGGATGTTGCGGGAGTCGGGGACGACGTGGATGGTGTCCTCGCCGTCGGCGTAGTAGCGGCCGCCCGAGCCGCCGCCGAGGACCTCGCGCATCAGGTACGGGCCGCGGTCGTCCTCGCCGTAGACGCCGGTGTAGCGGATCGTCTCCTGGTCGGCGGGCATCCGGCCGTTCGTGGCCTTGGCCAGGACGCCCGCCAGGACGCCGAGGAGGCGCAGGATCACGAAGGTGCGGGCGTTGGTCGGGGCCGGGAAGATCGGGGTGAGGAGGGTCCCCTTTTCCGGGAAGCGCATCTCTATGAGGGGGACCACGCCCTCGTTGACGTCCAGTTCGGCGGCGCGTTCCGGGGTGTCGGCCAGGTTGCGCAGGACGGGGGCCAGCCATTTCTTGAGGAAGACGCCGTCCGCGTAGTCGCCCGCGTGGTTGATCGGGCCCTTCGCCTGGGGTGAGGTGCCGGCGAAGTCGATGATCAGGGGGACGGCCGCCGATTTGTCGACGGTGAGGGTGATGCGCTGGGCGTGCAGGCGGGGCGGGTCCACGCCGTCGTGCTCGGCGTAGTCCTCCCAGACGAAGGTGCCGTCGGGGATCTTGGCCAGGAGTTCGCGGCGGAACGTCTCGGTGGTGCGGTCGATGATCGCGTCGAAGCACGCCTCGACGTCCGCGCGGCCGTAGCGGGCGAACAGGTCGCCGAGGCGGCGGGCGCCCATCAGGCAGGCCGAGCATTCGGCGTCGAGGTCGCCGGCCAGGGAGTCGGGCATCCGCGAGTTGCGCGTCATGATCGTCAGCGCCGCCTCGTTCGGGACGCCCCGGTCCCACAGTTTGATCGGGGGGACCATCAGGCCCTCCTCGAACGCGCTGCGGGCGTGGCTCGGCATCGAGCCGGGGACGGCGCCGCCGATGTCGTCGTGGTGGCCGAACGCCTGGACGAACGCGACCACCTCGTCCCGGTGGAACACCGGGACCGTCACGCACAGGTCGGGGAGGTGGCCGATGCCTCCTTCCGACAGGTACACGTCGTTGTGGAAGAACACGTCGCCCGGACGCATCTCCTCCGGCGGGAAGTCGCGCGCGACCGGGTGGACGAGCGCCGAGTAGGAGCGGCCGGTCAGCTTGCGGAGGCGGCGGTCGTGGATGCCGGCGCGGAAGTCGTGCGCGTCCCGGATCATCGGGGAGCGGGCCGTGCGGGCGATGGCCGTCTCGACCTCGCGCTCCACGGAGGCGAGCGTACCCTCGACGATCTCCAGGAGGATCGGGTCGATCATCGTGTCACCACCAGGTTTCCGTAGGCGTCGAGAGTGGCGGTGAAGCCGGGGTGGAGCGGGAGCGTCGAGCCGAACTCCTCGATGACGGCCGGGCCTTCGATGGCGTCGCCGGGGGCGAGCTTCTCGCGCCGGTAGATCGGCGTCTCCTGCCAGCTGTCGAAGTAGACCGGGCGGATGCCCGTGCGGGCGCGGGACGGGTCGCCGTCACCGGGTGGACGTTCGGTCAGGTGCGGGCGTTCGATCGGGCCGATGCCTGAGACGCGCAGGTTGACCCACTCGACCGGATGGCGCGGGTCGTCCCGGTAGCAGTAGCCGTAGAGGGCCTCGTGGGCGTCGTGGAACCGGCGGACCACCTCGGCGCGGAACGCCTCGTCCGGGCGGCCGGCGGGCGCCGCGACCCGCACCTCGAACGCCTGGCCGTAGTAGCGGAGGTCGGCGGAGCGGGCGAAGCGACGCCGTGGCTCCGGGAAGCCCTCGCGGGCCAGGGCATCGGCGGCCTCGGCTTCCAGGTCGGCGTAGACGTCGTCCAGGAGCGCGGGGTCCAGCTCGGCGTCGCGGACGACCCTCGTCCGGACGTAGTCGTTCTTCACGTCCACCGTGAGCAGGCCGAACGCCGACAGGTTGCCGGGGTTCTCCGGGACGACGGCGGCGGGCAGGCCGAGGACGTCCAGGAGGCGGCACGCGAGCAGCGGGCCGGAGCCGCCGAACGCGACCAGCGGGTAGTCGCGGACGTCCAGGCCCCGCTTCACCGTGATCTGCCGGATCGCGTTGGCCTGGTTCCACGCCGAGATCTCCAGGATCCCGGCGGCCGCCCGTTCGACGGGGAGGCCCAGGTCCTTGGCGAGGGCGTCGAGCCCGGCGCGGGCGGCGTCCACGTCCAGGGGGACCTCGCCGCCCAGCAGGTGCGGCGGGATGCGGCCGAGGACGGCGTGCGCATCGGTCACCGTCGTCTCCGTGCCGCCGCGCCCGTAGCAGAGCGGGCCGGGGTCGGCGCCCGCGCTGCGCGGGCCGACCTTGAGCGCGCCCTCGGGCGACCGCCAGGCGACCGAGCCGCCGCCCGCGCCGACCGTCACGATGTCGATCATCGGGATCTTGACCGGGTGGCGGCCGATCGAGCCCTCGGTCGTGAGCGTCGGCTCGCCGTCCAGGACGACCGCCACGTCGGTGGACGTCCCGCCGCCGTCCAGCGTCACGACCGAGCCGTGGCCGCTGCGGGAGACGACGAACGCCGCGCCGAGCGCCCCGGCGGCGGGGCCCGACAGCACCGTCGTGATCGGCTGCCGCGCGACCTCGTCCGCCGAGAGCACGCCGCCGTTGCTCTTCATCACCAGGAGGCGAGCGGCGACCCGTTCGGCGATGCGTGCCAGGTAGCCGTTCATCGCGGGTTTCACGGCCGCGTCCACGAGCGTCGTGACCGAACGTTCGTACTCGCGGTACTCGCGCAGCACCTCACATGACAGGGAGACCACCGCATCGGGGTGTTCGCGGCGCAGGACGTCCCGCATCGCCAGTTCGTGCGACGGGTCGGCGTAGGAATGCAGGAAGCACACCCCGATCGCGAGGATGCCCTGGTCGCGGAACCAGCGGGCCGCCGCGACCGCCGACTCCTCGTCGAACGGGCGGATCTCGGCGCCGGTGTGGTCGAGCCGCCCGCCGACCGCCCGCACCCGGTGGACGGGGACGATCCGGGGCGGCTTCACCCAGAAGTAGCTGTTCCCGTAGCCGTCCGGGACGCTCTGCCGCGCGATCTCCAGGATCGACTCGAACCCCTCGGTCGTGATGAACCCGAGGTCCTCGATCCGGTCTTCGAGGAGCCGGTTAGTCGCGACCGTCGTGCCGTGCGACAGCGCCGCGACGTCCTCCGGCGCCGCGCCGACCAGGCCGAGCACCTTGCCGACGCCGTTCGCGAAGCCCTCCGCCGGGTCGGCGGGTGTCGACGGAGTCTTGGTGGTGACGAGCCCGCCGTGCTCGTCCAGCGCGACGACGTCGGTGAACGTCCCGCCCGTGTCGATTCCGATCCGCAGCCGCCTCGCCATACGCAAGGGTCTACCGGACGGCGCCCACCTGCGAAACCGTCGCAATCTGCCAATGGGCGCGTCGTTCTTTCGTGGGAGCGCATAGGGCTAGGCTGAGTTTTTCTCATCGGACGATCCATCACGACGACAAAGCTGGAGCCCATCCATGGCGCTTGAACGCCCCGAGATCGACTTCCCCGACGGGCAGCCGCCCGAGTACCTCGACATCACCGACATCACCGAGGGCGACGGCCCCGAGGCCGCCAAGGGCTCGAACGTGTCGATGCACTACGTGGGCGTGTCGTGGTCCACCGGCGAGGAGTTCGACGCGTCCTGGAACCGGGGCTCCACGCTGGACTTCCAGCTCGGCGCCGGCCGCGTCATCAAGGGCTGGGACATGGGCATCGTCGGCATGAAGGTCGGCGGCCGGCGCAAGCTCGTCATCCCGCCGCACCTTGCCTACGGCGACCGCAGCCCGAGCCCGGCGATCAAGCCCGGCGAGACGCTCATCTTCGTCGTCGACCTCGTCGGCGTCAGCTGACCCGGTAAGGCCGACCAGGCCACAACGGCGGGCAATCCGGGGGTGAAAATCGGCCCGGGTGCCCACCGTCGCCGTGTCCGGAGCCGGTCCGTCCGGTAGTCAGGGACTCATGATCGATTCCCTGGGCCGGACGCGCGCCGCGTGAGCCGTGCCCGCGTCCCGAAGTCCGCGTGGCGGGCCGGGCTCGGGCTGTTCGCGCTGGCGGCGGTCGCGGCCGGGTACCGGGCCCGGCCGTCGCTCGGCGCCGTCGACTTCCTCAGCTACTTCACCACCCTCAGCAACCTGATCGGCGCGTTCGCGCTGCTCGCGGGCGCCGTTCCGGGGCTGCACGGACGGCGCGCGGTCGACTGGCTGCGCGGCGCCGCCGCCCTCTACCTGGCGATCACCGGCACCGTGTACGCGCTGCTGATGGGCGGCCACGTCGGCGACTGGGCGGACTGGGCGCAGCACCGGATCATGCCCATCGCCGTCCCGCTCGACTGGCTGCTGTTCGCGACCGCGCACCCGCTGCGCGCCTGGCGGACGCTGCTCGGCTGGCTCGCCTTCCCGCTCGCCTACCTCGGCTACACGATGGCGTACGGCAGCGTCACGTCCTGGTACCCGTACCCGTTCCTGGACGCGGCGCGGTACGGGTACGGCCCGTTCACGTCCTGCACGTTCCTCATCGCGGCGCTGTTCGTGGTGCTCGCGGCGCTGCTCATCGGCTGGGCCGACCTGTACCGGCGCCGCTCGGGGACGGTGCTGCGCGAGGCGCGGACGTGACTCAGCCGCGGCGGGCGCGGCGGCCGAGGAGGTAGCCGAGGGCCACCCCGGCGAGGGCGACCGCGCCACCGGAGGCGAACGCCGCCGCCATCGGCCAGGCGACGGACGACCGGTCCGGTGCGGCCGTGGCGCGCCCCTGGTAGACCGTGCCCGCCGGAGCCCCGGCCGGTGCGGGTTCGGCGGCGGGTGCGGGTTCGGCGGCGGGGGCCGGGACGGGGGCGCAGAGGTCGCGTTCGACGGCGGCGAAGAACTCGCCGGCGGTGCGCTTGGCGACGCTGCCCAGCATCCGCTGCCCGACGCCGCCGACCATCCCGCCGACGACCGCGTCCGCGTCGTAGTCGATGCGGGTCGCGCCGCCGCCGTCCGACAGCCGGACGCGGACGGTCGCGTCGACCGTGCCCGGCGCGCCCTGGCCGCGCGCCTTCAGCACGAACGAGCGCGGCGGGTCGGGTTCGGCGAGTTCGACCTGGCCCACGTAGGTGCCCTGAATGGAGGCGACGCCCGCGGTGACCGTCATGCGGTAGGTGCAGGGGGCCGTCTCCTCCAGGGAGCGGCACCCGGGGATCGTCCTGGCGAGGACGGCCGGGTCCTGAAGCGCGTCCCAGACGCGGTCGAGCGGCGCGGCGACGCCGGCACTGCCGTTCAGCTGCATGACCCGACTGTAGAGAACGCCGGCGCCGCGCCGAACGGCAACTTCTGCCGAGTACACGCCGAGGTTTGGGCAGATGCACCCCGGCGGGCCTTGGAAATGGTCAGATATGTCCGGCAGGTTCTGGTCGGACGCGAACCCGGGTCGTCCCCGGCGCGTCAACCGATGCGAGACCCCAACCGAACCCCCCAACCGGAACGGAGTACGCGGCCGATGCGAGGGAAGACGCCCGTGATCGCCATGGTTGCCGCCGGAGTGTTGGGCGTGGCCGCGGGCGGCTGGCCCGTCGTGGCCGCGCAGGCCGGCGACTCGGGCCCGTCCATGAAGACGCAGCTCGCCTCGGTGCTCGGCGACCAGAAGTGGGCGACGCCGAAGCCCGGATCCTGGACGATGCCGAAGCCCTCCCCCAACGGCCTGCCCGCGATCGTCAACCACATCGAGACGCAGGAGAAGGTCGTCTTCCTCACCATCGACGACGGCTACACCTACGACTCCGAGTTCGTGGACCTCGTCCGCAAGGAGAAGGTTCCGATCATGACGTTCCTGACCTCGACCTACATCAAAGGCCAGGGGCAGTACTTCTGGGCGATGCGCAACGCGGGGTCGCCGATGGAGAACCACACGATCAACCACCCCAACATGGCGACGCTCGGCGCCGACGCGCAGAAGAAGCAGATCTGCGAGGCGTCGGACGAGATCGAGAAGCAGTACGGCCGCCGCCCGGAGATCTTCCGCCCGCCGTTCGGCAGCTACAACCAGACGACCCTGCAGGTCGCCAAGGAGTGCGGCATCAAGTCGGTGCTGCTGTGGTCGGCGGAGTTCTACAACGGCACGAGCGGGCCGGGTGTCGGGTACAACGGCTTCGCGCGCGGCGACGGCGGCAAGGGGTTCAAGCCCGGCGACATCATCCTGATGCACTACCGCAAGGGGCTCGCCGAGGAGTTCAAGATGATCCTCGGCTGGATCGAGCAGGCCGGGTTCCGGCCGGCGGCCGTGGAGAACTACCTGCCGAAGTCGCTCGGCGGCAACGTCCCCGACAAGCCCGCCGCCGCCCAGCCCGGCCACGGGTGAAAACCGACCTTCCCGGAGGAAACGCGGTTAGCCCGAAGGCCCAGATGGTCCTTGACTAGGGTCAACACGCTGGCGGGGCCGAGGTCCCCCGCTTCCCGAGCCGGTCCCGCCAGCGTCACCCCGTCCGCACGCTCTCCCGGACGCGGAGGGACGGATCGGCCGCGGCGCGCTCGCGGAGCGTGTACAGCTCGTCCGGGGAGATGGGCATCGCGTCCACGCGGACGCCCTCCGCGTCCTCCACGGCAGAGGCGATCACCGCCGACACCGGGATGACGCCCGCCTCCCCCGCACCCTTGATGCCGAGCGGGTTCAGCGGCGACGGGGTCTCCAGGTGGTCGGTCTCGATGCGCGGGATCTCCGTCGCGTACGGCATGAGGAAGTCCATGAAGGACGCGTTGAGCAGCTGCCCCGACTCGTCGTAGACCATCCGCTCGTACAGGGCCCCGCCGACGCCCTGCGCGACGCCGCCGTGGATCTGGCCCTCGACGACCATCGGGTTGATGAGCCGCCCGCAGTCGTGGACGACGGCGTACCGCAGGATCGCGATCTCGGCGGTGTCCGGGTCGACCTCCACGATCGCGGCGTGCGCGCCGGCCGCGAACGTCGACCGGACGGGCGAGTAGTAGTCGCGCCCCTCCAGGCCGGGCTCGTCGCCGGACGCGACGGGCGGCTCGGTCACCGGGCGGCCCACCGCGAACTGCGTCGCCGCGGCGGCCTCCTCGTCGAACGCGTACCGCAGCGGGTTCGACAGGACCGCGACCGTCCGCAGCGGGACGGCCGCCGACCGGTCGCCGCGCACGTGCACGACGCCGTCGGTGATGTCCAGGTCATCCGGGTCGGCCTCCAGGGCCTCGCCGGCGATGCGCAGCGCCTTGGCCCGGACCTTCCGGCTGGCCAGCGCGATCGCGTTGCCGCTCATCACGGCCGCGCGGGACGCGAACGTGCCGACCGCGTAGCCGAACCTCCGCGTGTCGCCGGTCGTGACGTGGACGTCCTCGATCGGGACGCCCAGTTCGGCGGCGGCGATCTGCGCGAACACCGTCTCGTGGCCCTGGCCTTGCGAGGTCAGCCCGGTCGACACGTGCACGCGTCCGGCGGTGTCGATCTCGACGTGCCCGCCCTCGTACGGGCCGACGCCCGTGCCTTCGACGTAGATGCCGAGGCCGATGCCCAGATGGCGGCCCCGGGACGCGGCGGCGGCGCGTTCGGCTTCGAAGCCTTCCCAGCCGATCAGTTCGCGTGCCTTGCGGAGCAGTTCCGGATAGTCGCCGGAGTCGTAGATCAGCGGGCGGCCGTCCTGGAACGTGAGGCCCTGGTCGTAGGGGAACTCGTCGGGCTGGATGAAGTTCGCGGCGCGCACGTCGGCGCGGTCGCGGCCGAGGTGGCGGGCGATGCGGTCCATCGTCCGCTCCATGCAGAACACGCCCTGCGGGCGGCCCGCGCCCCGGTACGGGGTGACGATGAGGGTGTTGGTGTAGAGGCTCGTCACCTCCGCCCGGTACGCGCCGATCTTGTAGGGGCCGAGGAGCTGGGTGGACGTGACGATCGGGATGATGATCCCGTACGGGGTGTAGGCGCCGTGGTCGTGCCGGATCCGCACGTCCAGCCCGAGGACGCGGCCCTCGTCGTCGAACCCGACCCGCACGTCCTGCAACTGGCCGCGCTCGTGGGCGGCGGAGACGAAGTGCTCGCGGCGGTCCTCGGTCCACTTGATCTCGCGGTCCAGCAGCCGCGCCGCCCACGGGACGAGGATCTCCTCCGGCCACGGGTGGACGATCTTCACGCCGAACCCGCCGCCGACGTCCGGGGCGACCACCTCGACCTTGCCGTTCGGCAGCCCGAGCCGCGCCGCGATCGCGGCCCGCACGCTGGTGGACGCCTGCGTGGACGAGTACACGCGCAGCGACCCGTCGTCGGCGTCCCACCGCGCGTAGACGCCGCGTCCCTCCAGCGGCATCGACGCGCTGCGCTCGATGGACAGGCTGAACTCCAGCACGTGCGGCGCCGACTCGATGGCGGCGGGCGCGTCCCCGTTCTCCTGGACGAGGACGGCCCCGACGTTCCCGGGCACGTCGTCGTGGACGAGATGTTCGGCCCGCGTCGCCGCCTCGATGCCGACGACGGCGGGCAGCGGCTCGTACTCGACGCGGATGCGCTCGGCGGCGTCCTCGGCCAGGTAGCGGTCGCGGGCGACGACCATCGCGACGGGCTCGCCGACATGCCGGACGACGTCGCGGGCCAGCGGGTATCCGGTGCGGCCGTGCGTCAGCGCGGGGTGCGGGATGAGGAGCGGCATCGGCTCACCGATCCGTCCGGGAAGGTCCTCGTAGGTGTAGATGGCGACGAGGCCGTCCACGTCGAGGGCCTCGGACACGTCGATGTCGGCGATCCGGGCGTGCGCGTGCGGCGACCGGACGAACGCCGCCGCGAGCGCGTCCTGCCCGAGGTCGTCGAGGTAGCGGCCGCGGCCGGTGATGAGCCGTCCGTCCTCGCGCCGCTCGACCCGTTCACCGAAGACGCGTGTGCCCATCCATCACTCCTCAGCGAGCAGGTCGGCGGCGCGGTGCACCGACTTGACGATGTTCTGGTAGCCGGTGCAGCGGCACAGGTTCCCGGAGATCCCCTCAAGGACCTGGTCCTCGGTCGGTCGCGGCGTCTCCCGCAGCAGCGCGGTGACCGTGCAGAGGAAACCGGGTGTGCAGAAGCCGCATTGCAGGCCGTGGCATTCGCGGAACGCGCGCTGCACCGGCGACGGCGTCCCGTCCTCGGCGGCGAGCCCCTCCACGGTGGTGACCTCGTGGCCGGCGGCGGTGACGGCGAACATCAGGCACGACCGCACCGGCTCCCCGTCCAGCAGGATGGTGCAGCAGCCGCAGACGCCGTGCTCGCAGCCGACGTGCGTGCCGGTGAGCCCGAGGTCGTGCCGGAGCAGGTCCGACAGCAGCCGCCTCGCCGGGACGCGGGCGGTGCGGTGCGTCCCGTTGACGGTCAGCGCGACCTCGAAGCTCTCCTCCATCAGTCCTCCGCCTTCCGCAGCGCCTCGGCCGCCGCCGTGCGCAACGCGCGCTCGGTGAGCACGCCGGTCAGGTGCCGCCGGTATGCGACCCCGGCGTGAATGTCGGGTTCCGGGTCGATCTGTTCGCGGACGTGCGCGGCGGCGGCCGCCCAGTCGCCGTTCGGTCCGGCCGCATCGGTCAGGTCGAGGACGAGCGGCGTCGCGGCGATGCCCAGGTATCCGGCGCGGGCCGCCGACACCCGCAGGTCCTCGTCAAGGGTGACCAAGGCGGCGACTCCGGCGAGCGCGTAGTCGCCGTGCCGCCGGGCCGTCTCGGTGAACGCGGTGCCGGTGCGGGGCGGCGCCGCCGGGAAGAACGCGGAGACGGCCAGCTCACCGGGCTCCAGCGCCGATTCGAGGGGGCCGGTGAAGAACTCGGCGGCCGGGATCGTGCGGCGTCCCCGCGTCGACGCGGCCTCGACCGTCCCGCCGAGGACGGCCAGCACGGCGGGCAGCTCGGCGGCCGGGTCGGCGTGCGCGAGGCTGCCGACGACCGTGCCCCGGTTCCGGATGACGGGGTGCGCGACGTGCCGGAGCGCCTGCCCGAGCAGCGGCTGGACGGCCGCCGCCTCCGCCGACCGCTCGACCCGCGCGTGCCGGGCGAGCGCGCCGACCCGCACGCCCTCGTCCCCCACATGGAGCGTGTCGAGTTCGGCGACCCGGTTGATGTCGACCAGGTCCGGCGGCGCGGCGAGCCGCATGTTCAGCAGCGGGATGAGGCTCTGGCCGCCCGCGAGGACCTTGCCGCCCGGCGCAGCGGCGAGGGCGTCGAGCGCCTCGCCGACCGTGCCGGGGGCGTGGTAGCCGAACGGGGGCGGCTTCACGCGTCAGCCCGCATCCGTGTTCGAGGCCGGGCGGACCGGGCCGCCGATCTCCTCCTCCGCCGGCGCGATGACGCCGCCGCCGTAGTCCTCCGGTCTGCGCAGCACGTTCAGGACGTGGTAGCCGAGCAGGACGGCGATGGTGCCGAGCGCGATGCCCTGCAGCGGGAAGTCGTCGGTGATCTGGAGTGTCACGTTCCCGATCGCCAGGATGATCGCCGCCGCGACCGGGACGAGGTTGACCGGGTCGGCGAAGTCGACCCGGTTCTCGATCCAGATCTTCGCGCCGAGCAGCCCGATCATCCCGTAGAGGACGACGGTGATGCCGCCGAGCACGCCGCCCGGCGTCGCGGCGACCAGCGCGCCGAACTTGGGGCACAGCCCGAACAGGATCGCCACGATCGCGGCGACGTAGTAGGCGGCGGTCGAGTAGATCCGGGTCGCGGCCATGACGCCGATGTTCTCGGCGTAGGTGGTGGTGGGCGAGCCGCCGACCGCGCTGGCCAGGGTGGTGCCGATACCGTCCGCGGTGATGGCGCGGCCGAGGACGGGGTTCAGGTCCTCGCCGGTCATCGCGGACACCGCCTTGACGTGCCCAGTGTTCTCCGCGATCAGCGCGATGACCGCGGGCAGCGCCAGCAGGATCGCCGAGGTTTTGAAGTCGGGGCCGTGCAGGCTCGGGAACCCGAACCAGTCGGCGGCCTTCACGCCCGCGAAGTCGACCCGGTCGTGCGGGAACGCGGTGGCGATGCAGTAGGCGCCCTCGGACGTGCACGCCTTGCCCGCCCCGTCCAGCAGGTTCTGGCCGGGCAGAACCGACGTGATCCGGCCCGCGGTGTTGTCGAGAATCCACGAAAGGACGAAGCCGAAGATCAGCGCCAGCAGGATCGTGATGCGCGCCCAGAAGCCGCGCAGCAGCACCGCGCACAGCACCGCGAAACCGAGCGTGGCGAGCGCGACCCACTGGTCCTGCGGCCAGTAGACGGTGGCGACCACGGGCGCGAGGTTGAAGCCGATGAGCATGACCACGGCGCCGGTCACCACGGGCGGGAACACCCGGTGGATGACCTGGGCCCCCGCGAAGTGGATCAGCACGCCGATCAGCGCGAGCACGGCGCCCGAGACGAGGATCGCGCCGGTCACGGTCGCGCTGTCGCCGCCCGCCGCGCGGATCGCCGCGACCGCGCCGACGAACGAGGCGCTCGTGCCGAGGTAGCTCGGCACCCGGCCGCCGACGATCAGCAGGAACAGGATCGTCGCGACCCCGGACATCATGATGGCGAGGTTGGGGTCCAGCCCCATCACGATGGGGAACACGAACGTCGCGCCGAACATCGCCACCACGTGCTGGGCGCCGATGCCGGCGGTGCGCGGCCACGACAGCCGCTCGTCCGGGCGGACGACCTCCCCGGGCGGCGGCGTCTTCCCGTCGCCGTGCAGTTTCCAGCCGATCACCATCGGGGGCCCCTCCTACAATGCTCATCCGACCGCGTTCATGCGGGCAAGGTAGATCTACCCTGATGGCCGGGCATCGGCGACTTCTGCCAAAGCCCGGACCGGCTATTGGGAGGACCGGCCGGCGCAGGCCCGGTTACACTACCCTCAGATACCGCGCATGCGCAGAACGTGCAGAGCGAGGGTGAGGTTGAGCCGCAGATGCGCGTCCTCGGTGAAGGCGCCGAGCATCCGTTCCAGCTTCCCGATGCGGTACCGGAGCGTGTTGTAGTGGAAGTGGAGCCTGCGCGCCGTCTCGGCGACGTTGAGGTTGGTCTCCAGCAGCACCTGCAGGGTGCGGCGCAGGTCGACCAGTTCCGGCTCGTCGTCGGCGGCGAGGTCGCCCAGCGTCTCCCGGACGAACGCGTGCAGCTCCCCCGGGTCCGACACCAGGCTGAGCAGCCGGTACACGCCGAGCTGGTCGAAGTGCGCCCGCGCGCCCGCGCCGTTCAGCTGGCGCCCGACCCGGACGGCCTTCACCGCCTGCTCGTACGCCTCCGGCAGCGCCGCCGGGGAGGCCACCGTCCGGCTGATGCCGGTGGAGAACGTCCGCCGCACCGGCAGATGTTCGGCGAAGATCGACGAAGCCTCCTTCACCATCGCCTGCACCGGCCCGGCCGCCCACTCGGCGGGGTCCTCGCCGTCCGCGCCGACGACCGCGACGACCTCGTGCGCGAAGCTCGCGACGGCCGCGCCCTTGTCGTGCCGGCGGACGGCCGTCGTCCACGCTGCGGCCAGCCGCTCCTGCGCGGACCGCTCCTCGGCCCCGCGGCTCCTGCCGTCCGGGTCGGGCGCCTTCCCGCGCCCCTTGCCGTCGGCGTCGCGCGGGCGGCCGTCCAGCTCGGCGACGAGCACCATCATCGGGCGGTCCAGGTCCCAGCCGAAGCCGCCGCAGTGCGCGACGACGCGGTCGTCGTCGCCGGCGCGCCCGGCGAGGATGTCGCGCAGGAAGTCGGCGCGGTACTTGCTCTCCACCGCCGCGACGGCCTGCTGCTTGGTCACCACGAGCGCGGCGACGGTCGCGGCGCGCTCCAGGATGCCGAGGTCGGTGGCGCGCAGCGTGCCGGCGGGGGTGAACGCGACGATCCGGCCGTGGTCGAAGCCGCCCGCCATCACGGGCACGACCAGGTGGTCGCCGGTGCCGTGCGCGCCGATGACGCCGCAGCCGCCGCGCCCGCAGGCCGCGTGCCGGCCCGCGTCGAACGCGCGCATCGCCTGGACGTGCTCGTCCGGCCCGGCGCCGGCGAGCACGCGCTGCTCGCCGTCCAGCACCACGACCGCGACGTCCAGCAGCGTCGCGACCTCGTCCACGACCTCCTGCAGGCCGCCGCCGCACAGCACGATCTGCACGAGCGCGCGGTGCACCTCCTCGGTGCGGGCGAGGACGGCCGCCTGCCGGTTCAGGATGTCGGTCAGGACCTGGTTCAGGATGTCGTCGAAGCCGACGTCGTTCGGGAGCAGGATCAGCGGGAAGCCGCGCCGGTCCGCCTGCGCGATCATCTCGGCGGGCAGGGAGTCCAGGTAGCGGCCCAGCTTGATGGCCAGGGCCGCGAGGCCGCGCTCGTCCAGGTCGGCGACCAGGTTGTCGAGCGACTGGGGGGTGTTGCGCAGGGGGTAGCCGGTGGTGAGGAGCAGCTCGTTCGGTTTGACCCACGACAGGATGTCGGGGACCTCCATCACGTTGAGCCGCTGGACGACGCGCTCGAGTCCGGCGCGGCCGGCGATGAGGCGGGCGCCGTTCAGGGTGCTGACGCCGAGGACCTCGCCGACGGACAGGCCGTAGGTCAGTGTTCCGGTACTCGCGAGCCGGAGGGCCGGTGGGCCCGGGTCCGCAGTGGTGTAGCTCATGCCAGGGGTCACCTCGCTTTTGGTGCGTACATCGTCCGTGACGACGTGATCGCTACCGGTTCCTGATCAAAAATGACAACAAAGACGAACGATGACAACCATCCTTGGCAGCTTTCTCCATACGTCCGGTGCGGGGCCCGTTCTACCGTCGTCGCGAGGCCGGGCCGTCCGCGCGCCGGGCGGCCACCGACACCGGCCTCGGGAGGATCCGTGACTGCCCTCGTCCGCGACCCGATCCCGCTGCCGGCGAGGCCGGGGCGGCGGCCGCCCCGGCCTCGCCGGCAGCGGGATCGGGT
>NZ_JABXFD010000166.1 GCF_013372625.1 Actinomadura sp. BRA 177
TGTGGATAAGAGACCGGTGGCGACGAAGAACCCGTTGCCGGCCAGCAGCGCCAGCGTGACGAGCGCGCCGACGGCGGGGCTCACCGGTCCTCCTCCGCGGTCTCGACGGTGCGGACGCGGATCAGCTCGGGCACGTGCCGGTGGATCGTCAGGACCTCCACCACCGCCGTGCGGGGCGGCTCGTCCAGCCGGGTCGGCGGGAGGTCCACGCTGACCACGTCGCCGGGCACCGCGACCCGGCCGAGCCGCTTCAGCAGCAGCCCCGCCACGGTCTCGTAGTCGCCCTCCGGCAGCTCGATGCCGGTCTCGTGGGCGACCTCGTCCATCCGCAGCCCGGCGTCGGTCGTCCACCACTCGCCGGACCTGATCGCGAGCTCCTCGCCGGGCTCGTTCTCGTCGGCGATCTCCCCGACCAGCTCCTCGGCGACGTCCTCCCAGGTGACGATGCCGGCGAAGCCGCCGTACTCGTCCACCACGCAGGCCATCGGCTCGGCCGCGCCCTGCAGCCGCCGCACCACGTCCGGCAGCGGCAGCGAGGACGGCAGCAGCAGCGGCGGGCGGGCGATCTCGCCGACCCCGGTGCGCCCGGCCGCGGCCGGGCCGAGCGTGATCAGCTCCTCCAGCCCGACGACGCCGACGACGTCGTCGACGCCCGCGCCGAGCACGGGGTAGCGGGTGTGCCCGCTCGCGGAGATGACGTCGCTCAGCTCGGCGGCGCGCGCGGACGCCGGCACGGTCACCACGTCCACCCGCGGCACCATCACCTCCTCGGCGTCGCGCTCGGAGAAGACCAGCGCGCGTTCCAGCAGGTCGACGTGCCCCTCCGGCAGCTCCTCGCCGGACTCGCCGATGATGTGCCCGAGCTCCTCCAGCGTCGCGCCGTGGTGCAGCTCCTCCACCGGCTCGATGCCGACCGCGCGGACGAGCCGGTTCGCGGACGCGTCGAACAGCCTGATCAGCGGCCCCGCCACCGCCAGGTAGACGAGGGTGGACGCGGCGAGCGCGCGGGCCAGCGCCTCCGCCTTCGCCAGCGCGAGGTTCTTGGGGAACAGCTCGCCCAGCACCATCTGGATCACGGTGGCGATCACGAACCCCACCGCGACCGCGACGCCGCCGGCCGCCGCGTCCGGCACCCCGGCCGCGCGCAGCACCGGGTCCATCAGGTCGGCCAGCGCCGGCTTGGCGATGAACCCGACCACCAGTGCGGTGACCGTGATGCCGAGCTGGGCCCCCGACAGCATGAACGACAGCCGGCTCATCACCCGCACCGCCCGCGCCGCCGCCCGGTCGCCCTCGGCGGCCCGCTGGTCGAGGGCCGGCCGGTCCGCGGTGACGAACGCGAACTCCTGCGCGACGAAGTAGCCGGTCGCGGCCGTCAGCACCAGGACGGCCAGCAGCCCCAGCGCGCCGTTCACCCGGCCTCCCTCCGCCGTGCCGCCCGCCGGTCCCGGGCCGGCGCCGACTTTCGAGATCTTGCTTACCCCGGCGGGACGGTGTTTCTCCCGATTCCGGCACGGTTATCGACCGCTCTGCGTGGAATGAACCCTGGCACGGCCACAACGCGGTTCGCGGCCACGGCACGAGGAGCCGGTGCCCCGAGGACGTTGTGGAGAAGATGTGCAGATCGCAGCACAGGCCGGAATGAGCCGGGTCCCGCGTGGAAGGCTCGGATCCGCCCCGCGGGCCCGGGGGTCATGACGCGGTGGGAGCAGGCGATGAACGAACAGCACCGTCCCCGTCCGGTGTTCGATCCCGCCATCGGCGGCGACGACCGCGCGCTGCTCGCCGCGGCGCCCGGGCGGCTGGTCGCCGCGTCCCTGCCCGCGCCGCCGCCGCCGCGGCTGCGGGCCGCCACGGTCCTGGCGCGGCTGGTGTGGATCCCGGCGTTCGCCGTCTTCTACGGCGTGCTGCCCGGCGGCTGGCTGCGGGTCTGCCTCCTCGGCTCGGTGGACGACGACGAGATGCTCGGCGGCGTGACGCGCTGGGGGCGGCTGCCGGTCGCCGCGATGATGCTCACCCCGGCGCTGCAGGTCCTGCTCCTGCTGCTCGGCCAGATCGGCGCGGCCGCCGTCCTCGCCGCGGTGAGCTTCACCGGCTGGGTGGCCGGTGCGCTGCGGCACGTGCGCGAGCCGGCCGCCGCCCGCGCCGCGCGCGAGCATCACGGCCGCTACCTGCTGCCGGCGGACTTCGACCGGCCCGCCGCGGGGCTGCTCTTCCGCGCGCAGCGGGCCATCGACGCCGTCCTCGGGTCGCAGGCGCACAGCGCGGGGCTCCTCGACGACGTCAACAACACGGTCGTCCTGCCCCGGCAGGAGTGGTCGATCGCGAGCGCCCTCGCCGAGCACACCCGGCTGCGCCGCGAGCGCGTCGCGCAGCAGCCGGAGCGGCTGTCGCCGCGCGTCCGGGCGCTGCTGGAGCCGCAGGACCGGGCCCTCGCGCTGTCGGTCAGCTCGGTCACCGGGCGGATCGAGGCGCTGGAGGCGTACGCGCGCCGCGCCGGTGAGGCCGACGACGCCTACCACGAGTCGCGGGTGCTGCAGGCGTTGCCGGAGCAGAACGCCCGCTACCGGGACCTGCTGGCGAGCACCGCAGGGGACGAGATGGCGGGCGCGGAGATCCGCGGCATGGCCGAGGACGCCCACCGGGCCGAGATCGCGCTCCGCGAGTGCGTGACGAGCGCGCTGCGGGCCGGCCGCGACCTCGCCCCGCCGGCGGCCGGCGGGCCGGGGATCAGTTCTCGGCCAGCACGATGACGCGGTCGTCGGCCTCCAGCGTGAGGGGCGCCGCCTTGTCCGGGTTGAGCACCACGCCGTAGCCGGGCGGCTCGTGGAACCGCGCGGTCAGCCGGTAGCCGAGCGCGACCTCCCCGCGCCGCCGCGCCGACTCGATCAGCGTCGCGAAGTTCGCCTCGGCGCCGGGCACCAGGTAGTCGCAGGCGGGCTTGAGGTAGATCTCCGAGCCGTCCGGGTCGAGCAGGTCCACGAACACGTCGTACAGGTGCCGGTTCTCGCTGAGCTGGGTCAGCATCAGGCTGATCAGCTTCTCGCTGACCACGAAGTCGTCGGCCTTGGTGACCTGCGCGATCTCCCGGTTGGCGTCGTCGTTCATCTCGCTGACGATGGCGAACGGGTCGCCCTGGGACCCACCCGAGGACGGGGCGCCGAGGGCGTCCTCCATGTCGCGCAGGTGCAGCAGCGTCACCAGGGTGCGGGCGTCGGCGTGGTCGCGGTCGTGCTGGGCGTCCGACAGCACGATGACCTTCTGGTAGGAGCCGACGTCGAGGGACTCCAGGGCCGGCCGCTCGGTCGGCTCCGCCCGGACGAAGTCGATCTTGAGGTTGGCGGGCGGGGCCAGCTCCCCGGTCGGGTCCGCGCGCGGCGCGGCGACCACGAGCTCGGACGCGGGGGCGAGGAACTCGTCCAGCAGCTCGATGATCTTCGGGGCGCGGTGGTTCCAGCCGAGCATCAGCGTCCGCTCGGGCACCGGGGCCCGCGCGACGGCGGTGCTGATCGCCGTCTCGTGGACGGGCGGGCCCTGGCCGCCGGCGAGGCGGATCAGCAGATCGTCCTCGGCCAGCAGGAGCATCTCGTCGTCGGCGCGGATCACGGTGTCCATCGGCGGGTTGAGCAGCACGGTGCCGTCGGCGCGCCGCAGCCCGGCCGGGACGCCGAGGTCGTAGGCGGCCAGCGACTCCCCGAACGGCAGGCCGGCGAGGGACGGCTCGGGCCGCATGTAGAACTCGTGGCCGGCGAAGTCCAGCAGCTCGGTGCAGACCTGCGACAGGCCTGACTGGCGGTGCGACTGCACGATCAGCCGGATCGCGACGTCGTCGGCGTCGATGACGTGCGCGCGCTCGCCGCCGGCGAGCCGGGCGGCGGGCAGGTTCGCCGAGTCGTGCACGGCGGCGACGACGTGCGGCCGGTGCCGTCCCCAGTCGCGGGCGCCGAGCGACAGCAGCACCTTGATGACGCGGGTGTCGGCGTCCTGGTGCTCCGGGGTGACGATGAGGATCGACCGGGCGGTGCCGGGGCTGACCAGCTCCACGTCGGCGACCTTCAGCGGGTCGCCGGTGCGGCAGACGATCCGGGTGTGGCCGAGGTCGCCGACCCGGGCGCGGATCGCGTCCTCCATCTCGACCTTGTCGCGGTTCGCCAGGATCGCCACGCACGACCTGCGCTTGCTCTGGTTGGCCTCGACCAGCTCGCCGACCACGGTGAAGACCTGCTCGGACCATCCGAGCAGCACGGTGTGGCCCTGCTCGACGATCCGCGACCGGCCCTTGCGCAGCTCACTGAACTTGGCGTTCAGGCCGGTGGTGAGCACGCCGATCAGCGAGCTGACGATGAAGATGCCGCCGATGGTGGACAGCAGCATCAGCGCCAGGAACGGCCCCGTCCCCGTGTCGTCGCCCATCGTGCCCGGGTCCAGGGTGCGCAGCAGGCTGCGCCACACCATGCCGGGCCAGTGCCCGTTCTCGTCGCTGTCGTCCGGCGCGACGAGGACCGCCGCGCTCGCCACCACGAGCACCAGCGCGACCGAGGCGAGGCCGAGCCAGCCGATCAGCGCCGGCGTCCCTTTCGACATCGTCCGGTCGAACCAGTACCGGACCCGCTCCCGCCGCCGCACAGGTGCCAACCGGTCCGCCCCCTCAGCCGTTGCCCGCCGTCCGCCTAAAGCGGAGTCTCACACCATTCCGGGCATTATCCCCTAATACTGATTTGCCCGGTGCGCACGTAAGAGGCCGGGGTGTGAGAATTCCACCCCGGCCCCTCGGTGCCGTGCCGGAACGCCGCCGGCCGCGGGACCGCTAGTGCGCGGCCTCGTACTGCTCGATCACATTGGCGGGGATACGGCCCCGCTCATTGACCTTGATGCCGTGGTTCTTCGCCCACTCGCGAATCTCGGCGGAGCGCTCGCGGCTGCCCGCGGTACGCGACCCGCGGCCGGCGCGGCCGGCGGTCTTGCGCGCCTTGCGCGCGCTGCCCACGAACGGCTCCAGGCCGTTGCGCAGCTTCGCGGCGTTCTTCTTGCTCAGGTCGATCTCATATGACGTGCCGTCCAGGGAAAAGCTGACGGTCTCGTCGGCCTCTCCACCGTCGATGTCGTCCACGAGAAGGACTTCGACCTTCTGTGCCATGCGGGGACTCCCTCTAGCTATGCGTCCGGCTTGGCGTCCGGATGTGCCTCGATGAATGCAGCATAGACCTCATCCGATATCTTGCCACGTTCGGAGACTTCGATGTCCTGACGCAATGCCCACGCACGGACATCGCCGTTCGTGTAGCCCTTGATCTTCGCGGTGCGGGACTTGCGGCCCTTCCCGGCGGGCTTCACCTCCGCGGCGTTCTCGATGAAGGGCGCGAGGGCGTCCAGCATCTCGTTCAGCCGCTTGTAGTTGTCATCGCTCAAGTCGATCGTGAACGTCCGGTCCAGGACTTCGAAGTCCCGCTTTACGACATCGTCTCCCTCGGAGCCGTCGATGTCGTCCACCCGAATGACCTTCTCGGCCATGTGCTCTGTGTCTTCCTTCCCCTCGCCTACGCGGCGTCCCCGACCGTAGCGGATTCCGGGCTCCCACGAGGAAGGACGCGGCGGGGGGATCAGCCGCCGCGGCGCTGGATCCAGGTGTGCAGGAGGAGCATCATCTCCAGCCGGATCTCCGGGTCCTCGATGTCGAAGCCGAACATCTCGTGCAGCTGCGCCAGCCGGTAGCGGACGGTCTGCGGGTGCACGCACAGCACCTCGGCGGCGCCGGTGGCGTTGAAGCCGTGCTTCATGCACTCCAGCAGCGTCACCGCGAGCCGCAGGCCCTGCCGCGGCCCCGCCGCGTCCAGCGGGGCCAGCCGCCGGGCCGCCACGATCGCGGCGAGCGTCCCGCCCTCGCGCAGCAGCAGCTGGCCCTTATACACATCT
>NZ_JABXFD010000112.1 GCF_013372625.1 Actinomadura sp. BRA 177
AGATGTGTATAAGGGACCGCGCCCCGGTCGCCGCCGCGATCCGCCCGGCGGCGGCCGGGGCGCGGGTGCTGTGCGAGACGTTCCCGGCACGGCTGGAGCGCGGCGCGGGCGTCCCGGCGGTCGAGCGGCTGGCCTACCTGGGCGAGATGGCGGCGGCGCAGCTGGACGGCGCCCGGCACATCGTCCTGGCGGGCGCGCGCCGTCCGGTGACGTTCTTCGCCTATCCGGACCTTCCCGGCGACCTGGTGCCGGACGGCTGCCAGGTGCACGACCTCGGCGCCGACGCGACCGGGGCGCTCACCAGGCTCGCCGACGCGATCGCCAAGGAGGCGACCCCGGCGCTGCAGGTCGCGGCGCGGCCGGAGATCCTCTCCGGGGCGCTCACCGGGGAGAGCGCCGCCGCCGTCATCGGCGCGCTGCTGCCCGAGGGCGCGATCGTGTCGGACGAGGCGAACACGTCCGGGCTGTGGCTGCCCGGCGCCACCGCCGGCGCGCCGCCGCACGACTGGCTGTCGCTGACCGGCGGCGCGATCGGCCAGGGCCTCCCCGTCGCGACCGGCGCCGCGATCGCCTGCCCGGACCGTCCGGTCATCGGCCTGGAGGCCGACGGCAGCGCCATGTACACGATCTCCGCGCTGTGGACGCAGGCCCGGGAAGGTCTCGACGTCACGACGGTCGTGTTCAACAACGGCTCGTACGCGATCCTGTCGATGGAGACGACGCGGGTCGGCGCCGTCCCGGCACCGCCGGAGGCGGGCACCATCACGCGGGACATGGTCGATCTGTCGCGACCGGCCATCGACTTCGTCGCGCTGGCGTCCGGGATGGGCGTCCCGGCGTCCCGCGCGACCACGGCGGAGGAACTAGCGACCCAGTTCGCCAAGGCCCTAGAGGAACCGGGCCCCCACCTAATCGAAGCCGTCGTCCCACCCCTGGGCTAGTCAACGGGGTGCGAGGCGGCGGAACATTTGGCGCTGGTTCCGGTAGAGGGCGGGGAACTCCCGGTAGAGGCGGTTGTAGGCCGCTCCGGCCGCAGCGTCGGGGCGGAAGGTGCGGTCGACGCGGATCCGGACGTCCTCGCGGCGGACGGCGCCCAGCGACAGCGCGGCGAAGACCGCCTGGCCGCGCAGCGTCGCGTTGATCGGGTCGGCGACCCGCTCGACGGTGCGGCCGAGCACGTCCGCGTGGATCTGGCACCACAGGTCGGAGCGGGCGCCGCCGCCGATCATCCGGATCGGGTCGAGGCGGCGCCCGGCGAACCGTTCGACCGCCTCGTGCAGCCACCGGTTGTTGTAGGCGACGCCCTCCAGGACGGCGCGGACGAGGTCGTCCTGCGTCGTGGTGAGTGACAGGTTGTGGAAGCCGGCGCGGGCGTCGCGGTCGTCCACCGGTGATCGTTCGCCGTCCAGCCAGGGCGTGAAGATGACGCCGTGGCTGCCCGGTGGGACGGCGGCGGCGCGGGTCACCAGGCGCTCGTAGTCGCAATCGGTAGTGGTGGGCGCGCCCAGCACGGTCTCGTTGAGCCATTGCAGGCACCGGCCGCCCGTCTCGTGGTTGTCGGCGACGACGTAGGAGCCGGTGGACAGGCCCGGCACGCTCGCGATCGACCGCAGCACGTCGGTCTTCTTGAACGGCACCGACAGCCCGATCCAGGACGTCGTGCTGATCGCCAGGTGGGCCTGGAAGTCGTCCAGCGTCCCGGCGCCGCAGACCGCCGCGTGCAGGTCGGGAAGGCCGGTGACGACCGGCAGGCCCTCCGGCACCCCCAGCTCGCCGGCCGCGCGGGCGGACACGGCGCCCACCACCGAGCCGATCGGACGCAGCGGCGGCAGCTTCCCGGCGTCGATCCCGGCGCGCCGGGCCAGGTCGGCGTCGTAGCGCAGGACGTCCGGGCGCCGGTTGTCGGTCAGCCACGCGGCCGTCATCGAGGCGTGCGTGGCGGCGGCCACCCCGGTCATCCGCATCGTCAGGTAGTCGACCGGTTCGAGGAACCAGCGCGCCGCCGCGTACACGTCCGGCATCTCGTGGCGCAGGAACAGCAGGTGCCCGATCGGGTCGGCGCCGGACGGCGATGGTGCCCCGCCCGTCCGGCGCACCCACGCGAGGGCGTTGCGCGGCGCGAACCCGGCGACTGGTCCGGCGATGACGGCCCGGGAGTAGGGCGCGCCGCGCGTGTCGTCGTACAGGAGGCAGTCGCCGACCGGATGCCCCGACGCGTCCACCGGCACGGTGCTGGCCCACTGCCCGGTGCACGACGCCGCGACTAGCTGCTCCGGCCGGACGAGCCCGGCGCCCATCACCCGCCGCGCGGCACAAGTGACGAGCCGCCACCATTCCTCCGCGTCCTGCGTGGACGCGCCGCCGCCCGGCCGGCATGTGGCGACGAGGGCGAACTCGCAGCGGACGATCTCCCCGGTGAGCGAGACCAGGCCGACCTTGAGCCCGGTCGAGCCGAGGTCGACGGTCAGGACGTAGCGCTCCTGCGGCGCGGCCATGCCCAACCCCTCAGCGGGCGGCCGGCGGCAGCGACTGCTGCGTGTCGAGCATCCCGGCCATGACCTGCCGGATGAAGTCGTCCGCCTCGTCGGTGAGCCCGCCCGGCACTCCCCCGTACACCGCGCCCGACATGGGCGCCTCCCCCGCCGCCTGCTGCTTGATCGCGTAGGGGACGGCCTCGGCGAGGTCGGCGGCGAACGCCTCCGCGACGCCGGGCCGGGTCTGCGGCCGAGTCACCGCCATGTGGACGGCGTTCGGGTACTGCTGACCGTTGAGCCGCCAGCCGCGTCCGGCCATGAAGTCGTACACGTGGTAGATGTCGAACTCGTCCGAGGTGAAGCTGAACAGGAACGTCGGCTCGCCCAGCACCCGCAGTTCCGTATGCGACCGGACCGCCCCGATCATCTGGCGGGCCGTCTCGAAGATCTGCCCGGCGTGACGCCGGTATCCGGAACGTCCGAGCCTGACCATCCCGGCCCAGGTGGCGGCGAGCAGCCCGCCCGACCGCGAGCCCTCGATCCCCGGCGACAGGTACTTCCCGCCGCTCCACCCCGTGTTGAGAAAGTACAGCACGTTGCGCAACGCGCTGTCGCGGAACAGCAGTGTGGACGTGCCCTTCAAGCCGTACCCGTACTTGTGGGTGTCGGCGGAGATGCTGGTCACGCCGGGCAGCCGAAAGTCGAACACCGGGATGTCCAGGCCCAGCTCCTCACCGAACGGGAGGATGAACCCGCCGAGGCAGGCGTCCACGTGCAGGCCGACGCCGCACGACAGGGCCAGTTCCGACAGCTCCGCGATCGGGTCGATCGTCCCGTAGCCGTAGTTGCCGGCCGAGCCGATCAGCGCGACCGTGTCCATGTCGATGAGATCGGCGACGGCGCAAACGTCCACCTGGGTGGTGTGCGGATCGACCGGCGCCTCCCGCACCTCGATGCCGAACAGGTGGCCCGCCTTGTCGAACGCGGGATGCGCCGTCTCCGGCTTCACGATGTTGGGACGCTCCCGGCCGGCGCCGTCCCGGTAGGCGAGCATCGCGTGCAGGATGCTGCCGGTTCCGCCGGTCGTCACCACCCCGCCCGGCGTGGCGCCGGTGACGGCGTCGGCGTGCATGAGGTCGAGGGTCATGGCGAGGATCTCGCCCTCGAACTTCGTCGCGCTGGGGAACATGTCCCGCTGCAGGACGTTCGCGTGCCCGAACAGCCCGTACGTCTCCGTCATGAAGGCGTAGTGGTCGTGGTCGCCGCAGTAGACCGTCCCGGACGCCTTGCCCGTCTCCCAGAACGCGTCCTCCGCCGCAGCCATCTCCCGCAGTTCGGCGAGGATCTCCTCCCGAGAGCGCCCGTCCTCGGGAAGCGTCTCGTGGACCTCGAACCGGTCGGCGTAGGGAAAGTCCGTCACGTGTGCCGCCCTCCGTCCCCGCGCGTCCGCCCGGCACGGCGCGCCGTGCCACCGATCGTCGAACGCCCGGAATCGCGGAGGTAGGGGCTTTCGTCCCCCCGGCCGGTGCCGTTGGGCCCGGCCAGGGGAACGCGGGTCAGACGCCGAGGCCGCGGCCGATGATCTCCTTCATGATCTCGGTGGTGCCGCCGAAGATGGTCTGGATGCGGACGTCCTGGTAGGCCTTGGCGATCGGGTACTCGGTCATGTAGCCGTAGCCGCCGTGGAGCTGGACGCAGCGGTCGACGACGCGCTTGAGCAGCTCGGTGTTCCACCACTTGAGCATGGCCGCCTCGTCGGCGGTCAGCTCGTTCTCGCTCTCCTTGAGGATGCACTCGTCGGTGAAGGAGCGGGCGATCGTCAGCTCCGTCTTCATCTCGGCGAGCGTGAAGCGGTTGTGCTGGAACTTGCCGATCGGACGGCCGAACGCCTCGCGCGTCTTGCAGTATTCGAGGGTCTGCTCGAACGCGTCCTCGGCGGCGGCCATTGCGGTCGCGCCGATGGACAGGCGCTCGCGGGCCAGGTTCGTCATCAGGTAGATGAAGCCCATGCCCTCCTCGCCGAGGAGGTTCGACGCGGGGACGCGGACGTTGTCGAAGAACAGCTCGGCGGTGTCCTGGGCGTGCATGCCGACCTTGTCGAGGTTGCGGCCGCGCTCGAAACCGTCCATGCCGCGCTCGACGACGAGGAGGCTGACGCCCTTCGCACCGGCGGACGGGTCGGTCTTCGCGACGACGATGACGAGGTCGGCGAGGATGCCGTTGGAGATGAACGTCTTCGAGCCGTTGAGGACGTAGTCGTCGCCGTCCTTGATCGCGGTCGTCTTGATGCCCTGCAGGTCGGAGCCGGCGGCGGGCTCGGTCATCGCGATCGCGGTGATGAGCTCGCCGGAGCAGTAGCCGGGGAACCAGCGGGCCTTCTGCTCGTCCGTGCAGAGCTGGCGCAGGTAGCCGCCGTTGATGTCGTTGTGGACGGCGAACCCCGGGCCGTGGATTCCGGCCTTCGCCAGCTCCTCGTTGAAGATCACGTAGTAGCGGTAGTCGGCGTTGCCGCCGCCGCCGTGCTCCTCCGGCATGTCGATGCCGAGCAGGCCCGCGCGGCCGGCCGCCAGCCACACCTCGCGCGAGACGATGCCGTCCTTCTCCCACTGCTCGTGGTGGGGCGCGGCCTCCTTCGCGATGAAGGAGCGCACCATGTCGCGGAAGGCGTCGTGCTCGTCGGTGTAGATGTCCCGTCCCATCCGGCGGTCTCCCTCAAGTAAGTGAGTGCTGATACAGGGTTAATGTAACACTGGCACTGTCACATAGAGGGAGGCGGGATGGAACTCACCGTCGACGAGCTGGCCTCGCGCGCCGGGGTCACCGTCCGGACCGTGCGGTTCTACGCCGGACGCGGCCTGCTTCCGCCCCCCAAGCTGCGCGGACGCACCGGTCTGTACGGCCCCGACCATCTCGCGCGGCTCGAACTCGTCCGGGAGCTCCAGTCGCTCGGGCTCACGCTCGCCTCCATCGAGAAGCACCTCCAGAGGATTCCCCTGGACGCGCCGGCCGAAGACCTCGCGTTGCAGCGAGCGCTGCTGTCGCCGTGGGCGCCCGAGCAGCCGGAGGACCTCGACCGGCATGAACTCGACCGGCGGGCCGGACGGCACCTCGACGACGAGACGATCAAGCGGCTGGAGGCGCTCGGCGTCATCGAGCAGATCTCGGCGGACGTCATCCGGGTCGTCAGCCCGGCGCTGCTCGGCATCAGCGCGGAACTCGCGGAACTGCCGATGCCGCTGGACACGCTGATCGCGTCCCACGAGGCCGTCGACCGGCACACGACCGCGCTGGCCGCCGAGCTCCAGCAGGTCTTCCAGGACACCGTCGTCCGCCCCTACCGGGAGGGCGGGCGACGGTGTCCTGGAA
>NZ_JABXFD010000176.1 GCF_013372625.1 Actinomadura sp. BRA 177
GGAGGTGGAAAAGGGACGGCGCCTGGGCGCCGCCGGACGCGCCCACGCCCACCGCCCCGCCCGTGGCCGGGCCACCCCCGATCGAGACACCCAAACCGTCCCGGAGGCGGACGAACCGGCTGGCGATCGTCGCGCTCGTCACCGGCCTCGCCGGCATGGTCCCGCTCGCGGCCGGTTTCGCCATCGCCGCCCTCGTCCAGACCGGCCGCCGGGCGGAGAAGGGCCGGGGCCTCGCCATCGGTGCCCTCGCAGCATCCGCGGCCTGGGCCGTGGCCGTGGCCGCCGTCGCGGTAGCGATGGCGGACGGCTCATCGTCATCGGCGGAACGCGTCCAGACCCGGGCCTCGGCGCTGCGCGAAGGGGACTGCTTCACCGGCGCCGCCATCAAGGGCACCGACCTGGTGACGGTCGTGCCGTGCACGCAACCGCACGAGAACGAGGTCATCGCCCGCTCCGCGCCGCCGGAGGAGCCCTACCCGGGTCCCGAGAAGCTCTATCTACGCGCCAAGGAACTGTGCACGAACCGGGCCCTGTACCTCCAGAAGAGCAGGTATCACGAGAACCTCGACCCGCGCCTGCTCGGCCCCGACCAGAAGCGCTGGTGGAAAGGCGACCGCAACGTGATCTGCCTCGCCCACTACACCGGGGCCGCCGGCAAGCTCATCACTCCGCTCGCGCGGACCATCGATCCCAGGCTGAAGCTCTACAACGAGCTGGCGGTCGGCGACTGCGCGGAGGACTTCAGCGAAGACAGGCCCGTCACCACCACCGTTCCGTGCAACGAACCGCATCGCAGCCAGGTATTCGCCGCCCGCTGGATTTCGCTGGACGCGGAGTATGCCCCTGGCGACTTTCCGCCGTACCCCGGTCCGGGCGCCATCGAGAAGAAGGCGATCCGTTTCTGCGCCGGCGAAGCGCGCAAGCTGTTCGCGCGGCATCCGCCGCCGGTCGATGTCCGGCAGCAGTACGCCGCGCCGAGCGAGCAGGACTGGCAGGACGGCATCCAGGCGATCGTCTGCCTGGCCCGCCCCACGAAACCCCTGAACCGCTCACTGCTGCCGAAGTGAGCCCCGCACACCCCCGGAGCCCCCTTGACCACACCACCGCCTCCCGATGACGCCTCGTCCGACGTCCCCACCTGGGCACCGCCGGACACGCCCGCCGTATCCGCGACCTGTGTGACGCATGGCTCATGACACGAATGGATCACGTATGACAACGCCACCCGGCGGTGGCAGCGCCTCGGACGATGCCGAGCCGGCACCCGCCTGGACGCCGCCTGACAGCGCTCCTTCGTCCGCCGACGGCTCCGCCCCGCCCACGCAGGCGCCGCCCTTGACCAGTCCACCCTTGGCCGGGCCGTCCATGAGCGGGCCGCCCGTGGGCGTCCGGCGGCGGACGAATCGGTTCGCGATTGTCGCGATCGTCACGGGGTTGCTCGGGCTGGTCCTTTTCGCGGTCGGCTTCGCGGTCGCCGCGCTCGTCCAGATCGGGCGCAGGGGCGAGAAGGGGACGGGGCTCGCCATCGGCGGCCTCGCCGCGTCTGTGGCCTGGGTCGCCGCCGTCGCCATCGCCGTGGTGCTGGCCGGGGGCGACGCCACGGGCGCCCGCGCGGACGGCAAGGTCTCGGTCACCACGATGCGGCCGGGCGACTGCTTCAGCGGGTTCGAGGAGGCCCCCGCGGGGATCTTCGTCCGGCCGCTCCCGTGCACCACGCCCCATCAGGGGGAGGTCAGCGCCGACGGGGAGCTTCCGGACATGCCGTACCCGGGCTCGGAGGAGCTGCGCAACCGGGCGTGGACGGTGTGCCGCGAGCGGACGGAGTTCCTGGAGAAGAGCCGTTTCGGCCACGACCTCCAACTCCACGTCGCGCCACCGGACGAAGAGGCGTGGAAGGACGGGAGTCGCACCGCGAAATGCGTGATGCGCTACACCGGCTCCGGCCTGCTCCCGGGTCCCCTCGACCAGACCATGCAGACGTGGTCGCAGCACACCTCCCAGCTCGCGCCGGGAGACTGCATCGACGAATGGAGCGACACGGGCGGCCAGCCCCTCGTCCCGTGCACGACGGAGCACGAGTACGAGGTGCTCGCCACCTACACGCTGCCGGGCGGCGAGTACCCGGGGAACGCGGGGATGGAGCAGAAGGCCCTCAGAGGCTGCGACAAGCGTGCGGCCAAGGTCTGGAAGGGCAAACCTCCGTCCGACATCGCCGACATCTCGTACGCGGCGCCGAACGAGGAGGGCTGGAAGGCGGGAAACCGAATGGTCTTCTGCCTGGTCACGGGGAGAAATGGGCCGTTGAAGCACTCCGTCGTACCGCACTGACGCGCACTACTCCCGAAGTGAGCCCCGCCCCCCTGCCTCTGGAGCCCCATGACCACGCCACCGCCCCCGGACGGCGACGCCCCCGCGTGGGCGCCACCGGATGTGCCCGCGCCCGCACAGCCACCCCCGATCGATGCGCCCGTGCCCGTCCGGCGGCGGACGAACCGGTTCGCGATCGTCGCGGTCGTCACGGGACTGCTCGGCCTGATCCTGTTCGCGGTCGGCTTCGCCATCGCCGCGCTCGCGCAGATCGGCCGCCGGGGCGAGAAGGGCAGGGGGCTCGCCATCGGCGGGATCGCGCTCTCCGTCGCGTGGATCGCCGCGATCACCGTCGCCGTCGTCGCGGGCATGCCGGAGGGCCGGGACGATACGGGCCTGGCCAGCGACTTCGGGCAGCCACGGGCCTCGACGCTGAAGGCCGGCACCTGCTTCGTCGGGTTCGAGGAGAAGTCGGTCGCCGTCTTCATGAGGGCGGCGCCGTGCAAGGAAGCGCACGAGGGCGAGATCGCCGGCCGGGCGACCCTGCGGGCGCGCCCGTTCCCGGGCGACCAGGAGGTGGCGGCCGAGGCCGGGGAGCTGTGCCGGAACCGCACCGCGTTCCTGAAGAAGACGGGGCGCGCCGAGGACTTCCGGCTCTACACCGACCGCCCCGATAAGGAGATGTGGGGGCGCGGGGACCGTACCGTGACATGCGTCGTCCGCTTCATCGGGTCCGGCTATCTCACCGTCGCGCTCAAGGACATCGCCAGGGAACCGCGGGAGTACACCGACCTGGTGCCCGGCGATTGCGTGAAGAAGTGGGACGTGACCAGCGTGGTGTCCGTCGTCGACTGCGACGAGCCGCACAAGTTCCAGGTCTTCGCCGTCTTCGGCCTGAAGGGGGCCACGCTCCCCTCGACCGCCGAGATGGACGACCTGGCGGCGAGGGGCTGCGGCGAGCGGGCCCGGGAGATCTGGGGTTCGCGCCCGCCGGAGAACGTCGAGCCGTCCTACGTCGGGCCGAACAGCGTGGCCTGGAACCTGGACGAGCGGCAGGTGGTCTGCATGTTCGAAGCCGTGAAGGGTCCGCTGACGCGGTCGCTGATGCCGGAGTGACCGGGTGCCGCCGGCGCTGGGTGGGCGCCGGCGGCACGTGGCGGTCAGACGACGGCGCCGGAGCTGCCGGCGGTGCGGCGGACGGGCTTCTGCTGGCCCTTGCCCTGGGGCGGCGGGGCCTTCGCGAAGCGCTCCAGGACGACCGCGATCGGGGTCGCGGTGAAGACGCTGGAGTACGTTCCGACGACGATGCCGATCAGCAGGGCGATCGCGAAGTCGGTCAGCGAGTCGCCGCCGAGGACCGCGAGGGCCGCCAGGATGAACAGCGCGCCCATACCGGTGTTGATCGTCCGCGGGACGGTCTGCAGCGTGCCCCGGTTCGCGATGTCGGCGAACCGTCCCTTCGGGTTCGCGCCCCACAGTTCCCGGACGCGGTCGAACACGACGACGGAGTCGTTCACCGAGTACCCGATGACGGTGAGCAGCGCGGCGAGGAAGACGCCGTCGATCGGTTTGCCGAGCCAGGCGAAGACGCCGGTGACGATCGTGATGTCGTGGAACATCGCGAGCACCGAGCCGGCCGCGAACGTCCAGCGGAATCTGATCGTCAGGTAGGCCAGCTGCGCGAGCAGGGCGATGCCGAGGGCGAGCAGCGCCTTCTGCCGCAGCTCGTCGCCGAGGCTCGGGCCGATCAGCTCGTCGCGCTCCTTGGTGGCGCCGCCGCCCTCCTTCGCGAGGGCCTCCTGGATCCGCTTCTCCTCCTCGTTGGACAGGTCGGACGTGCGGACGGAGATGTCGTCCTGGCCGGACGTCTGGACGACGGCGCGCGGGAAGCCGGCGTCGGCGACGGCCGCGCGGGCCTTGTTGATGTCGACGTGCTGGCTGGTGGAGTACTCGACGAGGCGCCCGCCGGTGAACTCCACGCCGAAGTTCAGCCCGCGGGTGAAGATGCCGGTCGCGGCGATGACGACGGCGAGCGCGGAGATCCCGATCCACATCCGGCTGCGCTTCATGATATCCGGGCCGCTGTTCTCCAGCCAGTTGCGGATCCGCCCGGGGCCGGCCAGCCCGCCGGCCCGGCCCTTGGTGATCTTGGGCATCCGGGCGGCGGCGGCGTCGGTGAGCACCCGGCTGAGCAGCATCGCCGAGACGAGGGAGGCGAGCACACCGATGGTCAGCGTGACACCGAAGCCCTTGACCGGCCCGGAGGCGAGCCAGAACAGCAGGCCGCCGGCCAGCAGGGTGGTGACGGCGGAGTCGGCGATCGCCGACCACGCCTTGTTGAACCCGATGGTGAGCGCGTTGCGGGAGCTGCGGCCCGGTGCCGCCGCCCGTTCCTCTCTGGCCCGTTCGAAGGCCAGTACGTTCGCGTCGATCGCCATGCCGATGGCCAGGACGAACCCGGCGAGGCCCGGCAAGGTGAGCGTCGCCCCGATCGCGACGAGGGCGGCGTAGGAGATCAGCGCGTAGCCGGCCAGCGCGAGCGTGGCGAGGAATCCGACGATGCGGTAGACGGCCACGATGAACAGGCCGGTGAGGATGATGCCGATGACGGCGGCGCGGGCGCTGGCGTCGATGGCCTCGTCGCCGAGGGTCGGGCCGACCACCCGCTGCTCGATGATCTTCACGGGGACGGGCAGCGAGCCGCCCTCGATGAGGGCGGCGAGGT
Source organism: Actinomadura sp. BRA 177 (assembly GCF_013372625.1). Lineage (GTDB taxonomy): Bacteria > Actinomycetota > Actinomycetes > Streptosporangiales > Streptosporangiaceae > Spirillospora. The sequence goes on from NZ_JABXFD010000176.1 coordinate 5,033, forward strand.
CCTTGGCCTCGTCGGCGGTGAAGTCGCCGGTGATCTGGGTGGAGCCGCCGGTGATGCCGACGCCGCAGGCCACGCTCTCCGTCACCTGCGGGGAGGAGATGACCTTGCCGTCCAGGACGATCGCGACGCGCCGCTCGTCGCCGGTCGCGCAGGCCGCCTTGGCGGTCAGCCGCTCCCAGGTCTTGCCCCCGCTGCCTTTGAAGTCGACGTTGACGGCCCAGCCGCCGAGGTTCTGCGGGTCGTAGGAGGCGCTCGCGCCGCCGATGCCGTCGCCGGTGAGCGCGGCGGGGCCGATGAGGATCTGCTGCCCGGTCTCGTCCGGGATGAGCTGCTGGCCCTTCTCGGCCTTGCCGGTGTTGGGCAGCACGGGGTGCGCGGTGAGCTGCGCGGTCTTGCCGACCGCCTCGGTGGCGCGGGTCGGGTCCTGGACGTCGGGCAGCTCGACGATCAGCCGCCGGTCGCCGGACCGGGTGATGGACGACTCGGCGACGCCGAGCGCGTCGATGCGCCGGCGCAGGACCTCGCGGGCGCGGTCGGTGGACTCGCGGTTCGCCTTGACGTGCGGCGAGTCCTGGGTTTCGAGGACGATCTGGGTGCCGCCGCGGAGGTCGAGGCCGAGGCGGGCCGGTTTGGACCAGGCGAAGTAGAACGATGTGGCGAGCACGGCGAACGCCAGTACCGCCCGCACCAGGTTGGCGCGCTTCAAGACAGAACCTCCACACGGGGGTGTCGGCACCGCGCCTCAGCGTGCGGTACCGCAGACGTGACTCAGATCCATGCCGTGGGGGGCGGTGCGCGGCCGCGCGGCGTCGCGCGCGGCGGGAGGT
>NZ_JABXFD010000188.1 GCF_013372625.1 Actinomadura sp. BRA 177
ATGCTACTGGACGGGTTTGTCTGTTTGATTAGAATGACGCAACACACGAGATCACCCTGTGCCTAGTAGGCGGAGACGGGAGCTGGGTATAAGAGGCCGGGGGGCGGGGGCCATGCCGCAGGTGTCGCAGAAGCCGTCCGCGTCGATCTCGCCCGCGCAGCCGGGCTGGGTGCATCGGTTCATCGCCGCGTCCCCGTCTCGCTCTCGCTCGCCCTGATCGCCCGCTGGAACTCGCCCAGGACCATGGTCGCCCGGCGCAGGTCGCAGGGCGCCGTCCACAGCACCTCGCGGGCCTCGCCGTCCAGCGCGGTGAGCCGCTCGTCCTCGACCAGGCCGAGGCGCGCGGCCTTGGCCCGGTACGCCTCCAGCCGCCCGCGCAGCTCGCCCCGCCGGTCCAGCAGACCGGCACTGAGACGCAGATCGCCGCGCGCCCGTTCCAGCGCCTCCTCGGCGGCGCGTTCGAGTTCGGCGAACCGGCCCGCCATCTCCACCCAGCGGCCCGCCTCGCGGAGCCGTTCCAGGGCGGCGAGCCGGTCGCGGAGCGCGATCCCGAGCCCGGCCGACGGCGCCGGCAGGTTCGGTGAATAGATCTTGGAGAGGGCTGTCGTGTACGCCTCGCGGGCGCGCCGCTCGGTCTGCTCGGTCTCCTCGACCACCGCCGTGACCCGGGCGACGAGGTCGGCGTACTCGTCCCGCATCCGGGCGACGCCGGCGAGCTCGTCGCCGAGCGAGGTCAGCGCGGCGCGGACGCGGTCGAGCCGCCCGGTGTCCGGATGCCCGTTCCGCACGAACGACAGCGGGTCGGTGCGGACGAGCCGGCCGAGCGCGGTCAGCTCCCGGCCGCCCCGGTCGAGGTCGGGGTGGCGGGTGCCGTCCAGCGAGTGCGCCAGCCGGGTCGCCGTCCGCCAGCTCTCCTCGGCGTCCTCCAGCGGCAGCAGCAGCGCCGTCCACGCGGAGTCGGCGGCGGACACCTCCCGCACGACGAACTCGTAGGCGTCCGACATCATCGCCACCGCCTCGTCCAGGGTGATCCGCCGCTCCTGCGGGCCGAGCAGCGTGCGGTGCTCCAGCGGGATCTCCCCGTCGGGCAGCTCCACCGAGCAGCCCGCCAGCATCCCGGACAGTTCGGTCAGCGTCGCCACGTCCGGGCGCGGCGACCGTTCGCGCAGCTCGCCCGCCTCGTCCAGGACGCGCTGGTAGGCGTCGAAGAGCAGCCACATCGTCGTCAGCCGGGACTGCGCGTCCTCCCAGCGCCGCCACGTCTCGCCCGTGAGCCGTGCGCCCTTCAGCAGCCGTATCCCCTGCTGCTGGTCGAGTTCGACGAGCGACGCGGAGATGCGTTCGCGCTCGTCCCGGAGCCTGCGCAGGGCATGGTCGACGCCTTCACGACTCATGGGCGCGGCGGCCCCGGCCCCGCTCTGGTCCAACGTCTGCCCCGCGATCGCTTCTCCGGTCCCCCTGAGCATGTCCCTGTGGCGGGCCGGTCTGGGAGCACGGACCGGTCCACTATGGGACGTACGCTCTCATACAAGTGTGATCCGTGACACTAACCGAGACAAGGTGCTTTCGCCCACGCCCGCCGTAGTACGCGGTCTATCTGCTACGATCGAGCGATCTGTCAGCGACAACCAAGTTGGCAGTGTTCGGCAGGTCACCGACCTGCCCGGCGGTCGGGAGGATCGTTGTAAGGGCGGACATAAGAGCTGCCAAACCCGCCGGAGCGATCCAGGTGGGAGTCTCCCGGATTCGTCCGGGAGAGAGCTTCAAGAGAGGAGTGGTAGTCCGCAGTGTCGGACTCCGACCATAGACCCGGTGCCGCGCGATGAGCGCGGCACTAGGCGTACTCGCGGTGATCCTTCTCACCGCCGCCACCGGATACTTCGTCGCCCAGGAGTTCGCCTACGTCGCCGCCGACCGCGCGACCCTGGAGCAGGACGCCGAGCGCGGTGACACCTCCGCCCGGCGCGCACTCAAGGTCATCAGCAGGGTCTCGTTCATGCTGTCGGGCGCTCAGCTCGGCATCACGATGACGACCCTGGTCGTCGGTTTCATCGCCAAGCCCGCCCTCGCCGAGCTGATCCAGCCGCTGCTTGAGGTCATGGGCGTTCCGCAAGGGGCCACGGGCGCGATCGCACTCGCGACGGGCTTCGTCCTGGCGACCCTCATCCAGATGCTTCTGGGCGAGCTGTTCCCCAAGAACCTCGCGTTGGCGCGGGCGGAGGCGCTCGCGCGCGCTCTGGCGCCGTCCACCCTCGTGTATCTGACGGTCGCGGGGCCGCTGATCCGGCTGTTCGACCGTTCAGCCGAGCGGCTGCTACGCGCGGTGGGCGTCGAGCCCGTCGAGGAGCTGCACAGCGGTGCGACGCTGGAGGAACTGGGCGACATCATCGGCAAGTCGCACAGCGCCGGGCACCTGCCCGCCGACCTGTCCGGCCTGCTGGACCGCGCCCTGTCGTTCGGCGACCTGACGGCGGACGAGGTCATGGTGCCGCGCCCGCAGGTCCGGACGCTGCCGTCCACCGCGACCGTCGCCGACCTCGTCGCCATGATCCGCGAGACCGGGCACAGCGCCTACCCCGTCTACGGGACGGAGGTCGACGACGTGATCGGCGTCGCCGGCGTCCGCGAGGTCGCCGACGACACCCTCGATCCGTCCACCCCGGTCGGCCGCGTCGCGCGGCCGGCGCTGCTCGTCCCCGGTAGCCAGCCGCTGTACGGGGTCATCGAGCACATGCGCGACTCCCGGCAGGAGTTCGCCTGCGTCGTGGACGAGTACGGCGGCCTCGCCGGCATCCTCACCTTCGAGGACGTCGCCGAGGAGCTCGTCGGGGAGATCACCGACGAGACCGACGGCCTGGAGGAGGCGCCGACGTCCGGGCCGGACGGGTCGTGGCTGGTCGACGCCGGCATGCGCATCGACGAGGTCGGCCGCCTCACCGGGCTCGACCTGCCGGAGGGCGACGCCTACGACACGCTCGGCGGGCTCGTCATGGCGGAGCTGCGCCGGCTGCCGTCCGCCGGCGACCGCCTCACCGTCGGCCTCGGCACCGGCTCCGTCGAGCTGGAGGTCGTCAGCGTGGCGCGCCGCGTCGCCGAGAAGATCCTGATCAAGGCAGTGGTCCCGGCGCCGCGCGCGGCGTCGTCGTCGGTGGAGGTGTCGTGAACCCGCTGCCGTCGCTGCTGATCACCGTCCTGCTGCTGATCGGGAACGGCTTCTTCGTCGCGGCCGAGTTCGCCCTCGTGGCGGCCAACCGCCCGCAGCTGGAACGCGCCGCCGCCACGGGCAGCCGCCCGGCCGTCGCCGCCCTCGCGGGCGTCCGCGAGCTGTCGCTGATGCTCGCCGGCGCGCAGTTCGGCATCACGATGTGCTCGCTGGGCCTCGCGATCGTCACCGAGCCCGCGTTCGAGCACTTCCTGGAGCCGCCGCTGCACGCGCTCGGCGTCCCCGAGGCGGGCGTGAAGGCCATCGCCCTCGGCACCGCGCTCGCCGTCGTCACGTTCCTGCACATGGTCATCGGGGAGATGGCGCCGAAGTCGTGGGCGATCACGCACCCGGAACGCTCGGCGCTGATCCTGGCGCTGCCGTTCCGCGCGTTCGCCAAGGTGTCGCGGCCGATCCTGTCGGCGCTGAACTCGACGACGAACGCGCTGCTGCGGCTCTTCCGCGTCACGCCGAAGGACGAGCTGGACAGCCACACCGACCCGGCCCGGCTCAGCCACCTGGTCGGCGAGTCGCGCCGCCTCGGCCTCATCGGACGGCACGACCACGAGCTGCTCCGCCGCGCCATCTCCGCGCGGGAGGCCACCGTCGGACGCCTCGTCGTGCCCGCCACGTCCGTCACGACGATCGGCGCGGACGCGACCGCCGCGCAGATCCGCCGGACCGCCACGGCCAGCGGCCACAACCGGCTGCTCGTCCAGGCGGGGGACGGCGCGATGACCGGCATCGTGCACGTCCGGGCCGCGATCACCGAGCCCAACGGCGACCGGCGCGCGGACGAGCTGGCGCACCCGGCGCCCGTCCTGACGGCGGAAACGACCGTTTTGGACGCGGTCAGCCGCATGCGCCGGGGCCGAGCCCAGCTCGCCGTGGTGAACGACGAGCGGGGCGAGTTCGCGGGCATCGTCACCCTGGACGACCTGCTGGCGGAGCTACTGGCGACGAACCCGCACTGACATAGGCCGCGTACCTGCGACAACAGCGCAGTTGTCGAGGTGCTGCAACGGGATTCGTGGTTCATCGTGGACGTATGAGCGAACACGGCCACGGCCACGGGCACTTCCTGCGTCGGCCGCACTCGCACGAGGCGGCCGACAAGGTGGACTCGGCCCTGGAAGCCAGCGCCCAGGGCATGCGCGCCTTGTGGATCTCGCTGGCCGGCCTGGGCGCGACCACCGTCCTCCAAGCGGCGGTGGTCGCGTTCACCGGCTCGGTGGCACTCCTGGGCGACACCCTCCACAACGCCGCCGACGCGCTCACGGCCGTCCCGCTGGGGATCGCGTTCATCCTCGGCAGGCGTCCACCCACGCGCCGCTACACCTACGGCTACGGCCGCGCCGAAGACCTGGCAGGCGTCGTCATAGTCGTGGCCATAGCCGCGTCCTGCCTACTCGCCGGATACGCGGCCGTACACCGCCTGGCCCATCCACAGCCTGTGGAACATCTCCCCGCCGTCGCCGGTGCGGCCCTGGTCGGCTTCCTGGGCAACGAACTGGTGGCCCGCTACCGCATCCGCGTGGGCCGCCGCATCGGCTCAGCAGCCCTGGTCGCCGACGGCCTCCACGCACGCACGGACGGGTTCGCGTCCCTGGCCGTCCTCCTAGGGGCCGCAGGCATCGCCCTAGGCGCTCCTTGGGCCGACCCAGTAGTGGGCCTACTCATCACTGCCGCAATCTCGGTCGTCCTGTGGCAAACCGCCCGCGAGGTATGGCGCCGCCTAATGGACGCCGTGGACCCGGCTCTGGTCGACCGCGCCGAAACCGCCCTCGCCTCAACACCGGGCGTGCTCGCCGTCGGCGACGTCCGCCTCCGCTGGATCGGCCACAACCTGCGCGCCGAGTGCGACGTCATCGTGGACCCGTCCTGCACCCTCGTCCGCGCCCACCGGGTGGCCGTGGACGCCGAACACAGCCTCCTGCACGCCCTGCCGCGCCTCTCCGGCGCCCTCGTCCACCCCGACCCCGAACCCCGCGACGGTGAAGATCACCACGCCGCCCTCGCGGGCCACCGCTGATCCCCGACCTGTGAGACGTTAGTCCCCGGCAGAAGGGGAAATTACCGCCCCGGACGGTCGATCTGGGACGGGACGAGTCGTGAAGCAGCCGGCACACACCAACGAACCTGACGAGCCCGAGGTGGACGGACGGGCGGGGATGGAAACCATGCCGCTCGACGGCGGGAATCCCACACCGGCATTGGGGACGGACGAGGTCGGCTGGGGCGGCCCCGAACTGGTCGAAAGCGTCTACGCGCCGCTGAGCGAGTTCTACCAGCAGATCGACGCGCGGCTCAGGGAGGTACCCGAGGACGTCCCGCCGGTCGGCTGGGCACCACACCTGGCGGCATTGCGGGCATTGCGCGACCAGCGGGTCGCGGGCGACTGGGAGACGCTCGCCCGCTTCCTGGTGGCCCCCGGCTCCCTCGAGGAGACGGACGTCCTGCGCCTGATCCACGTGGAGGAGGGCGGCGAACCCGAAGCCGTCCGCAAGGTCATCAAGGAACTCACGGCCTCCGACGAGCGCACCCTCCTCATCGCCCCCACCCCGGAACAGGCCGCCGACCTGCTACGCGGCATGGAGGACGACCCCGATGTCTTCTCCCTACTGATCGAAACACGCCCAGCCACAGCCGAGGCCCAGTCAGTAGAAACGCAGGCACTACCCCCCGTCCAGGAAGAGC
>NZ_JABXFD010000165.1 GCF_013372625.1 Actinomadura sp. BRA 177
GGGATGGCCGGGGTGGCGGGGCCCTCGCCGTTGAAGGCGCCCGTTCCCGGGGGGTTGGTCAGATGAGGCCCTGGGCGAGCATGGCGTCGGAGACGCGTTCGAAGCCGGCGATGTTGGCGCCGACGACGTAGTCGCCGGGAGCGCCGTAGCGTTCGGCGGTCTCGTAGCAGGTCTCGTGGATGTTCGTCATGATCGCAGCCAGTTCCTCCTCGACGCGGGAGAACGACCAGCAGGCGCGGCTCGCGTTCTGCCGCATCTCCAGGGCGCTGACGGCGACGCCGCCGGCGTTGGCCGCCTTGCCGGGGCCGAAGGCGACGCCCGCGTCCTGGAAGATGTGCACGGCGTCCGGCGTGGTCGGCATGTTGGCGCCCTCGGACACCGCCTTGACGCCGTTGCGGACGAGGACCCGCGCGGCCTCCGCGTCCAGTTCGTTCTGCGTCGCGGACGGCAGCGCGATGTCGGCCGGGACGTCCCATACTCGACCCCCGGGGACGAACCGGGCGGACCCGCCGCGCTTCTCCGCGTAGTCGGACACGCGGCCCCGCTCGACCTCCTTGATCGTCTTGATCAGGTCGAGGTCGATGCCCTTCTCGTCCACCACGTAGCCGCTGGAGTCCGACACGGTGATCACGTTGGCGCCGAGCTGCTGCGCCTTCTCGATCGTGTAGATCGCGACGTTGCCGGAGCCGGACACGACGATCTGCTGGCCGTCCAGGTCCTCGCCGCGGCGGCGGAGCATCTCGGAGGTGAACATGACGTTGCCGTAGCCGGTCGCCTCCGTCCGGCCGGCGGAGCCGCCCCACAGCGCGCCCTTGCCGGTCAGCATCCCCGCCTCCCAGCGGTTCGTGACCCGGCGGTACTGCCCGAACAGGTAGCCGACCTCGCGGGTGCCGACGCCGATGTCGCCGGCCGGGACGTCGGTGTGCTCGCCGACGTGCCGGTACAGCTCGGTCATGAACGACTGGCAGAACCGCATGACCTCCTCGTCGGAGCGGCCGTGCGGGTCGAAGTCGCTGCCGCCCTTGCCGCCGCCGATGCCGAGCCCGGTCAGCGCGTTCTTGAAGATCTGCTCGAAGCCGAGGAACTTGACGATGCCGAGGTTCACCGTCGGGTGGAAGCGGAGCCCGCCCTTGTACGGGCCGAGCGCGCCGTTGAACTCGACGCGGAAGCCGCGGTTGACGTGGATCTCGCCGTTGTCGTCCTGCCAGGGGACCCGGAACATGATCTGCCGCTCCGGCTCGATGACCCGCTCGACCAGCTTGGCGGCGGCCAGCCCCGGCCGCGCGGCCAGCACCGGGCCGAGGGATTCGAGAACCTCGTGGACGGCCTGATGGAACTCAGGTTCGCCCGGGTCGCGCCGCAGGACCCTGTCGTAGGACTCTTCCAGGACGGCGAGGGTCTCGGGCGGCGCCGGCAGACGGGGGGCCAGTGGCATGGTGAGGTTCCTTCCTTCAGTCCCCTCCACTCTAAAACGTGCGTTTCACCGCCTGAGACGCGGTGACCGCAGGTCGGGACCCGTCCATGACTGACAACTGACCTTCCACCGACACACAAGGCGCCTGCCGGACGACCACGACGCCGGGCCGCGTCCCTCCCTGGGCGGGGACGCGGCCCGGCGGGTCCGGGAGACGTGCCGTCAGCCCGGGCACTTCTTCCACGCGAAGTGGTACGTGGTCTTGACGCCGCCGTCGGCCGAGTCGAAGGCCATGAAGCTGGTCTGCGACGCGTCCGCACTGCCCTGGTACACCCGCAGCTCGGTGTTGATGTTGAAGTTGCGGTCCTCGCCGCAGGGCGCGAACACGAGCTCGGTGACGGGCGTCCGGTCGGAGAACTGCCAGTTGTCCGAGTAGGCGCCCTTGATCGTGTGGCTGACCGGCGTCGTCTGCGCCATGCCCTGGTGGTAGTAGTTGGCCTTCTCCATGCCGGACGCGCCGTCCGCCAGGTACGCGAAGCCGCGGTAGTCGGCGCCGGCGATCGCGTAGGTGAACCCCTGCGGGACGTGCACGCGCAGGTTGATCTGGCAGTTCTTGCGGAAGTCGGTCGGGTTCGAGCCGCCGCCGGCCTGGGCCAGGTAGTCGCTGTAGGTGACGGTGAACGCGGTGTTGTCGCTCGCCGTCGCCACCGCGGCGGTGCCGGCCGCGCAGCCGGACCCGTTGACCGTGAGGACGTCGATGACGATCCGGTCGGGCGGCGGCGGGTCGGCGGGCGCGGCGGAGGCGGGGGCCGCCGACAGCGGCAGCGCCAGGGCGGCCGCGCAGGCCGCCGAGACGGTCAGTCCTTTGCGCATCGGTCGTTACTCCTTTACTCGGGGCTCCTTACCGCGGGGTGTTCACCACGGGCTTTCGCCGCGGGGGTGTTCACCACGGGGGGCATTGCATCCAGGAGAAGTGAGGTGATTCCATCCTCATCGGCCCTGGTGTTCGAGGGTGAGGATCGCTTGGACCACAGCGGTCATGCGACTGGGTGAGCAGCGTGCCTTGCGCAGGATGTGCCATTGCTTGAGGGTGGCGGCGCTGCGTTCGCCGACGGCGCGGACCTTGGCGTGGTACCGGTTGAACAGCTTCTTGCGCTTCCCGAGCCTGCGGCCCTTCTTGCGCTTGTACGGAGTGCCGATGGCGCCGCCGGCTCCCTGGTACCCCTTGTCGGCGTAGCCGGCGGTCGCCCAGAAGGTCAGGCCGTCGATGATCCCGTGCTCGCGGGCCGCGGTCAGGTCGTGCACCGAGCCGGGCAGTGCCGGCGAGGCCCAGATCAGCTCGCCGTGCGGATCGGTGAGGAACTGAACGTTCACGCCGTGACGGCGATGCTTGCCCGAGTAGTACAGGCGGTCGCCTGCGCCCGACAGCCGGTCGATCGGTGCGAGCGTGCCGTCCAGCACGACATAGGCCTTGCGCCGCGCGATCCGCAGTGCTTGCCGCAGGTCCGGGGCCAGTTCGGCGAGCAGGTCGATCACCTCGGTGACGTAGCGGTGCGCGGTCGCGACGCCGACACCGAACGCGGCCGCCAGGCGCGCGAAGGTCTCGTTGCGGCGCAGGTACACCAGCACCAGCAGCGCCTGACGGCCCGGCGGCAACCGCCGCCACCGGGACCCGAGCGCCGTTCGATGCCCGCGGACCAGGTCGGCCACGAACTCGCGGGCCGAGGGAGACAGATCCAGCGCAGCACGGTAGAACATCAACAGGAGCTCCTGGTGGTCAAGGTGGTCGCAAACCTCGACTTACCAGGAGCTCTTTCGATTACCGACCCGCCGCGCGGCCCGCGATCAGCCTGTGACCAGCGGAGATCAAGATGGAATCAGCTCAGTGGTAGGTGGTGTTGATGCTGCCGTCAGTCGAGTCCATGGAGATGAAGCTGACGTTGGCCGGGTCGGAGGTGCCCCGGAGCACCCGTAGTTCGGTGTTGATGTTGAAGTTGCGCTCCTCGCCGCACGGCTTGTAGACGAGCTGCGCCACGTCGTTGGTGTCGGTGAACTGCCAGTTGTCGGCGTACTCGCCCTTGAGGCTGTGCGAGATCGCGGCGGTCTGCGGCATGCCCTGGAAGTAGTAGCTCGCCTTCTCGATGGCGCTGGCGCCGGGCTCCAGCCACGCGAACCCGCGGTAGTCGCTGGACGCGATCGCGTAGGTGAATCCCTGCGGGACGTGCACCTTCATGCTGATCTGGCAGTTCTTCCGGAACTCGGTCGGGCTCGAGCCCCCGCCGGCCTGCGCCATGTAGTCGCTGTAGGTGACGGTGAACGCCTCCTTGTCGTCCGATACGGCGACCGCGGCGGTGCCGGCCGGGCATCCGGACCCGTTGACGGTCGCGATCTCGATCGTCACCCCGTCCGGGCCGCGCCGGAGCGGGGCGGCGGAGGCCGGCGCGGCGATCCCGGCGGTCACGGCGGTCACGGCGATCCCGGCAATTGCGGCGGCAGCGGAAACGGCAATCCCTTTACGCATGCGATTCCTCCTCGCTGGAGCCTGCGCAAAGGGAGCGTAAACTTCCCAGGTCAAGGGGGTCAATCAGCATTTTTCAACACGGTGATACCCGATGGAGCGGGCCAATTAAAGCGCTCCAGAGCCCGCCAACAGGCACGTTGGAACGTCCATGAAATTTTCCTTTAAAAGGGAGCGTTCCATCAAGTTGCACAACAAATTCAAACGACCGTGTACAGAACGCGTAGAAGCGGCGGCCAGGGCACGCGAAGCCCGCCGGGCGGCCGGCTGCGGGACGGCCGGGTCTAGCCGCGGAGGCGGTCGGCGAGGACGGCGGCCTGGCTGTGGTCGATGTCCTTGGTCGCGGTGAGGAGGGTGAGGGTGCCGTCGCCGGCGAGTTCGCGGAGCCGGTCGAGGGCGGCGGCGCGGTCGGGATCGCGCAGCTCGGCGTCGTAGCGGTCGGTGAACTCGCCGAACTTGTCCACGTCGTGGCCGTACCACTTGCGCAGCTCAGTCGAGGGGGCGACGTCCTTCTCCCACTCGTCCAGCCGGGCCTTGTCCTTGGACAGCCCGCGCGGCCACACGCGATCGACCAGGACCCGCTTGCCGTCATCGGACGAGGCGGGCTCGTACACCCTGCGCAGCTTGACCTCCATGCTTCCTCCATACCCCGTCTGCGGAAGCGATGCGCGGGTTTTGTCGGTGCCGGGCCGTAGCCTCGGCCCAGCCGATCGGCGGGGAGGTCGCATGACGGATTCGCGGGTGCCGTTATGGCGGCTCAGCCCGGCGCAGCGGCTGCTGGAGGGCGGCGCGCTGCTGAACTCGCTCGCGTTCTTCGCGGCGATGCCGTTCGCGCCGCTGTACCTGAGCGAGCACACGGGCCTCGGCAAGCCGGCGGTCGGCGCCGTCGTCGGGGCGGTGGCGCTCGTCGCCGCGTTCGGCGGGCTGCTCGGCGGGATGATCGTCGACCGGCTCGGCGCGGTCCCGCTGCTGCGGGCCGGGCTGCTGTGCTACGTCGCGGTGTACGGGCTGCTGGCCTCGGTCCGCGACGCGGCGGCGATCGTGGTGCTGTTCCTGCTGCTGGGCGGGGCGCGGCTGATGGTGGAGCCGGGCGCGAAGAAGCTGCTGTCGCACGCGGCGGATGACGAGGGCCGCATGTTCCGCGTGCGTTACATGACGCTGTGCGCGGGTGCGATCGGCGGGCCCGCGATCGGCGGTGCGCTCTACCACGTCGGCCCGGTGGCGTTCTTCGCGGTTCCCGCGTTCTTCTACGCGTCCTACCTGCTCTTGGTGCTGGTGCGCAATCGCGACCTGGTGGCGTTGCAGCCGCCGCGCATCAAGGGGGCCGAGTCGTCCGCGCGGGAGTCGGTCACGGTGACGCTCCGCGACCGGCGGCTCCTCGCGGTCGTCACCGGCGGCATCGTGGTCTTCTTCGTCTTCTCCCAGCTGGAGTCGATGATCCCGTTGTACATGAAGGGCCAGTACGGCGACCGGACCGAGGGGTATTTCGCCGTCCTGTTCATCACCAACGCCGTTCTCGCCCTGGCCCTGCAGCTTCCGATCGACCGGGTCTCGGGGCTCCTCGGCCGCACCACCATGATCGTGCTGGGCGCGGCGAACTTCACGATCGCGTTCGCGTGCTTCTGGGCGAGCCCGTCCGGCCTGCTCTGGCTGTACGTCGGGATCGCCTTCTGGACGATCGGCGAGGGCATCCTGCTGCCGATGCCGGACATGGCCGTCCACGAGATGGCGTCCGACGAGCACAAGGGCGCCTACTTCGGCCTGTCGGAGGTGCGGCAGCTCGGCTTCTTCCTGGGCCCGTTCGCCGGCGGCTTCCTGCTGGACGCCGGCACCACGCCGTACTTCCTGGTCATGGGCACGTTCATCTTCGCCTGCGTCCCCCTCCTGATGCGCCGCTCCGCACCGGCCCCGGAGCCGATCCACCCCGTCCCCGCCGGCTGACCGGCGGCCTTCACACCG
>NZ_JABXFD010000726.1 GCF_013372625.1 Actinomadura sp. BRA 177
GGTTCGGGCTGTTCCACGTCCTGCAGGCGGGCGCGCGCGCGGAGCGCCGCATGATCCCGGCCAAGGGGCTGACGGGTCCCGGCTATGACGGGCACACGTTCTGGGGCACCGAGACGGTCGTGAGGCCCCTGCTGACGTACACCTCCCCCGCCGCGGCGACCTACGCGCCCGCCCAGCGGCCCCACACCCTCCCCACCGGCGAGGACTACGACCGCTACGTCCGCCTCGTCGCCCTCATGCGCGAAGCCGGCTACCAGCCCGGCTACCTCCGCGAAGCCCACCCGTTCGCCGTCGAGGACCCCCTCGTCAACGCCGTCTACCTCGCCTCCACCCACGCCCTCGCCGACATCGCCGAGATCATCGGCGCCGACCCGGCCCCCCACCGCGAACGCGCCGCCCGCGTCCACCGCGCCGTCCTCGACCGCCTCTGGGACCCCGAGACCGGCTGCTTCCGCGCCCGCGACCTGCGCGACGACCGGCTCCTGCCCGTCATCACCGTCGGCTCCTTCGGCCCCCTCCTCGACCCCGAACTGCCCGCCCCCATCGTCCGCAACCTCGTCGACCTCCTCCTGTCCGCCCGCTTCGCCGGCGCCGCCGGCTACCCCGTCCCCACCTGCGACATCCAGGCCCCCGCCTTCGACCGCGCCGGCTACTGGCGCGGCCCCACCTGGATCAGCACCAACTGGCTCGTCTGGTACGGCGCCCTCGGCCACGGCCTCCCCGTCGTCGCCGACCTCCTCTACGGCGCCACCATGCGGCTCGTCCGCCAGTCCGGCTTCCGCGAGTTCTTCGACCCCTTCGACGGCACCGGCCGCGGCAGCCACGACTACGCCTGGTCCGCCGCCCTCGTCCTCGACCTCCTCGGGGCCCGCCGCGCCCCCCAGGCCGCCTGATCGCCTACCTTGAGTACATGCGCCTGCTCAGGGGCTCCCTGCCCGCCGCCGTCCGCGCCGCCCTCACCCTCGAACGCGGCGAACGCGTCCTCGCGTCGGCCCCCACCCGAGGCGGCTCCCACGTCATCGCCACCACAACGGCCCTGCACGTCCCAACCCCCTCCGGCGGCTTCACCCGCATCCCCTGGGAACGCGTCGACCACGCCACCTGGAAGGACGGCTGGCTCCACGTCCACGAAACCTCCGCCGGCCCCGAACACCACGTCCGGCTCACCGAACCCGGCTCCGTCCCCGAAACCGTCCGCGAACGCGTCACCGCCACCGTCGCCGTCAGCCACCAGGTCCAACTCCCCGGCGGCAAAGTGCGCATCGCCGCCCGCCGCCCCGCCACCGGCGGCGACGTGCGCTGGACCTTCGTCTTCGACGCAGGGCTGGACCCATCCGACCCGGGCCTGCGAGCCCAGGCCGAACAGGCCCTGGAGGAACTGCGCCGCCAGACCGGCCTCTAGCCGGGATACACCTCCGGCTGCTCCTTGCCGGCCTTACGCCCCGGCACCTGCTCCGGCACCCGATCCTTCAGATCGTTCGCCTTGCCTCTCGCCGCACCGGCGAACTCCTCGCCCTTCGACCGCAGCATCCCCGCGGCCTCCTGCACGTTCGGGTTCTCCGAAACCTGCTGCGACAGCCGCTTGATCTGCTCGTACCGCTCACGCCCGGCCTTCGTCCCCAGGACGTAACCGATCGCGGCGCCTGCCATGAACATCATGCGCGTCTTCATGTCCAACTCCCACTGACGGCGGAATCGTGACACCCTCCATACCCGCCAGCGACGCCCCCACCCCTAACCGTGCGCGAACAACCCCCCACATGCGCTAACCTAGGACCCGCCGACAGGGGCCAACGCCCCTGCCGCACACACGATCCCGCGTAGCTCAATCGGCAGAGCAGCCGGCTGTTAACCGGCAGGTTATTGGTTCGAGTCCAATCGCGGGAGCAGAGACAACGCCCCAGACATGCAGGTCAGGCCCGTTCCCAGCACTGGGAACGGGCCTGACTGCTGTAGCGAGTACCGAAGCGAGTACCAGCCGGGTCTAGGCGGGGTCCGGGAAGATCAGGTCCATGGCCTGTGCACCGTCCTGGATCACGGGCCGGATCTGCTGCCGGTAGATCTTCTCCGTGACCTGCGTCCCGCTGTGTCCGACCAACAGGGCGATCTGGTCCAGCGGCATCCCGTTGTCCGACAGCAGCGACACGAAGCTGTGCCGTAGCTCGCGGGGCGTCCAGTCACTCGGTTCCAGCCCTGCCGGTGCGAGTACCTCACGACGGAACGCCCGAAGCACGGCCATCGCACCCCGGACGGCGCCGGCCTCACCGGGGAAGAGCAACGACACCGAAGCGGGCGGCTCCGAGTGACTCGCCCAGAGGTCCCGCAAGGCCACCACGCACCGCCGAGGGAGTTTGAGCGTACGACGGGACTTCTTGGTCTTGGTGTCGCCGGTCGCTCGCACGGAGCGCCATACGTAGACGGCGAACTCCTCGTGATCCCACCCGGCTTCATGTACGGGACGCCATTGACCGCGGCTCTTGTCGTAGGCGACGACATGTGACCACGTCAGCTTCCGGAGTTCCTCCGTTCGCGCGCCGGTCAGCAGAGCCAGAATGACGTACTGCCGCATGTCCGACCGTGCACGTTCGGCCGCCGCGAGGACTTGCATCGCTTGGGCGAAGTTGAGCGCCTTGGACGGCCGTCCGGTGCGCTTTCCCGCCGGTACCTGGCAGAGCATGACGACGTTTCGAGTCACGCGCTCGTCACGCCGCATCACTCGATCAATGGAGCGCTTGAGCACCGAACGGACCTCGCGGAGTGACTTTGTGGCGAGTACCTCGGCGCGGTCTTCCAACCAGCGTTCGCAGTCGTCGGCGGTCAGTTCCCGCACGGTCAGGTGCCCCAATTGCGGGATGACGTGGTGTTCGGCGAGGCTGCGAGCGTTCGTGACGGTCGCTTCATCCCTCCCCATGAGCCCGTACCGCAGGAATCCGGCGACCGCTTCGGCAATCGTGACGTCCGCGGTTGCCTTCGGCGCCTGCTTCTCTTCCCGTCGCTTCAAGCTCTGCTTGAGCTTGTTGAGCGCTTCCGTCTGTGTCTTGCCTCTACCGCGGACGATGATCCGGCGGCCGTCGGGTCGATAGCCGACGACCTTGGACGCTACCCACCTTTCACGGGCAGCGTCCCAGCTAAGCCCACCTTCACCGGGAGAGCGTCGCTTCTTAGGGCTCACGCGGTCTCGGCCTCGCTTTCCAGTAGCTCGATGTATTCGATAATCGCGCTGGCGGGCACCAGGCGAACGCTGTGCTCGATTACGGTCCTGATGCGCCCCGCCCGAACCAATTCGTAGATTCGGCTTCGGCTGAACGGGAGGATGCTCGGCAGTTCGGAAATCTTGTATAGGGGTTTGAGGGCGTAAACCTCAGCCGGAGCGGGCTGCCTCGTAGCCATCTCGCGGTCCGTCCTTCGGCTTTCGGTGAGCGGTTTGGCAGGGTGGTCCGGCGGCGGGCTTGGTGGCTTGTGCGCCGGGCCGGTGTGGCGACGGGTCGAGGGGTGGCGGTAACAGCCGTACCAGCCTTGTTTTTGCTGGTCAGGGCCGGTACGGCTTGACGGGTGGTACGGCTTGGGGCGTACCGCGGCGGTGGGCGTTGGTACGGCTTGAGCCGTACCGGGCGTGCAAGCCTCATAGGGGCTGACCTGCGGCGTTAAGGCTGGTACGAGTGGTACGCGTACCGCTGGGCAGGGGCAGGACGGTCGCTTGGACGGCGGGTCGGTCGAGGGTGTCGCCGGCGGGGCAGTAGCGTCCCCACGCGTCGAGGAAGTCGACGCGCTGATAGCCCTTGGCCTGCCCGGTAGGGAATCGGATGGTGCTGGATCGGATCTCGTATTCGCGAAGCAGGACGCCGAGTTTCATCGCGGTCAGCCCGGACGGACCGTAGTCGCCCCAGGGTGCTTCCGGGTCGGCCTTGAGGCGGTCGAGTAGGACGGCGGTGGGTAGAGCGTTGTCGGTGCCGAACGCGGTGCGGCAGTCGGTGAGCAACCGGAGCCGGGTGGACATCTGGTCGTTGTCGTCGGCGTCGGCGGTGAGGGCGAGGACGGCGGCGCGGGCGCGGTCGGGCCAGTGGGCGCCGGCGTAGTCGGCGACGGCCACCAGGGGTTCCCAGGTGTCGGCGGCGCGGTCTTCGACGGGCATGGGCGGTTCGGCCGCCTCCAGGGTGGCGAGGTCGGCGCGTAGCCACGCGGCGAGGTCGGCGGCCAGCTGGCGGAGTGGCGGGCGGTCGCGGCGGTGCCGGAACGGGGCGACCGTTTCGCCAGGACCGCGGCGCCGCATCCGGATGACGACGGCGCGGTCTTCGATGGTGTCGGGCATGGCGCCGATGCCGGCGAGCGCGGCCATGGCGAAGGTGGGGATGGATTCCACGCGGTTGGCGTTGGCGTCGTAGCGCTTGGCGGGGCGGTTGCGCTGGTGTCCGGCGTTGAGCAGCCCGCGCAAGTCCTCGTTGCCTTCGGCTTTGGGTCCGAAGATGGTGTCGGCTTCGTCAACGAGCAGGGTGGGCGGGTCGTCGGTGATGGACCGGTAGACCGCGGCCGGACTGCTGTTGACGGTGATGAACGGGGCGTGGCACGTGGCCTCGACCACGTCCAGCAGCCGGGACTTCCCGCACCGCTTTTCCGGCGCCCGGATGACGAGGCGGGGCGCGTGCGGCCATGCGGGTTGCGCGTGTGTGGCGGCGATCCACAGCGTGACGGCGTCGGCGGCCTGTGGGGTCGGCAGGATCACGTAGCGGGTGAGCGCTGCCCGTAGTCCGTCCAGCAGGGCGGCGCCGTTGGTCGGCGGCCGGTCGCCGAGGTCGGCGGGTTGCTCGGTGGGTGTGGTCATGCGGGGTTCCCCCTGGTGATGGTGCGCGGGTGGCGGGCGCCGGCGGCGAGTGCGGATCGGATGGTGGCGCGTGCTTCGGCGGGGGTGACGTGGGCGCGGGTGGGGCCGAAGTGGACGGCGGCGGCTTCGAACAGCACGCTCGCGGCGGTGTCGGGGTCGAGGGCGCCGGCGCCGGTCAGGCGTCCGAGGTTGTAGGCGGCTTTGTTCAAGGCGTGGTTGCGGCCACCGGTCACCGCGTCGGCGACGCGCGCCGCTTCTCCCTTGAGTGCCGCTTGGACGTAGGCGGGCAGGTTCGCCACCGTTCCGGCAACCGAGTCGGCACTCAAGACGGAAGGCGGGCGCGGGGCGGAGGTGAGCAGTCGGGCCAGCCATGCCGGTAGCTCGGCGGGCGGCGCGTCGTTGACGATGCGGTAGGGGCCGGTCCCGTCCGGCAGGTCCACGAAGCTGCCAGGGGCGACCACGTAGCCACCGTTCGCGCGGGTGTCGATAAGCCATCCCAGGCCGGTGGCGTGCCGTCCGGAGGTGTTGCGCAGCAGGGCGCCGGGCGGGGGCGTGAAGTACAGGTGCATCCCGCCGCGGCGGGTAGTCACGGTGAAGGTGTCCAGCGGGAACGCCTCGCCGTGCCGCTCGGCGAGGACGGCGAGCACGTCGGCGCCCTCGTTGACGCCCGGCATGTCCCACGCGGCGGGCGGGCGCTCGCCGGGCTTGGGCGTGTCGAGGTCGACCACCACCAGCCCGGAGGGGCCGCACGCGACCGCGGCGTTGAACGCCGGGCCGCGCTCCCAGAACGCGCGGATCCGGGCCGGGTCGGTGGTGGCGTGCGTCTCCCAGTCGGTGAACCGGGCAAGGGGTCGCTTGTCGCGCGGGCGGAGCGGGAACACGTGCCAGCCGCGCGCCGCGCACGCCAGCGCGGCGGCGGCCACCTCGGCGGCGAGGACGCCGGAACGGGCGGCGGTCATGCTGCGCTCCCCTCGGCGAGCGTCGGCAGGGCGAACAGGTCGAGTTGCGGCGTGGCCGGACGGTCGGTGCACGTCCGGGTGTGCGGGGTGTGGGGGCGGGTG
>NZ_JABXFD010000343.1 GCF_013372625.1 Actinomadura sp. BRA 177
TCTCCAGCGCGAAGGCCAGGTGCGCGCCGTCGGTGACGTAGGAGCGGAGCCGGTCCGCGGCGATCCGGGTCAGCCGGGGCCGGACGGGCAGCGCCGCGCACGCCAGCGCGGCGCCGCGGCCCTCGCCGAGCCGGGTGACCAGCTCCTCGCCGTCCACCCGGACGCGCAGCCGCACGTCCCAGACCGGATCGATGAACCCGACCGGCCGGATCCGCCCGGCCGGGGCGAGCTCCGACCGCCACGCCAGCCGGTCCCCCTCGTGCCGGACGGTCGCGCGGGCCCGCACCCGGCGGGCGCGGCGGCGCCGGTCGCAGAACTCCAGCGTCGCGGCTAGATCGGCGTCCGGGGGGATCCGATCGAGCGGGTTCAGCACGTGCCCGGCCAGGTGGAGGCGGTCGCCGCGCATCTCCAGCCGCGTCACCGTGTTGGCCGGGCGCAGGTCCTTCAGCGGCCGGACGTGGAAGCCGAACGCGGTCACGTCCAGGATCCGGCGGCCGAGCCTCCCGCGCGGCCGGCCGGCGCCCCAGAAGACCCGCCCGTCCCGCTCCACCAGCCGCGCCCGCAGCTCGGGACGCTCGGCGGGCTTGTACTCGGCGGCGGCGAGCGCCGCCGCGTGGTCGCCCTCGCGGATCAGGTAGGCGGCGATCGCGGGCATCGGGTGGGCCAGCTCGAAGACGCGCGGGTCCAGCTCCGCCAGGTAGGCGGCCGCGAGGTCGAGGAAGCGCTCCCGGTAGCCGGCGTCGCGGTCGCGCAGTTCCCGCAGGTAGAGCAGCAGGTCGTGGTTGACGAACTTCACGTCCTTGGCGCGCCGCAGGTCGTGCGCGCCGCGCAGCGTGAACAGCATGTCGATGCGCCGGTGGATCTCCAGCCGGTCGGCGAAGTTGGCCAGCTCGGCCCGCCGGTTGGAGATCGACGGCGCCGCCGTCCGCTGCCGGACGAGCCAGTGGTAGACGCGGTGCGGGATCAGCGCGGTCCGCTCCGCCGCCAGGTACGCCTCGGCGGTGAACAGCAGGTCCTCGTAGTGCAGCCGCTCGACGAACCGCAGCCCGTGCTCCTCCAGGAATCCGCGCCGGTACGCCTTGTTGGTCGAGAGGGTGTCGTAGAGGAGGTCGGGGTTCTCGGTCAGCGACCCGTACACGGCGCTGTTGCGGTAAAGCCAGGGGTACCAGGGGCGGATCCGGCCCTTCGCGCCCTCGGGGACGTCCAGGAAGATCCGGTCGCACAGCCCGGAGACCAGGTCGGCGCCGGTGCTCTCGGCGGCGGCGAGCAGGTTGAGGCAGGCGTGCCGGTCCAGCAGGTCGTCGCTGTCGAGGAACATCAGGTAGCGGCCGGCCGACGCGTCGATCCCGGCGTTGCGGGGCCGGCCGCAGCCGCCGGGGTTGGCCGGCAGGTGGACGGCCCGGACCCGTCCCGGGTGCGCGGCGGCGAGCCGGTCGGCGGCCTCCCCGGTGCCGTCGGTGCTGGCGTCGTCGACGATCACGGTCTCGACGCCGCCGAGCGACTGCGCCAGCGACGAGGCGACCGCCCGGGGAAGCCTCCGGGCGTCGTTGTAGGCGATCACGACCACGCTGACATCCGGGCGCAGCCGCATCGGCATCCCCTCCCGTTCCTCCGCGGACCGGCCTGCCCCGCGGTCGGTGTGCTGCCAGTGATTCCTATCCCGGAACGCCGCAGTGAGGTCCAAGAGGCACCAAAGGCTGTCAATGCTTCGCATTACCCGACTTCAGCGGAGACATGGGGGCAGATCACCCGGAACGCCAGAAGGCGCCCGGCCGGAGCCGGGCGCCTTCGAGCCTGCGGGAGGGATCAGGCGGCGTAGTCGGGGTAGCCGTAGCCCACGATCTCGGACTTGTCGCGGGTCTTCTTCTGCACCTCGTTCTGGCTGTTGCCCTCGATGGTCTTGACGGTGCCGTCGCCGTTGTCCTTCACGACGAGGCCGACGTGGTCGATGTCACCGATGGAGCCGCCGGAGCCGTTCTGCCAGTCGAAGAACACGACGGAGCCCGGCTTGGCCGTCTTGCCCCAGCGGTCGGTGTCCTTGAACCAGCTGGCGTGCTGGACGGTGTAGGCGTCCCAGCCCATGTTCTTCACGCCGGTCTGGGCCCCGAGCCAGGACACGAACATGTCGCACCACTGGGCGCCGTTGTAGGCCTTGACCGAGAACCCGCCGTCGCGCTGCGCGGTGGCCTTGGCGTGCGGGGTCGAGACGTACCAGTCGTGGAACTTGGTCTGGCCGCCCTTGCCCTCGCTGATGCCGACCTGCTTCTCGGCCAGCTTGATGACCTCGGAGGCCTCGACGGCGCGCGGCGGCACCTTGTAGCCCGCCTCCTTGGCCTCGGCGACGGTCATGCCCGTGGAGGCCTTCGACGCGGTGCCCTGCTCGGCGGCGGCGGCCGCCTGGGCGGGGGTCTCGGCCGCGGCGCTGCCGCTGGCGAGGGGGTTCAGGACGGCGAGCCCGACGGCGCCGGCGAGGACGGCACTGGCGGCGACGCCGACGGCCTTGTCCTCGGACGAGAAGCGGTTGAGCGAAAGTCGATCGAAACGACCGGTCATGCAGGGAATCTCCTGTTCTTCCATGACGCCTACCGGGTTAGCTGACGGATTCGGGCATGGAAGTAGCCCTACGGCGCGGCCTTCAGGCGCGCCGATTCACCCCTGGAACGTTGGGTCCCCGGCTCCGTCCGGTCGTGCGACCGGCACGGACTCGGCCTCGCACCGCATGAGGCGGTGCAACCTGTTCGGATATGTCTCAGCGACTGATCTCAGTGAGGGTGCGCGCATCGTCTGGCGCGCATCGCGTGCGGATACCGCTCCGCGATCCTCGGCCGTACGTGGCACGGCCGGCGGCAACGCATGGGGCGCGCTGCGGGATTCGGGTAGAAGGTAGACAACCTTCTCGGGAAAAGCAAACGAAGCACAAGCTTCAGTTATGCCCGCTCAATGCCCTTCCAAGGATTCACCAACAGCGTCAGGCCGCCGGGTGTTCCCGATCTTTCCCGAACTGGCCCTCAGCCCTTTGCCCATGGGCCTTACCGGCCTATGGGCAAAGGGTAAAGAACCCCGGGAGGACGGCGCCCGGCACGCGGCGGGGGGCCGCGTTCGGGCCCTCCGCACCGGTCTGGCTGAGTCCTACCTCACACGGACGGCTTCCGCGCGCCCGCACGTGCGGTCGGTCACTCGACGAGGAGGGCGAACAGCGTGGTGTCGTCCGCCGCCCGGTCGAACTCCATCCGCGCCATCACCTCGTCCAGGACCATGTCCGGGCGCAGCGAGGAGTCCTGCAGGATCTCGGTGAGGCGGCCGATGCGCTCGTCCAGGTCGGCGTCCCTGCGCTCCACCAGACCGTCGGTGTAGAGGAACAGCATGTCCCCGGGATGCAGCTCGGTGGTGATCGTCGTGTACTGCCAGGGCATGGCGCCGAGCATCGGGTCCCGGACGACCTCCAGCGGCGCCGCCCGCCCCTCCCGGACCAGGATCGGCGGCGGATGGCCCGCGCACGTCCACGCCAGCACCCGGCGGGACGGGTCGAAATGCGCGACGATCGCGGTCCCCGTCGCGGGCGGGTCCATCGTGCCGACCAGCTCGTTCAGCCAGCCCACCAGCCGTCCCGCCGGCTCCCCCGTGAACGCGAGGCCGAGCAGCCCGTTGCGGGTCCGCGCCATCGCGGCCGCCGCCGGCAGCCCGTGCCCGGCCGCGTCCCCGATCGCGAACAGCGCCCGCCCGTCCTGCATCGCGCGGGTCGCGAACCAGTCCCCGCCGATGCGCGCGGTGCTCTCCGCCGCCAGGCTGCGGACCGCCATGGCGAGGCCCGGCATCTGCTCCACCTCGTCCTCGTCCGGCAGGATCGCGCGGCGCAGCGTCACCGCCACCTTCCGCTCCTGCGCCGTCCGCGCCTGTTGCTTCAGCATCTGCCGGCGGGTCTCGGCGAGCGCCCGCTCCACGCCGCGCCGCCGGGTGATGTCCTGCGACACGACGTTGATCGAGATCGGCAGCCCGGAGTCGCCCAGCACCGGCTCGGCGAACACCCACAGGTGCCGCGGCGTCCCGTCCTGCCCGAGCACCCGGTGCTCGGCCTCCACCGGCTCCCGGCGCGAGAACATCGTCTGGACGGCCTCCTCCACCAGCGGGAGATCGTCGTCCGCCACGGCCTTCGGCAGGTCGTGCGGCATCGGCGGCACCTCGTCGGGGCCGATGCCGTAGTTGGCGCGCATCTGCGGCGTCCAGTCCGCCTCGCCGGTCGCCAGGTCCCACTCGCCGAAGCCGATCAGCGCCAGCCGCTCGACCCGCTCCAGCCGCCGCGCGATCCGGTCCTCGGCGACGTGGTACCGCCACGTCACGCACACCCCGGTCGGCACCCGGACACACCGGACGCTCATCCGGGACGACCGGGACAGGCCGCGCTGCGCCGTGCTGTACATGATCGAGTCGCGCTCCATCGGCGTCCCTTCCTCCAGCACCGCGACGTACTCGTCGAAGAGCCCGCTGAGCACCGCGCCCGGATCCGTGCGCAGCAGCCGCTGCCCGGTCAGCTCCTCCCGGCCGCGCCCGAACATGTCCCGCGCGAGGCCGTTGAGGTCGGCGTAGAGGAAGTCCGCCACGGCGCCGTCCGGCCCCCGGACCGGCACCAGGTGGGTGCACGAGTCGAGCGCCCCGTCCAGCACCGCCCGCGCCACCGGGTCCTCGCCCACCCCGGCGAGGATCTCGGCGTCGCCCGTGGTGTCCTCGGCCGTCACCCGCCGCAGGACGTCCTCGGCCTCCGTCAGGACGGCCTGACGCTCCGTCGTACCGCCCTCGGCCCGCGGCGCCCTGCGCCCCGCGATCACGGCCCCCACCGGCCCGCCGCCGCCGTCCTTGACCAGCAGCGCCGCGGCCTCGGCGAGGTCGATGTCCAGATCGCGCGCGAGCCAGATCAGATGCTGCAGGGCCTCCCCCGGCGCGACGCCGAGCCGCCGCGCCAGCACGACCCGCGCCTCGGACAGCATCGCGCGGTCGTGCGCGGCGCCCCGCAGGTCCTCCAGGTCCGCAACGTGCACCCCGGGCTGGGTGCCCTCCGCTTCCGCCAACTGTCCCCCGTTCGGCGTCACCTGCCCTGGGAGAAAAAAGCTACATACGCCAGCGAAGGACTATTCGCCCACAACCTGGTAAACAGTCCAGATCTTTGCCCCGGTTTTCCGATCCCGCCCGAACGCCACCGCTTCCGATGACCCACTCCGGACGGAACCCTTCCCCATCCTGTGACGCCCGTCACGTCGCCCGCAGGACGTCCCTGGTCAACGCCGTGATCCGCGCCTCCGCCGCCCGGAAGGACGACCCCTCGGGCTGCAGCGTGAGCACCACCACGATCCGGTCCCCCACGACCCCGGTCGTGTGCAGGACGGGCCGCCCGATCCCGAGATCCGGCCGCCACGCCGCCGGCCGCACCCCCTTCCCGCACGGCTCCGCCGGCACGTCCCCGAACCCGGACCACCCCTGCTTCACGGCACGCGGCCCCTTCACCACCCGCGGGATCCCGAACGTCTGGTCGAACCCGTCCTTCCCGCACGGCGTCGACTTCCGCAACTGCTCCAGCACGAACTCCCGCTGCCCCTCGGGCGCCTTCTCCAGCAGATACCGGTACGTCCGCACGAGATCCCGCGCACTGAGCGCCGTGTACCCCCAGAACCCGGGCTTCTCCGCGGGCGGCGGCGCCGTCTCCGTCAGCCCCACCCGCCGCACCATCCGCTCGATGATCTCCCCCTGCCCGCCCCGCCGCCAGAACTCCGTCGCCGCCTGATCGTCGCTCTCCCGAAGCATCGGCACCAGCAGCGCCCGATCCCCCGCCGACACCCGGTGCCGCTCCAGGTAGTCCAGCGCGATGAGGATCTTCAC
>NZ_JABXFD010000539.1 GCF_013372625.1 Actinomadura sp. BRA 177
TTGTTGGTGGAGGGCGGTGCCGTGGAGGAGGGGTGGGAGGTGGTGGTCGCGGATTCCGGCGCGTCCGGCTAGTTGGGCGGTGATGCGGAGGAAGTCGCGGCCTTGTTGGGTGCGGAGTTCGTCGGCGGTGGGTTGGACGATGGCGTGGACGATGGCGGGGAGGTCGCCGGAGTGGAGTGCGGGGAGGGTGGCGGCGCGGGCCGGTTCCATGCGGGTGATGCCGTTGCGGAGGACGGCGTTGAGGAGTCCGGCGCGGGAGCCGAAGTGGTAGGTGATGGCGGAGTCGTTGGCTTGTCCGGCGTGGTGGACGATGTCGCGGGTGCGGGCGGCGTCGATGCCGTGGGCGGCGAAGAGGTGGGCGCCGGCGCGGATGAGGGCTTCGCGGGTGGCGCTTGCGTCTTTCGGCACGCCGATGATACTAACAGGGTGCGTTAATAACGACGCCTGTTACAACCCGCGGAGGCCGTGCCATGGCGGACGTCTACGACCCGTTCGATCCCGGATTCCAGGCCGATCCCTATCCCGCGTACCGGCGGCTTCGTGACGACGACCCCGTCCACCGCCATGACGAGCCGCCGTTCTGGGCGCTGTCGCGGTTCGACGACATCTGGGCGGCGACGCGGGACGCGGGCACGTTCTCGTCCGCGCAGGGCCTGACGTTCTACCCGGACGAGATCGGCACGCTGGGCCTCGCCCCGACGATCGTGATGCTGGATCCCCCACGCCACACCGTCCTGCGCCGCCTGATCAGCCACGGCTTCACACCACGCAGGATCGCCGCACTAGAAGACCTGTTGCGCAAGTTCGTCCGCTCCAGAATCGCTCTGATGGAACGCAAGACGGCCGAAGGAGAAGTGCCAGACCTGCACAAGGACTTCTCGTCCCCTCTCCCGACCTACGCCCTGGCCCACCTGCTGGGCGTCCCGGAGGCGGACCGGGCGCGGTTCGATCCGTGGGTGTCCGCGCTGACGACCCTGCAGGACGAAGGCTTCGGCCTCCAGTCGCTGAAGAACGACGCGGTGAGTGCGGTCGCCGAGATGTTCGGCTACTTCACGGATGTGATCGCCGCGCGCCGAGCCGACCCGTCCGACGACCTGATCAGTGCGCTGACGGCGGCCGAGGCGGACGGGGAACGCCTCACCGACTGGGACATTCTCGGGTTCTGCTTCGTCATGGTCGCGGGCGGCAACGACACCACCGGAAACCTGATCTCGCACGGGATAGCACTACTGGACGGCGACCACGCGCAGCGCGAGCGCCTCGCCGCCACCCCGTCCCTGATTCCGAACGCGCTGATGGAGTTCCTGCGCCTGGAGAGCTCGGTACAAGCACTCGCCAGAACCACCACACGCCCCGTCACCCTCCACGGAACGGAAATCCCGGAGGGTCAGAAGGTGATGATGCTGTTCGGTTCGGCGAACCGGGACGAGCGCGAATTCGGCCCGTCCGCCCACGAACTGGACATCACCCGGGAGATTCCGCGCCACCTGGGCTTCTCCAGTGGCGTCCATTTCTGCATCGGTTCGCACCTGGCCAAGCTTCAGGCGCGCGTCGCGCTGGAGGAGCTTCTCCAGGCCCACCCGCACATCGGTGTGGACCTGGAGAAGTCCGAACGGATCTCGTCCCCCTTCACCCGCGGCTGGGTCTCACTCCCAGCCACGGGCCTATAAGGACCGTCAGCCCATGTGGGGGTACCGGTAGTCGGTCGGCGGGACGAGCGTCTCCTTGATGGAGCGCGGTGACGTCCAGCGCAGCAGGTTGAACACGGATCCGGCCTTGTCGTTGGTGCCGGACGCCCGCGCGCCGCCGAACGGCTGCTGGCCCACCACGGCACCCGTCGGCTTGTCGTTGATGTAGAAGTTGCCGGCCGCGTACCGGAGCACCTCGGCGGTGTGCGCGGCGGCGGCCCGGTCGTTGGCGATGACGGCGCCGGTCAGCGCGTAGTCCGCGACGGACTCCATCTGGGCGAGCATCTCCTCGTACCGGTCGTCCTCGTAGACGTGGACGCCGAGGATCGGCCCGAAGTACTCGGTCCGGAAGATCTCGTTCTCGGGGTCGCCGGAGACCAGAACGGTGGGCCGGACGAAGTATCCGGCCGAGTCGTCATACGTCCCGCCGGCCACGACTTCAACACCGGCATCGCCCCGCGCCCGGTCGATCGCGGCCTTGTTCTTGGCGAACGCGCGCTCGTCGATCACCGCGCCCATGAAGTTGGACAGGTCGGCGACGTCCCCCATGGTGAGCCCGTCGACCTCGGCGGCGAGCTCCTCCTTGAACCCGGCGTCCCAGATCGACCGCGGGATGTACGCCCGCGAGGCCGCCGAGCACTTCTGCCCCTGGTACTCGAACGCGCCCCGCACGAGCGCCGTCTTGAGCACGGCCGGGTCGGCGGACGGATGCGCGACGACGAAGTCCTTACCGCCCGTCTCCCCGACGATCCGCGGGTAGCTCCGGAACTTCTCGATGTTGTTCCCGACCGTCTTCCACAGGTGCCGGAACGTCGCCGTCGACCCGGTGAAGTGGATCCCGGCCAGCTCCGGATGCCCGAGCGCCACGTCCGACACCGCGAGCCCGTCTCCGGTCACGAGGTTGATGACGCCGGCCGGCAGCCCGGCCTCCTCCAGCAGACGCATCAGCAGCACGGCGGAGTACGTCTGCGTCGGCGACGGCTTCCACACGACCACGTCGCCCATCAGCGCGGGCGCGGTCGGCAGGTTCGCGGCGATCGCGGTGAAGTTGAACGGGGTGATCGCGTAGACGAACCCCTCCAGCGGCCGGTGGTCGGACCGGTTCCACACTCCCGCGCCGCTGATCGGCTGCTCGGCGAGGATCCGCCGCGCGTAGTGCACGTTGAACCGCCAGAAGTCGACCAGCTCGCACGGGCTGTCGATCTCCGCCTGCTGGACGGTCTTGGACTGCCCGAGCATCGTCGCGGCCAGCAGCGTCTCC
The DNA here is from genome assembly GCF_013372625.1 of Actinomadura sp. BRA 177. Classification (GTDB taxonomy): domain Bacteria; phylum Actinomycetota; class Actinomycetes; order Streptosporangiales; family Streptosporangiaceae; genus Spirillospora. The sequence goes on from NZ_JABXFD010000539.1 coordinate 2,950, forward strand.
CGCCACGGCCCGGCGAGCAGGTCGGCGGCGCGCAGGAAGATCGCGGCCCGGTCGTCGAAGGACAGCGCCCGCCATGCCGGCGCGGCCTTCAGCGCGGCCTGGATCGCGTCCCGCGCGTCGTCCTGCGTCGCGGTCCCGAACGTCCCGAGCACCGACGCGTGCCGGTGCGGCTGCACGACGGCGACCTTGGCACCGCCGCCAAGCCGGCGCTCTCCCCCGATGGTCATGGGCAGGTCGACCGGCGCCTCGGCGGTCAGCTCGGCGAGCTTGGCCTCCAGCCGGGCCCGCTCTGCGCTGCCCGGCGCGTACCCGCGCACCGGCTCGTTCACCGGCGTCGGAACGTTGGTCACGGCGTCCATTGGAAAGGGCCCTCCTTAGCGGGAGACGAACGAACGGAGAAAGAAGACGAGGTTGGCGGGACGTTCGGCCAAGCGCCGCATGAAGTAGCCGTACCAGTCGGCCCCGTACGGGACGTAGACGCGCATCTGATGGGCTTCAGCAAGCCGCCGCTGCTCAGCAGCCCGGATCCCGTAAAGCATCTGGAACTCATAAGTCGAAGGCGACCGTCCAGCGGCCAACGCCAGCGCGATCTCAATAATCCGCGGGTCATGGCTGCCGACCATCGGATAGCCGTCGCCCTCCATCAACAACCGCAGCCCCCGCACATAGGCACGGTCGACCTCATGCCGCCCCTGAAACGCGACCGACTCGGGCTCGGCATAAGCGCCCTTGACCAACCGGACCCGCGAGCCCTCCCCCACCAGCTCCCGGAGATCCCCTTCACTGCGCCGCAGCATCGCCTGGACCGCGACACCGACCCACGGGAAGTCGCTCCGCAGCTTGCCGAGAATCTCCAGCGTGGAGTCGACGGTCGTGTGGTCCTCCATGTCGAGCGTGACAGTCATGCCGACCCGTCCCGCCGCCGCACAGATCTCCCGCGCGTGGTCGACCGCGAGCTCTCCCGGCAGCGCCTGCCCGAGCGCGGACAGCTTCACCGAAGCATCAGCGCCACCCGCGAGCCCGCACTCCTCGAAGGAAGAGATCATCCGCAGATAGGCGTCCCTCGTACCCACCGCCTGAGCGGGCTCCCGGGTGTCCTCCCCGAGATGATCAAGGGTGACCTTGAGCCCCGCGTCCCCCAGCTCCCGCACCGCCACGAGCGCCGCCTCAAGATCGTCACCCGCGACGAACCGGTCGACGACGCCCCTGGTCAGCGGGACAGAAGTAACGAGACCGCGCATCCGTTCGCTGCGCGCGGCGGCGAGCAGAAGAGGAGAGGGCATGGGAGCCTCCAACGTCGAGGAACACCTCGAACGGTAGAGGCGCCACCCCCGTCCTCCCACAGCCAAATGCCACTTTCACCCCTGCTAAACTTCATACAAACGTATGAAGGAGGGCACATGGCTCCCGACCTGCAGGACATCGTGGAACAGGCGGCCGACCTCCTGCGCGCTCCCGCCACCCTGGAGGACCGCGACTTCCACCTCGTCGCCTACGCCGCCCACGGCGACACCATCGACCCCGTCCGGATGGACTCGATCCTGCACCGCCGCGCGTCCGAGACCGTCCGCGCCCGCTTCGAACGCCACGGCATCGCCCGCGCCACGGGCCCGGTCCGCATCCCGGCCGACACGTCCCTCGGCCAGCTCGGCCGCCTCTGCCTGCCCGTCCGCTGGAACAACGTGACGTACGGCTACCTGTGGCTCCTGGACGACAAGGAGCGCATAACGGGCACCCAGGCGACCAGGGCGATGCCCCTCTGCGAACGGGCGGCCCTCCTCATGGCCCGCCAGGCCAGAGAACGCGACGACCTGACCTGGAAGGTCGCCGACCTGCTCTCAACCCACCCCGAAACCCGCACCCAGGCAGCAAACGACCTGACAGAAGCCGCAGCCCCCGAAACACCCCTAACAGTCGCCGTCCTAAGAACACCGTCCCCAGAACCCCTGAACCCGTGGCAACTCCCCCACTCCGTCCTGACCACCCTCTGGCAACGCGACCACGTCCTAGTGATCCCGACCGCAACCCCCACCCCAGCAACCCTGGACAGAGCCCGCCGCCTCCTAGAGGAACGCAACGCCCCCGTCCAAACAGGCGTCTACACACCCTGCCCAACCCTTGAGGACGTCCACGAGGGCTGGCTCCGCGCCCGAGTAGCGGCCCGCACAGCCGCCCCCGGCGAAACCCGAGACTGGACGACCTTGGGCGCCCTCCGCCTCCTCCGCACGGCAGGCGACGAAGCCCTCACCCAAACAACCCAAACCCCGGGCATCGCCCGCCTACTACAACACCCGGACCTAACCGAAACAGCCCGCACCTACCTAGACCTGGCAGGCAACGTCCAGCAAACAGCCAAGGCCCTGAACATCCACCGCCAAACCCTCTACCACCGCCTACACCGCATAGAAGACCTAACAACCCTCTCCCTAACAAACGGCCAAGACCGCCTAACCCTCCACCTATCCCTAACCCTCACCCCCCACCTAAAGCAGGACGGCTAACCCCCAACAAGCCCGAGCGCCGTGCACGCAGCCCCCGCGTGAGAATCTTGCCGCCGGGTTTCTTGGCAGCGAATCAACGACGCCCACGTACTTGGGCCGCCTGAATGCAGCAGCCCACTCACGAGCATGCGCCTGGACGTCCTCGATCCAGTGCGGATGGCTGATGCCGAAGACGGCGCCCTCGACGACCCCGCCCAACTCACGGACGGCCTTCGACCTCCCGGCCAGCGACGTTCTCACCACCGCCCTTGATCACGTCCTTCTTGCCGGCCGCCGACGGACAGGCAGCCGCCGACGGCCATGACCCCGAGGTAACCCGAACGACTCCAGCGTCCGCCACGGCAAGGAAACCAAACCAAGGACGCAAACCAAGGAAGGGGGGCCAGGGGCGGAGCCCCGGGGGTG
>NZ_JABXFD010000538.1 GCF_013372625.1 Actinomadura sp. BRA 177
CCCGGCGACTCCGCCGTCAGCCGCGTCGACATCGAACGCGGCGAGGAGATCGCCGCCCTCCCCGCCCCCTACGCGATCCTGAACCCGTCCCCGGACGGCCTCGTCCTCGTCCAGCCGACCCCGTCCGACCTGTGCGTCTACGGCCTGGACGGCGACCGCCTGGCAACCCTGGAAACCCCGTCCCCCTGCGACCAAGTGGCCGCGTCCCAGGTAGAGGGCAGCCTTCTAGTAGCCGCCGCCCTCCAAGACGCCCCCGGGACCCTCCTGGCCTGGAACGCCGCAGCCCCGTCCCACCGCATCAAGGTCCCCGCGCCGGTCAACGACCTGGCCCTCGCCCCAGACGGCACCCTCCTCGCAGCCACCGACAACGGCCTCTACACGACCCGCCTATGTGGCTAGGCGACGCCCCCCGCCCAGGCACCCGCAAAGGCAGACCACTCCTCTACCTCGACATAGACGGCGTCCTAAATCCCGAAACCCCGAACGAACGCTTCACCGAACACACCATCGGCCGCCTCACCGCCTCGTGGGTTCGGCCGACAGCGTGCCGCCGGCGCCCATGGGTGGGCGCCGGCGGGGTTGGTCAGGCGACGTGTTCGTTGTAGCGGGATAGGGCTAGGGCCAGGGCTTCTGGGCCTGGCATGGCCCATAGGGCTTCGTTGAAGATCTCCACTTCGATGGGGCCGGTGTAGCCGGCGGCGTCCACTGCATCGCGGAAGCGGCGGAGTTCGACGCAGCCGTCGCCGAGCATGCCGCGGCCCGTGAGGACGCCCTCGGGGAGTGGGGTCACCCAGTCGGCGACCTGGAACAGGGCGAGGCGGCCGACCGCGCCGGCGCGGGTGATGCCGTCCCAGACGTCCGGGTCCCACCACAGGTGGTAGGTGTCGATCATGACGCCCACCTGGGAGGACGGGAAAGGGGCGGCCATGTCGAGTGCCTGGCCGAGGGTGGAGACCACGCAGCGGTCGGACGCGTACATCGGGTGCAGCGGTTCCAGTGCGAGCTGGACGCCGTGCTCGCCCGCGTAGGGTGCGATCTCGGCCAGGACGTCGGCGACGCGGGTGCGTGCGCCGTCTATGTCACGGGAGCCTTCCGGGAGGCCGCCGCTTACCAGGCAGAGGACGGGGGTGCCCAGTTCGGCGGCCTCTTCGATGGCGCGGCGATTCTCGTCCAGGGCGTCTGGTTGTTGGAAGAAGCCGCCTCGGCATAGGGACGTGACCGTCAGGCCGTGGTCGCGCATGAGTTTGGCTGTGCGGGCCAAGCCGTACTCGGCGACGGGTTCCCGCCATAGGCCGACGCCTGTGACCCCGGCTACGGCGCAGCCTTCGGCCAGGTCGGGCATGGGCCAGTGCCGGGTCGTCCATTGGTTCAGGCTGAACCTCATTACGCGGCTCCTTGGACGGTCAGCCATGCGCGCATTCGGTGCGCCGCAAGAGCGGGGTCTGGGAAGAGACCGGCGGCGTCGGCGAGCTGGAAGAGACGCACCATGTGCGGGACGGAAAGCGCGGTCTCCAACCCGCCGACCATGCGGAAGTGCCGCTGATGGTCGGTCAGCCAGGCCAGGAAGACCACACCGGTCTTGTAGTAGTAGGTGGGCGCTTCGAACAGGTGGCGGGAGAGCGGCACCGTTGGGGCGAATATCTCTTCGTAGGACGTGAAGTCGCCGCCGTCCAACGCTTGCAATGCCGCAGCGGCAGCAGGTGCGATCGGGTCGAAGATGCCGAGCAGAGCGTCGCTGTGCCCGAGCTCGTCGCCCCTGATCAGCTGCGGATAGTTGGAGTCGTCTCCGGTGTAGAGGCGGACATCGGGTGGGAGGCGGCGCCGGAATGCGATCTCGCGGTCCGCGTCCAGCAGCGAGATCTTCACCCCGTCGATGCGGGACGCGTGGTCGCCGATCAGCGCCAGCAACGCGTCGGCGGCCGTGTCGAGGTCGGGGGAGCCCCAGTAGCCGTCCAGCGCGGGGTCGAACATCGGGCCCAGCCAGTGCAGCACGACCGGGCGCTTGACCTGCGACAACAGGCGTCCGTACACCGTGGCGTAGTCGTCGGGGCCGCGTGCGGCGGCGGCCAGGTGGCGGCTCGCCATCAGCACGGGGACGGCCTCGACCGCCTCGATCACCGCGAGCTGTTCCTGGTAGGCGGCGACGATCTCGTCCAGGGTGGCCGGGCCGGGCGGGAGCTGGTCGGTGCTGGCGCCGCAGACGATCCGGCCGCCGGTTGAAAGCGCTTCCCTGCCGCTCCGCTCGATGAGCTCGCGGGTCGCCGTCCAGTCCAGGCCCATGCCGCGCTGCGCGGTGTCCATGGCCTCGGCGACGCCCAGCCCGTACGACCACAGGTGCCGGCGGAGCGCCAGGGTCGCGTCCCAGTCGAGCGAGTCGCCGCCGGGCACCACGTGCGCGGCGGCATAGGCGATGCGTGACGATGGGGGGCCCGGCGGCGGCGCGTAGGCGCGCGGCTCGCCCATGACGTGCGGCGTCGCCAGGCCCGGTAGTTCGATCTTCACAGCTCAGGAACCTCCAGGCGGCGGCCCTCGCGCCACGCCCGCAACCCCAGCTCCGCGAGTTGCACGCCGCGCGCCCCCGCGTAGAAGTCCCACGGGAACGGGCCGTCGTCGGCGACGTGCCGTAGGAACATCTCCCACTGCGTCTTGAAGCCGTTGTCGAACTCGGTGTTGTCGGGGATCTCCGTCCACTGCGAACGGAAGTCCTCGATGGCGGGCAGGTCAGGGTTCCATACCGGCTTCGGCGTCATCGACCGGTGCTGGACGCGGCAGCGCCGCAGCCCGGCGACCGCGGAGCCCTCCGTCCCGTCCACCTGGAACTCCACCAGCTCGTCGCGGAACACCCGGGTCGTCCAGGACGAGTTGATCTGCGCGACGATCCCGCCGTCCAGCTCGAAGATCCCGTACGCGGCGTCGTCGGCCGTGGCCTCGTAGGGCTTGCCGTCCTCGTCCACCCGCTCGTGGACGTGCGTCGCCCCCAGCGCCTGCACCGACCGCACCGGCGCGATCGCGTCCAGCACGTACCGCCAGTGGCAGAACATGTCGAGGATGATCCCGCCGCCGTCCTCCGCCCGGTAGTTCCAGCTCGGACGCTGCGCCTCCTGCCAGTCGCCCTCGAACACCCAGTAGCCGAACTCGCCGCGCACCGACAGGATGCGGCCGAAGAAGCCGCCGTCCATCAGGCGCTTCAGCTTGAGCAGCCCCGGCAGGAACAGCTTGTCCTGGACGACGCCGTGCTTCACGCCCGCCTCGTCCGCGAGCCGGGCCAGCGCCAGCGCGCCGTCCAGGTCGTCGGCCAGCGGCTTCTCGGTGTAGATGTGCTTGCCCGCCGCGACGGCCGCGCGGATCGCGCCGGCCCGCGCGCCGGTGACCTGCGCGTCGAAGTAGACCTCGATGCCCGGACGCGCCAGCGCCTCGGCCAGGTCGGTCGTCCAGGCGGTGAGCCCGTGCCGCTCGGCGAGGTCGCGCAGCTTGGCCTCGCTGCGCCCGACGAGCACCGGCTCCGGCCACAGCACCGTGCCGTCGCCCGTGCGCACCCCGCCCTGCTCGCGGATCGCGAGGATCGAGCGGAGGAGATGCTGGCGGTACCCCATGCGCCCGGTGACGCCGTTCATGACGATCCCGATGGACCTGCGTTCCATCCCGTTCCTCCCCAACCTGTCGTACTCGTATCGGCGCCTGCTGCGGAAAGCGCGTTCAGAAAGCGCTTTCTGAGGTACCGTAAGAAGCGGCGCACGGTGCGGTCAAGAGGGAGTTCGCCGGGAACCCGCCGCGCCGGACGAGGGAGTACGATGACGGAAGCGGCCGAGGAGCAGCGCGCGGACCGGGCCTACGTGACGCTGCAGGACGTCGCCCGGGAGGCCGGCGTCTCGCTCGCCACCGCGTCCCGCGTCCTGAACGGGACCTCGCAGGTGCGCGCCGACCTGCGGGAACGCGTGCTCGCCTCGGCGGCCGAGCTGAGTTACACGCCGAACGCGCACGCGCAGGCGCTCGCCAGCTCGTCCAGCAAGTCGATCGGCGTGGTCTGCCACGACGTCAGCGACCCCTACTTCGCCGCCGTCGCCCGCGGCGTGATGCGCACCGCCGCCGAGCACGGCATGCTCGTGATGCTCGCCAGCACGTTCCGCGACCCGGCCCGCGAGGTCGAGTACGTGGCGATGCTGCGCGCCCAGCGGGCCCGCGCGATCCTGCTCATCGGGTCCGGGTTCGAGGACCGCGACTGGGAGCGCTCGATGGCCGCCGAACTCGACCCCTACCAGCGCACCGGCGGCCGCGTCGCCGTCCTCAGCCGGCACCGCAGCCTCAAGGTGGACGCCGTCCTGCCGCAGAACCGGGAGGGCGCCGCCGCCCTCGCCCGCGCGCTGCTCGACCTCGGCCACCGCCACTTCGGCGTGCTCACCGGCCCGCACGCCCTCACCACCGTCTCCGACCGGCTCGGCGGCTTCACCGAGGCGCTCGCCGACGCGGGCGTCCACGTTCGGCCCGAGCACATCGTCGAGGCGGCCTTCACCCGCGACGGCGGCTACGCGGCGGCGTCCGAACTGCTCCGCCAGAAGAACCGCCCGACCTGCGTGTTCGCCGTCACCGACGTCATGGCGATCGGCGCGCTGGCCGCCTTCCGCGACAACGGCATCTCCGTGCCGGGCGAGATCTCCCTGGCCGGCTTCGACGACATCCCGATCGTCCGCGACCTGACGCCGCCGCTCACCACCGTCGCGCTGCCGCTGGACGCGATGGGGGAGCGCGTCATGGGCCTCGCCCTCCGCGAGCCGTCCGCCCGCCGCAGCCGCATCGAACGCGTCGCCGGCGAGGTCGTCATGCGCGCCAGCACGGCCGCACCCCGCTGAAGACGCGAAGAACCCGCCCGGATCGTTCCGGACGGGTCTCGATCTATCGGCCGCGGTTCAGCGCGCGGCGAGATCGTCCGTGGCCTCGGCCTCCGCGGGACGCTCGGCGTCCGCGTCCATGGGCCGCTCCGGCCACGAGTCGATCTTGGTGCGTCGGGGGTTCGCCAGGGCATTGTCCATTGGTACTGCAGTCCTCCCAGTTCGAGCCGGAGCCCAAATACACGATGTTCCCGGCGACCGGCCCGCTTTCGCAAAATGGTCTAGACCGCGTCCCTCCCCCGAGGGGACGCGACGCAACAGTTAACGCCGCCAATCGATCATCCATTCCCAGCCCCAAACCCAGTGGCCCCTGACGGGCCCACCTGGCACCCTTCTCCTCCATGGACGTAGCCGAACTGACCCGCCTCCAGAACACGGGAACCCGCCTGAAGTTCCTGTTCTTCTGGGGCCACCGCACCCCGGGCCCCGGCTACCTGAGCCAGTGGTGGCCATCGCCCTTCACCCTGGACGGCACGACCTACGCGACCGCCGAGCACTACATGATGGCAGGGAAAGCCCGCCTCTTCGGCGACGAGGAAACGGCCGCCGCCATCGTCGCCGCGTCCCATCCCCGCCGCGCCAAAGACCTCGGCCGCCGCGTCCGTGACTTCGACGAGCAAACATGGCGGGACAACCGTGTGGCGATTGTCACAAGGGCCAACCAGGCGAAGTTCGGCCAAAACAAAGACCTTCGCGACTACCTCCTAGGCACCGGCGACCGCATCCTCGTAGAAGCAAGCCCCCTGGACCGCATCTGGGGCATAGGCCTAGCCGCCGACGACCCCCGAGCCGAGCAGGTCTCCACCTGGCAAGGCCAGAACCTCCTAGTACGGCAGTCGTAGAACGTGATCTCGTCATTGGCGGTTGAGGCGGGTTCGGTAGTGGAACCAGCGGGCGCGGGCTTGGTGGCGTCGTCGCCAGGTGTGCCAATGCAGGTGGTGTTCGAGGCTGTGCC
>NZ_JABXFD010000330.1 GCF_013372625.1 Actinomadura sp. BRA 177
GTCCGGCGCGAGTCGGCCGCGGTCAGCCCGCGGCCGACTCGCGCCGGACCCGCAGCACCGCGTCCGCCGACTCCAGCAGCGGGTGCTGGCCGAGGATGTGCCCGTACAGCCGCTGCAGGGACCGGCCGGGCTGCACGCCCAGCTCCTCGTCCAGCCGCTCCCGGATCCGGTGGAACAGGTGCAGCGCCTCCGACTGCCGGCCGGCCCGGTAGAGCGCCAGCATGAGCAGCTCGCAGAGCCGCTCGCGGGTGGTATGGGAGGCCACCAGCCGCTGCAGCTCCGCGATGGCCTGCCGTTCCTCGCCGAGCAGCATCCGGGCGCTGACGAGGTCCTCCCACGCGGCGAGCCGCCGCTCCTCCAGCAGCGCGGCGGCGCCCCGGCAGCGCCGCCCGGTGCGGGTGTGCAGGAGCGCGGGGCCGTGCCACAGCGTGAGGCCGGCCTGCAGCAGGTCCCGGGCCCGCGCGGGGTCGTCGGTGAGCGCCGCGACCGCCCGCGCGCTGAGGTCCAGGAAGCGGTTCCCGTCCACGAGGTCGCGCGGGATGTCCAGGACGTACCCGTTGTAGGCGGCCCGCAGCGGCAGCGCGGTGCCGGCGCGCTCCGCGCAGTCGTGCAGCATTCTCCTGATCCGGGTCGCGTGCGCCTGCAGCGCATTGCGCGGATTGCGGAGAATTTCACCCGGCCACAATTCTTCGGTCAGTTCGTCATGGGAGACCGTATTGCCGGCCTCCAGTGCGAGGGTGGCGAGCATGGTGCGCACCTTGCCCGCCCGCAGTTCGGTTCGATTCTTCCGGACGACGATGGAGACGGTGCCGAGCAGGTCTATGCCCACCTCGTCCCCGGGGGCCGCACCGGCCGGTAGGCTCGGCTTCAGCCCCAGAATGTCAACGGTCATCAGCATCCTTGACGTTGCGCGGAGAACGCTTCTCAGCATCGGCCAGCGGGGTTTGGCCGCCCTTTCTCAACAACTTTCCCAACGAAAGGCCGAACAACTGTTCAGCGGCCAGTCTTACAGAACCGGCGCCGATTTCGCCATCCACCCGTTGGCCATTCTCGTCTCAACGTCCACCGCCTGGACGAGATCGAACTCGTCCTTTCGTTGAGCCCGTCCGGACGCCTTCTCAACGCGACCGCCGGATCAGCTCCGCGCGTAGCCCGGCGCCAGCCGCTCGCCGGACAGCTCGTCCGTCACGGCGGCCATCTTCGAGAACGCCGTGACGAGCCGCTGGAACGCGGGCGTCTTCATGTCCCGCTCGAACTCGGCCGATCCGCTCACCCGGATGACCTCGAAGTACCGCCCGCCGCCCTCGCCGGGCGCGCGCAGGACGTCGAAGGCGAGCACGCTCGGCAGCTCGGGGCAGGTCGCGTAGTCGACGTCCCGCACCCACGTCTCGAACTCGGCGGGGTCGGTGCCGGGGTGCAGCCGGATGGTGTGGACGATGATCTCCATGGGGGCGGTCCTCTCAGCGCCGGGGGGACGGCCGGCGGCGGCCGATGCCCAGGGCGCGCGCGATGTTGTTCTTCTGGATCTCGTTGGTGCCGGAGAAGATGCGCGCCGGCAGCGCGTCCCGCAGCAGGTCCCCCGGGCCGCCGTCGAGGACGCCGGCGGCGCCGCGCAACTGGACGGCGTCCAGGCCCAGCTTGACCGCCGCCTCGGTCACCGCTAGCTTGGCCAGCGCGGACGCGACGTCGCAGTCCTCGCCCGCCGACAGCCGCCGCGCCGCGTCGAACAGCAGCAGCCGCGCCGACTCCAGGGCCAGCACCATGTCCACGATGCGGTGGCTCACCGCCTGGAACTCCCCGATCGGCGCGCCGAACTGCTCGCGTTCGGCGGCGAACGCGACGGTGTCGTCCAGGACGCGCCGCATCGCGCCCAGGTAGACGGCGAACAGGCAGGTGCGCTCCCACTTCATGGAACCGGTGAACACGGTCGCGCCGGTTCCCTCGGTGCCGAGGACGTGGCCGGCCGGAACGGCGCAGTCGTCGAAGTAGACGTCGGCCGTCGGCGATCCGCGCAGGCCCGTCTTGGCATAGGGGCGGCCGACCCGCAGGCCCGGCGTCCCGGCCTCGATGATGAACGCGGTCAGCCCGAAGAACCCGCCGGACGGGCGGGTGGCGGCCTGGACGATGAAAACGTCGGCGACGGGCGCGTTCGTCGTGAAGCACTTGCTCCCGTTGAGGAGGTAGTGGTCGCCTTGGCGTTCCGCCCGCGTCCGAAGGTTGAGGGTGTCGGAGCCGGCCTCGGGTTCGGTGATGCCGTGGGCGGCGATCCGCTCGCCCGAGCACAGGGCGGGCAGCCAGTGGCGTTTCTGCTCGTTCGTCCCGAACTCGACGATCGGCATCAGGCAGGCGAGCAGGTGGGCCGCGACCGAGAACGCGAATCCGGTGTCGGCGCAGCCCTCGCCGAGCGCCTCCAGCAGGACGGCGGCGGACTCGGCGTCCAGGCCGCTGCCGCCGTACTCGGCCGGGACGGTCGCGCCGGTCAGGCCCTGCTTCCCGGCGAGCCGCCAGCGCCGCCGGAAGTCCGCGGCGTCGAACGCGTCGGCTGCGGACGGCAGGTCGCGGCCCGCGAAGGCGAGCACCATGTCGCGCATCGCCGCGGTCTCCGGGGAGAGTCTGGAATTCATCCGGCTCCGTCCTGGTACTCCTCGATGAGCAGGTGGTAGTTGATCCCGCCGGTGCCGAACGAGCTGACCCCGGCCCGGCGCGGCCTGCCGGCCCGGGCGGGCCACGGTTCGGGCGCCGCCGGCAGCCGGGCCGGGATGTCGTCCAGCGGCAGGCCAGGGGCGGGCGTCCGCAGGTTCGCGTTCGGCGGGAACGTGCGCGCCCGGATGCCGAGCAGCGCCTTCAGCAGCCCGGCGGCGCCGGCGGCGGCGAATGTGTGCCCGAAGAAGCCCTTCGCCGAGCCGATCACCAGCGGGTGCGGGCGGCCCGGCTTGGCGTAGACCTCGGCGGTGGCGGCGATCTCCACCCGGTCGCCGACCCGCGTCCCGGTCCCGTGGGCCTCCAGGTAGTCGACGGCGGACGGGTCGAAATCGACCTGCTCGAACGCCTGCCGCATCGCGCGGACCTGCCCGTCGGCGTCCGGTGCGATCAGCGACCGGGCGTCGCTGGAGCCGCCCATGGCGCGCAGCACGCCGTGGATCCGGTCGCCGTCGCGGACGGCGTCCGGCAGCCGTTTGAGCAGGAACAGCGCGCAGCCGTCGCCGGGGCTGAACCCGTCGGCGGCGGCGTCGAAGGGGGTGATCCGGGTGTGCGACAGCAGGCCGAGGGCGGAGCAGAGGACCAGGTCGCGCGGGTTGCACGCCAGCTCGGCGCCGCCGGCGAGCACGAAGTCGGCCTGCCCGGACCGCAGCGCACCGAGCGCGATGTCCAGCGCCGCGAGCGACGACGCGCAGGCCGCCTCGACGGCGACGGGCACGGCCGGCAGCCGGTACTCGCCGGCGATCAGCGCGGCGATGCCGCCGGCGAGGCAGCCGTCCAGATCCATCGGCGCGAACGGTTCGCCGGACGCCTGGAAGCGGTGGCGGACGCGGCCGCGCAGCAGGGCGCGGACGCGCTCGGACGGCGGGGCGGGGTCCGTCTCCAGTTCCGCGACGGCACGTTCGGCGTGGAGGCGCCGGTCCCGGGTGGGGCTCAGGTTGGTGCCGATCGCCACCATGCCGGGACGGCCCGCCAGCGTTTCCATGCGTCCGTAGCGGGTGAGCGTCTCGGCGGCGACCGCGAGAGCCACGCGCTGCACGGCGTCCATCGCCGCGTACCGGCGCGGCGTGATGCGCAGCCCGTCAGGCGGCGCGTCGGGCACCGGCACGTGAGCGCCCAGCCCGGTGTAGCTGTGGGTGAGACTGACGCCCTCCTCCTGGACGTAGAGGTCGCGGTCGAGGACGTCGTCCGGCAACGGGGCGATGCGGTCTTCGCCGGAGTGGACGGCCGCCCAGAAACCGTCGGCGTCCGGGGCTCCGGCGAAGCGCCCGCCGAACCCGACGACGGCGATCGGCTCGGGCCGGCTCGTGCCGACGGCCGCCGATCTGGGGGGCTCCGGGCTGCGCGAGTCGTGCTCCTCCAGCAGGAGGTGGCAGAGCGTGCCCGTCAGCGAGGCCCCGAGGACGGCGGCTCGGCGCGGCTCCGGGCCGGCCGGCCAGTCCTCGGCCGTCCGGACGGAGCGGAAAGGCCCGCCGGGAGATGCCTCCGCGTGCGGCGGCAGCCTGCGGTGGTAGAGGGCGAGCGCGGTCTTCGCGACGGCGGCGAGCCCGGCACCGGCGAAGGTTCGGCCCGGCCCGTCCGCGAGCCCGCCGAGGGCCACCGACGCGGGCGGGACGTCCCCGAACAGCCGGCCCAGCGCGGCCGACTCGGCGTCCGCCGCCGCAGGCGGCCCGCTGACCGCGCGTTCCACGTATCCGACCAACCGGGGCGGCACGCCCGCCGCCTCGTGGCAGGTGCGGGCCACGCGGTACCGCCGTTCGACGGACGTCGAGTACCGCAGCACCCCGGGACGGGCGTCATGCTCCAGCGCGCATTCGAGGATCGAGGCGTAGATCCGGTCCCCGTCGCGGACGGCGGACGACCGCCGCTTCAGCAGCAGCGCCCCAACGCCCTCGCCGGGGTCGGCGGGCAGCCCCTTCGCCGCCAGCAACTCCCCGAACAGCGGGCTTTCGCGGCGCTGCCCGGCCAGCACGAGCACCGCGTCGCACAGGTCACCGCGCAGCCCGTTGACCGCGTGCGCGAGCGCCGCGAACGACGTCGCGTCCGCCGACTCCACGGTCAGCGTGCGGCCCCGCAGCCGGAACGCGCCCGCGATCCGGGCCGGGATCGTGCTCGCCATCTCCCCGACCCGGTCGTGCGGGGACGCGCCGAACCGCTCGGCGAGCCCCGCCCGCACCTCCTCCGCCGCCCGCGCCGCGACCGGCCGGGCGTGCCCGCCGAGCAGGGCCGGCACCTCCCGTTCGAGGTCGCGGGCGTACCGCGCGGCCTCGACGCGGAGCGCGTTGGCGTACTGGCGGTCGAGGCCGAAGCAGGTCCCGGCGATGACGTCGGTGCGGTCGGTGCCGAGCGGGCGCCCGGTGTATCCGGCGTCGGTGAGGCACTGCCGGGCCGCCTCCAGCATGAGGACCTGCATGCGGGTCATCGACCGCCGCTGCACCGGCGGGATGCCGAAGCGGGCGACGTCGACGTCCACCTCGTCCAGCCCCGGAGGGGGACCCGGCGCGGGCGGGCTTTCACACAGCCGCGTCCAGTAGTCGCCGGCACCGCGCACCCCCGGGTAGAGGCACGCGATGCCGGCGATCGCGATGGGTTCGCGCACGGGACCCGTCACACCTTCGCCGCGTCCTCCGCGGACGCCCCGTTGAGCGCGGCCGGCTTCTCCGGATCGGCGCCGTCGTCCACAGCGCCGTCGTCCGCAGCGCCTTCACCCACAGCGCCTTCACCCACCAGGCCCGCCTCCTTGCGCAGCTGGTCGCGCATCACGACGTACTTGGCGTTCAGCTCGTCCACGGCGACGAACCGGTTGACGCCGCGTCCGGTGACCCTGGGCTCGATGCGGGTGACGATGTTCATGTCCTGCACCTCCTGGACGCGCTTCTGCGCGAACAGCGCGAGCTTCGGCAGGACGCGCCGCAGGCTCGGCGCCCGCAGCAGCGGCGCGAGGTGCTTGTCCTCGTACCAGCGGAACAGCACCTGGGTGTGCTCGTCGTCGACGGGCGTCATCCAGATCGTGACGTCGAACGGCTCGGTGTGGATGTGCACCATGCCGGGGAACGTGAAGGTGACCGACATCGGCGCGACGTTCGTCGGGTCGCCCTCGCCGACCAGCCGGAACGTGTGCCGGAGCGTCGTCCCGTCCACCTCCAGGCGGCTGTCCTCGACCTTGGTCATCGCGAGGTAGCGGCGGCGGCCGTCCAGCCCGAGCTTCTTCGGGGTGCCGCTCCAGCCGACGTAGTCGAGCACGTTGAACCAGTGGTCCCGGTGGACGACGGGCACGTGGTAGAAGTCCAGCAGGCTCTCGATATAGCGGGTGTAGTGGACGGGCTGCTGCCAGGCGCTCGTCGCGTGGACGTCCTCGCGGTCGGCGACCTCGGGCGGGATCCGCACGTCCGGCAGCACCTCCCGGTCGTCCCCCCACCACAGCCAGATGAGGCCGTTGCGCTCGCGGACGTGGTAGGTGTCCAGCCGCATCGACTTCGGGATGCGGCCGCCCGTGCCCAGGCAGGGCGCGAGGGTGCACTGCCCGTCGGCCGCGAACCGGAAGTCGTGGTAGGGGCAGCCGAGGGTGTCGCCGCGCAGCCGGCCGTCCGCCATGTTGGCGCCCTTGTGCGGGCAGCGCGCCGACTGGCAGATCAGCCGCCCGGCGGTGTCGCGCCACAGGACGAGCTCCAGGCCCATGCGCCGCGCGCCGGTGGGCCGCTTGGTGCCGACGTCCTCGGACCGGAGGATGGCGTACCACTGGTCGGGAATCATCCGTTCTTCCTTTCGTCGGTCTCGACGACCTCGACCACGCCCCGGTCGCCGTCCACCGTGACGAGGTCGCCGGTCTTGATCGTCTGCGTGGCGTGCTTGGTGTTGACCACCGAGGGGACGCGGAACTCGCGGGACACGATCGAGCTGTGCGAGAGCATGGAGCCGATGTCGGTGACGACCGCGCCCGCGATCGCGAACAGCGGCGTCCAGGACGCGTCGGTGAAGCGGGTCACCAGGACCTCGCCGACCTGGAACTCGTCGGCCTGCCAGACGAGGTCCTCGATGATGCGGGCCCGCCCGACGACGCGGCCGGGGCTGGCGCCGAGGCCCTCCAGCCGGACGCCGCCCGGGGCCGGGCGGACGGCCTCGGTGACGTCCCATTCGCCGACGAGGCTGAGCGGCGGCTCCGGCAGCCGGGCGTAGCCCTGGAACGTCCGCCGGGCCTCCTCCAGCTTCGCGCGGGAGAACACCTCGCGGGCGTCCCGGTCGCCGGCCAGGTACTCCAGGACGTCGGCGAAGTCGAGGTCGGCGACCTCGTCCAGGGACCGCAGCACCCCGGCGGCGACGAGCCGGCGGCCGACCTCGTAGACGGCGCGCCGCACCAGCCAGATCGAGGTGATCATCGACATGCGGGTGGTCTCGCGGAGCCGGCTGCACGTCTCGTACAGCGACATGACCTGCTCGATCGCGCGGCGCTTGGGCGCGGGCAGCCGCAGCAGCGCCTCCCCGGCCGCGTCCTCGCCGGGGTCGTGGGCGCGGTCGAGGACGTCGTCGATGGAGAAGCCCTCGTCGGCGTAGCGGCGGATCATCTGGAAGACGTAGGACGGGTCGTCGATCCAGCGCGGGTGGGTCAGCTCCATCTCCTGCCGCCCGCGCGTGCCGTTCTCGCGCAGGAACGGCACCATGTGGGCGTCCCAGAAGGCGCGGCCGGCCTCGTCCGCGCGGAGCAGGGCGGGGACGTCGGCCCCGGCGCCGCCCCGGATGATCTCCATGACGCGGTCGTCGCGCCGGGCGACCTGGGCGAGCGCCCAGATCTCGCGGGCGGACTCGACCGTCCGCAGGCTGGACATGTCGGTCTTGATCCGGTTCCGCAGGCCGGCGCCCTCCCGGCCGAGCCAGGCGCCGCACATCGCTTCGAGCACCCCGTAGAAGCCGAACGCGTTCATGTAGTACGGCATGTAGCCGACGTGCATGTCGTGGAAGTAGGCGAGCCGCCGCGCCAGCTCGGCCTTCAGTTCCGGACGGTCGAGCCGGGTCAGGTCGATGCCCTGGGCGCGGTCGAACTCGTAGAACCGGGACCGCACCATCCGCCGGGCGCGCTTCTTCATGTTCCGCAGCTCGGCGATGGACGTCCTGAGCCAGAACCCGGCCGCCTTCAGCTCCTCGACGCCGCCCGGCCATGTGCCGAACGGGTTCTCGTAGGCGTCGAGGTCCACTTCCTCGCTGACGAAGCGGCTCGTGAAGCGGCTCTGGTCCTTGGTGGGGAGGCACTGGCCGAGCATGTAGGCGGTGTAGGAGATGTTCAGGTAGACGTGGCCTTGCAGGTATCCCATGTGCAGCGACATGTCGCCGGGGTCGCGGACGCCCGTCGACACGGCGCAGCCGCGGTGGACGTTGTGCTGGTAGTACTGCGCGAACGACTGGCCGAGCGGCGACAGGCCGCCGGTGAAGATCTCGCCGATGTCCATGCGCGACCACAGCGTCCCCCGCTGGACGGCCTCGGGCTGCGGGTGCAGGTAGGGGCTGGTCCGCCGGTCGCGGACGGGCGTGGTCGTGATCGGGCGGGTCTGCAGCAGGTACGGCCGCCCGTCCCGCACGGCCCATTCGATGTCCTGCTCGGCGCCGTAGTGGTCGCGGACCCGCACGGCCAGTCCCGCCAGCTCGGCCAGTTCGGCGGGCATCAGGCACGGCGTGTTGCGGGCGGCGGCGTCCACCTTGACCAGGCCGACCGTCCCGGGCTCGACCGGCGCGCACTTGGTGACCTTGTACCGGATCTTCTGGTCGACGACCTCCGGGCCGGCCGGGTCGACGAGGAAGAAGTCGGAGGTGACCTTGCCCGCGACGAGTCCCTCGCCGAGCCCCCAGCACGCCTCCACGACGAACCGGTCGGTGCGTCCGCTGACGGGGTCGCGGGTGAACAGCACCCCGCCGGTGTCGGCGTGCACCATCTGCTGGACGACCACGGCGATCGACCCGGCGTGCGACGCGTCGCGGTAGGCGGCGGCGCGGTCGGTCCACAGCGACGCCCAGCACACCTTGACGGCGTCGAGGAGCGCGCCGTCCCCGGCGGTGTCGAGGACGGTGTCGTGCTGGCCCGCGAACGAGTGCGACGCGGAGTCCTCGGCGGACGCCGACGACCGGACGGCGACGCGGGGCCGCCCGAGATCCCCGTACGCCTCCAGGATCGCCGCCGCGATGCCGTCCGGGACGTCCGCGGCCACGATGCGTTCCCGCAGCTTGGCGGGCTCGGTCCCGGCGATGTCGGCGTCCAGGCCGGTCTCCCGCAGGAACCGCTCGAACAGCGCGGTCGTCAGGCAGAACGCGGGCGGGACGGGCAGCCCCGCGCGGAGCATCTCGTCCAGCCGGGTCGCCTTGCCGCCGAGCAGCGCGGCGGGCGGGACGTCACCCGCGCCCAGCACGAGGATCTGCCGCTTCACGGAAGTCTTGGTCGCCATCAGGTGAGCTCCTCAGCGGTGCCGTGGTCGGGGGCCCGGTTGGTGCCGACGAAGGCGCGGAACTGCTCGCCGGGGATGAGGCGCCGCTCCCGGACCCCGGTGAACCCGGCGCTCTCCAGCTGCGCGGCCAGCTCGGCGGCGTGCGGCAGCGGGCCGCCGAAGTCGGCGCACCCGAACCACAGGTCGAGGACCTCCATGCCGACCGCGCCGCCCCGGCACGCGGTCGTCAGCAGCAGCCGGCCGCCGGGCGCGAGCATCGACCGCACCCGCTCCAGGACCTTCACCCGCTCGTCCGCGGGGAAGTAGTAGATGTTGTTGTGCATGGTCACGAGGTCGAACACCGGCTCGGCGCCGAGGTCGCGGACGTCCGCCCGGCGCACGTCGACGCGGTCGGCGAGGCCCCAGGCGGCCATGTTCGCGGCGGCGCCGGCGGCCACGTCGTCCTGCAGGTCGATCGCGAGGGCGGTGAGTCGGGGGTTCAGCCGGGCGGCGTGCCGGACGTAGACGCCGCTGCCGCAGCCGACCTCCAGCAGCCGGCGCGGCTCGTGCCGGTTCACGACGAGGCCGACGGCCTCCTCCACGAATGGCTGCACGATCCGGGTGGAGCGGGCGATGACCTCGCCGTCCTGGTCCCCGAGCGTCAGCCGCCGCCCGCCTCGCGCCATGGCGGGCGCGTCCAGCAGGACGGGCAGGTGGAACCGCGCGACCTCCTCCAGCGCGGCGGCGACCGTGTCGTTGCGGGGATCGCCGAGCGCCTTCGCGGCCCGGCCGCGCAGCGTGTAGCAGCCGTCGTCGAAGCCCAGCTCGCCGAGCCGCACCCCGATGTCGAGCCAGGCGCGCAGCACGTGCCGGTCGTCGCGGACGCCGAGCGCGGCGGCGAGCGTGTCCAGGTCGCAGGGCCGCACCGCGAGCCGCCGCAGCACGCCGCCGCCGGACGCGGCGGCGAGGAACGACGCCCGGTACAGGGGCGTGACGAGGCCCCGGCCGAGCGACAGCAGCAGCGGCACCTGCCGGCCTCCGGCCAGCCTGGCCAGGGTCGCGACTTTCATGTCCGAGTCCTCCGGGGGTCGAGTGGGCGGGCGCGCAGCTCGCGGCGGAGTTCGCGGAGCAGCACCGCCCGGTCCGGGCCGGTCAGGTAGAAGTGGCCGCCGGGCAGGTGGCGGCGCAGCGTCGAGCCGTAGGTGTACTCGCGCCACTCGTCCACCTGCGCCGGGGTCGCGATCGGGTCGCCGGAGGCGGAGAACGCGGTGATCGGGCAGCGCAGCGGCCGGCCCGGCGCCCACCGGTACCGCTCGCACGCGGTGAGGTCGGCGCGCAGCACCGGCATCCGGCGCGCGAACCGCGGCCCGCCCGCGTGCGGGTCGACGCCGGCGCCGGTGAGGCCGCCGAGGTCGCGGACCATGCGCAGCAGCGCGTCGTCGGTGAGCTCGGCGCCGATCCGGTCGCCGTAGAAGTGCGGGGCGCGGCTGCCGGACACGAACAGGTGGACGGGCTCCCCGGCGCCGCGGTCGCGCAGCTCGCAGGCGACCTCGTAGGCGAGCAGCGCGCCCATGCTGTGCCCGAACAGCGCGTGCGCGCCCGCGAGGCCCCGCTCGATGAGCGCCGCCGCGATGTCGGCCGCCATCGGGCGCAGCTCGCTGCGGGGCCGCTCCCCCAGCCGGAAGCTCCGGCCGGGCAGCAGCACCGGGACGATCTGGACGTGGTCGCCGACGTGCGCGTCCCAGTCGCGGTAGACCGAGGGCGTCCCGCCCGCGTGCGGGAAGCAGATCAGGCGCACGTCCGCCGCCGGGTCGGGGGCCGCGCCGGGGAACCAGGCGAGCTGCGCGGTGTCCACGTCAGCCACCGAGCCGCTCGCGGCCTTCGGGCGACCGGAGCCATTCGACCGTCCGGGCCATGCCCTCCTCGAAGGAGACCTCGCTCTTGAAGCCGAAGTCCTCACGGGCCCGGTCGATCGGGTACGACTGGTCGCGTTCCAGCAGGTGGACGGCGTGCCGGGTGAGGACGGGCCGCGCCTTCACGCGCAGCGTCCCGTACACCTTCTCCGCCGCGCCCGCGACACCGGCGGCGAGCGGCCGGGGCAGGCTCATCGACGGCGGCTTGACGCCGAGCCCCTCCGCGAGCGCCTCGATGTACTCGCGCCAGGTCGTCATCTCGGGGTCGCGCAGGTTGTAGACGCGCCCGGCGGCGGCGTCCGACCCGCACGCGGCGATCATCCCGTCGACCGCGTTGGCGACGTAGAGGAGCCCGGCCGGGGCCATGCCCTTGCGGACGTACACCATCTGCCTGCTCTTCAGCAGGGTCGCGATCTCGATGACGAAGTCCTTGCTGCGCGGCCCGTACACCGACACCGGGCGGATGACGGTGAGCGGCAGGCCGGCCCGCTCGGCGGCCTCCGTCACGGCCCGTTCACCGAGCAGCTTGCTGCGGTTGTAGGGCAGGCCGATGTCGTTCGGCTCGGTGCGCTCGTCGCACGGCCGGACGGGGTACCCGTAGACGTCCGTCGTGCTGAGGTGCACGAACCGCTCGACGGTGCCGGCGCGGTGGGCGGCGTCCACGAGGTTGCGGCAGCCGGTGACGTTGGCCTGCTCGAACTCCTCCCACGGCCCCCAGTCGGCGGACTTGCCCGCGCAGTTGTAGACGTGCCGGACGCCGTCGGTGGCGCGCAGCAGCGCGTCCAGATCGGTGAGGGAGCCGGTCTCGATCTCGACGGGAAGGTCCTCGAACGCCGACCGGTCGCCGCCGTCCCGCACGAGCACCCGCACCCGGTGCCCGATCTCGGCGAGCCTCCTGGTCAGATGCCCGCCGATGAACCCGGACGCACCGGTCACGAGCACGTCGGCGCCGCCCTTCGCGGGGCGCCGCACCGGGGCCGGCCGCGGCTCGCGCGGTCGGTTGCTGTCGGGCGATGTCATGTCCATGGCGTCCACCAGAAGGTCGAGGGAGCGGTCGAGGTCGGCTTCGCGGTGGTCGGCGTTGACGAAGAACCGCAGCCGGCACTTGTCGCGCGGCACGGCCGGGTAGCCGATCGGCATCACGTTCACGCCGCGCTCCAGCAGCGCGCTGGAGATCTCCATGGCGCGTCCCCAGTCGCCGACG
The DNA here is from genome assembly GCF_013372625.1 of Actinomadura sp. BRA 177. Lineage (GTDB taxonomy): Bacteria > Actinomycetota > Actinomycetes > Streptosporangiales > Streptosporangiaceae > Spirillospora. The sequence continues at coordinate 12,225 of NZ_JABXFD010000330.1, forward strand.
ATGATGGGGATGACGGCGGTCTCGTCGGACACGCCGGTGTCCAGGCCGCGGGCGCGGGCGGCGGCCCGGAAGTGCTCGGCCAGCTCGTGCAGCCGCGTCACGCGTCCCGGCTCGTCCCGGATGACGCGGAACGCCTCCAGCGCCGCGGCGGCGCTGGCCGGGGAGATCCCCGTGCTGAAGATGTAGAGCGGCGTCGTGTACTTCATGAACTGGATGAGCGGGCGGCGCGCCGCGATGTAGCCGCCGAGGCTGCCGATGGCCTTGCTGAGCGTCCCCATCCACAGGTCGACGTCGCCGGGGTCCACGCCGAAGTGCTCGCCGACGCCGCGTCCCGTCCGGCCGAGGACGCCGAGCGAGTGCGCCTCGTCGATCATCAGCATCGCGTCGTGGCGCCGCTTGACCTCGATGAACCGCGGCAGGTCGGGCAGGTCGCCGTCCTGGCTGTAGGCGCCCTCGATGACGACCAGGGCGCGGCGGAACCGGCCGCGCATCGCGCCGAGGATGCGGTCCAGCGCCCGCCAGTCGTTGTGCGGGAACGGCCGGCGGCGGGCGCCGGACAGAATGCAGCCGCGGACCGTGCTGTCGTGGATCCACTCGTCGTGGACGATGAGGTCCTCGGGACCGAACAGGTGCCCGACGGTCGCGACGTTGGTGGCGTGCCCGCCCGCGAACACGATCGCGGCCTCGGTGCCGAGGAACCCGGCGATCTCCGCCTCCAGCTCGTGGTGCAGCGGCGTCTCCCCGCACAGCAGCGGGGTCGCCGAGCTGGACGTCCCGTACCGGTCGATCGCCGCCTTGGCCGCCTCGCGCAGCCGGGGATGGGCCGACAGGGCCAGGTAGTTGAACGCGGAGAAGTTGACGACCCGCCGCCCGTTCATGTGGATCTGCCCGGAGTTGAACCCGTCGTGGACGCGCTCGTAGGCGTTCGGCCCGCTCGACTCGATCAGCCGGAGCCGCTCCAGCATCTCGCCGTACTCTTCCCACTCCTCGAACCGCCGCTGGATCACCACGGGACGGGCGGCTTCCGGCTCGGGTTCGGGTTCGGGAGCCGGTGGAGGTTGGACGGGGGTCGCGCCGCCGAGGGCGTCCAGGAGCTGGGCGACCGTGAAGTCCTCCGGCAGCGTCTCTCGCAGCTGCGGGACGCGGTCGGGGTAGAGCGGGGCGAGGTGGCGTTCCAGCTCGCCCTTCATGAGCGAGTCGAGGCCCAGCTCGCTCGTGACGTGGGCGTGCGGCGGGATCTGCTCGACGGGGAAGCCGGAGACCCGGGACACGAGCGCCAGCACCCGATCCGCGTCGATGTGCACCTGGCCGTTGCCGTTCACTTCGATCTCCCTTCGCTGCTCGCCGTCCGTCGCCGGGGATTCCTTGAGCCAGTAGCGGCTCCGTTCGAACACCGCGTGCGGCACGGCGACCCGCCGCCGCCCGCCGGGCCGGGTCCAGCGGACGTCGCCGCCCGCGCAGTGCCAGCGGCCCGCCGAACGGAGGAACGTCCGCCGGTCGTCCGCCCCGCGGCGCAGCGACGGCAGCCACAGGACGGTCCCGGCGTCCTCCGCCAGGCCGGTGCGCGCGAGCCCGAGGAGGGTTGGGTGGGGGCCCGCCTCCACGAAGGCGTCGCAGCCGAGCCGCCGCAGTGCGGCGACCCCGTCGGCGAACCGGACGGTGCCGAGGAGGTGGTCCGCCCAGTAGCCGGGTCCGGGACGGCCCATGGGCTCCCCGGTGTGGTCGGAGATCCACGGGATGCCCGGCTCCTGGACGGCGATGGTGCGGGCCGCGTCCCGCAGCGGCTCGGCGGCACCGGCCATCAGCGGCGAGTGGAACGCGTGCGAGACGGCCAGCGGGCGGACGACGACGCCGCGTTCCGGCAGGTCGCGGGCGAGCCGCTCGATCGCGTCCGCCGGGCCGGACAGGACGAGGTGGCCGGGCGCGTTCACCGCCGCGACGGCGACGGACGCGGCCGCCTCCTCGATGACTTCCGCGTTTCCGGAGCAGGCGATCATCGCGCCGGAGCCGGGCAGCTCGTCCATGAGGCGGCCCCTTGTCGCGGCGAGCGTCAGCGCGTCCTCCAGCGACAGCACGCCCGCGACGCACGCCGCCGCGAACGCGCCGACGCTGTGCCCGAGCACGGCCGCCGGGCGGACGCCGAACGACTCCCACAGCCGGGCCAGCGCGACCTCGACCGCGACGAGCGCGGGCTGGCAGTAGCGGGTGCTCTTCAGTAGGCCGGGGTCGTCCTCGGCGAACAGGAGGTCGCGGAGGGATCGGCCGATCAGCGGGCGCAGCACCTCGTCCGCCCGGTCGATGACGCCGGCGAACACGGGACTGGACTCGTGCAGCCCGCGTCCCATGCCCGGGTACTGGGTGCCCTGGCCGCTGAACAGGAACGCGGGCCGGGGTGCGCGTCCGGTGGCGTGCCCGAGCGTCACGTCCGTGGACGCCTCGCCGGAGGCCAGCGCGGCGAGCGCCTCGTCCAGCTCCGTCATCGACCCTGCGGTGAGGACGGCGCGGTGCGCGAGCGAGGCACGACCGGTGTTCGCCGCATGGCACAGGTCGGCGAGTTCCACGTCCGGACGGGCCGCGATATGCGCGCGGTACCGGCGGGCGAGCGTCGCCAGCGCGGTCGGCGTGTGCGCGGAAAGGCGCAGCGCCTGGACGGGCCACTCACCGCCCGACGATGTCGCCGGAGGCTCGGGCGCCCGTCCCACGACCACATGCGCGTTGGCCCCGCCGAATCCGAACGAGCTGACGGCCGCCTTCGCCGGTGGGACGACCCCGCCGGCCGACACGGTCAGGCCGGACCCGTCCCAGGTCAGGCGCCGGTTCGGGGTGGTGAAGTGCAGCTGCGGGGGCAGCTCGCCGTGCCAAAGCATCAGCACCGACTTGATTAGCCCAGCGATGCCGGCCGCTGCCTCCAGATGCCCGATGTTGGCCTTAACAGAGCCAACCCGGCACGGCGCGTCGGCGCGGCCGGCACCGTACACGGCGGCGAGCGTCTCCCACTCGACCGGGTCGCCGAGGACGGTCCCGGTGCCGTGCGCCTCGACGTAGCCGACGTCGCGGCCGTCCGTCCCCGCCTCGGCGAGGGCCTGCTCAATGACGCGCCGCTGGGCCGAGCCCTTCGGCGCGGTGAGGCCGTTGGCGCGTCCCCCATGCCCGACGGCGGCACCGTCGATCGTCGCGTAGATCCTGTCGCCGTCCGCAAGGGCGCGGGACAGCGGCTTCAGGCACACCAGCCCGGCGCCCTCACCGCGCACATAGCCGTTCGCCGCATCGTCGAACGTCCGGCAGGAGCCGTCCGGCGACAGCATGCCGCCGCGCGCGAACGCCACCGACAGCGCGGGGTTGATCAGCAGGTTGACGCCGCCCGCGAGCGCGACGCCGCACTCCCCGGCGCGCAGGCTGCGGCAGGCGGCGTGCACCGCGACGAGCGAGGACGAGCAGGCGGTGTCGACCGCCAGGCTCGGGCCGCGCAGGTCGAACTGGTACGACAGCCGGTTCGCGGCGATCGAGTGCGCGGTCCCCGTCGCGGCGTACACGTCGATGCCATCGAGATCGCCCATCTGGAGGTCGGCGTAGTCGTGGCCGCTGATACCGACGAAGACACCGGTGTCACTGCCCGCGACACCGTCCGGGGCGATGCCGGCGTCCTCGAACGTCTCCCAGGCGACCTCCAGGAGAAGCCGCTGCTGGGGATCCATGCGCTCGGCCTCGCGCGCGGAAATCCCGAAGAACCGAGCATCGAACCGGTCGATGTGGTCGAGAAACCCGCCACGCGCAGGCGCGTCGACACCTGAGACGTCCCAGCGCCCCGCAGGCACGTCGGCGACCGCGTCCCGCCCGTCGAGCAACAGCCGCCAGTACCCCTCCGGATCAGGCGCACCGGGAAACCGGCACCCAAGCCCAACAACCGCAACCGGCTCCGCGGAACTCGGGGCCTGCCGCTTAGGCTCAGGCTCCTCTGCTGGTGTTTCACCGCCGAGACGGTCGGCCACCTCCCGGATCGTGGGACGTTCGAAGACGGTGTTCGGCGCCAGATCGCGCCCCAGCCACACCCCGAGTTCCTCGATGACCGCGACCGCAGCCTTGGACGTGAGCCCGAGCGCCGCGAAAGGCGCGCTGATATCGATGGTTCGAGCGGGCAGCCCGAGCCGACCCGCCACCCGCTCCACCAACCACGCCTCGACTTCAGCCGCACTAGCCCCCGCCCGGGACACCCCCCGACCGGCGCCTTCCCCAGCCTCTCTCCCGCCACCTTCCCCGGCGTCTTGCCCGGCGCCATGCCCGCCGCCATGCCCGCCGCCATGCCCGCCGCCATGCCCGCCGCCATGCCCGCCGCCATGCCCGGCGTCTTGCCCGGCGTCTTGCCCGGCGTCTTCTGCAGCTCGTCGCCCGGCGCGGACCGCGACGCCTTCGCGGGATCGTTCCGCGATGCCTTCCTCGTCAGCGCCCCCGGCGGCTTTCCAAGCACCTTCCGCGTCGCCTTGTCCGGCGCGTACCGCAGCGCCTTCGCAGGGGCGTTTCGCGACGCCTTTCTTGTCGGCGTCTCCGGCGGCTTCTCTTGCGTCGGCCACAGTGCCTTCGCCGGCGCGTTTCCCGGTGATGCGAGTCAGCAGCACGGGTACTGAGGGGGACGCCAGCAGTTCACCCAGCGGGGGGCGTAGGCCGAGTTCGCGTTCCAGGCGTTCGGCGAGGACGAGGAGGCCGGGATAGTCCAGGCCGAGGTCGGCGAAGGTGCGGTCTTCGACGTCCGAACTGCCGGTCTCGGACCTGATCACTTCGAGGACGCCCGCCCGGTCGGGTCGTGCTGCGGTGCCGGGGGCGGGGGCGTGGGTCACGCTGGCGGTGAGGACGGGGAGGGTGAGCGACAGGAACGCGTCGCGGCAGGCGCGGCGTTGGATCTTGCCGCTCGTCGTCTTGCCGACGGTGGCCCGTTTGACCAGGACGATCGCGTGCGGGGAGAGGTCGTGCTCGCGGGCGACGGCGGCGCGGACGCGGGCGAGCAGGTCGCCGGGGTCGCCGGCCCGGTGCGTGTCCAGTTCGTAGACGATCACGAGCTCTTCGGCGCCGTCGATGTCGATGCCGAACGCGGCGCCGCAGCCGGTGCGGAGGGCGTCGTCCGTGCGTTCCACGGTCAGCTCGATGTCCTGGGGGTAGTGGTTGCGGCCCTGGACGATCACGACGTCCTTCAGCCGGCCGGCGAGGTGGAGTTCGCCGTCCCACTCGAAGCCGAGGTCGCCGGTGCGCAGGTGCGGGGGGCCGTCCTCGTCCTCGATCCGGGCCTGGAACGTCTCGCGGGTGGCGTCGGCGTCGCGCCAGTACCCGCGGGCGACGCCCGGTCCGCGCACCCAGACCTCGCCGACCCGGCCGGCGGGGAGGCGCCGCCGGGTGGCCGGGTCGACGATCGCGACGCCGACGCGGTCGGCGGCGGGGCCGCAGCCGACCGACCGGACGGATCGGTCGCCCGCCCGGGCCGCCTCGGCGCGGCCGTTCTCCAGCGCGGCGGCGTCGAGCGTGCCGATCCGCGGCGGACGGCTTGCGGCGGCGCCGCTGACCAGCAGTGTCGCCTCCGCCAGCCCGTAGCAGGGCAGCAGTGCGCGCCGGTCGAAGCCGGATCGGGCGAACCGCTCGGCGAACGCGTCCATGGTGTCGGCGCGCACCGGCTCCGCGCCGTTCAACGCGAGGCGCCAGGACGACAGGTCCAGCGCGGCCGCCTGCTCCTCGGGTATTCGGCGGAGGCAGTAGTCGAAGCCGAAGTTCGGGGAGATCGCGGTCGTCGCGCGCGTCGCGGAGATCGTCTCCAACCACAGCAGCGGACGCTGGATGAACGTCTTCGGCGCCATGAGATGCGCCGGTATGCCCCCGTACAGCGGCGTCAGCAGGCCCCCGATGAGCCCCATGTCGTGGTACGGCGGCAGCCAGGACACCAGGACGGAGTCACGGTCGTGCTCCATCATCAGGTGGATCGCGCGCAGGTTCGCGACGAGGTTCTCGTTGCTCACCATCACGCCCTTGGGCGACGCGGTCGAACCGGACGTGTACTGAAGGAACGCCAGCGATCCCGGGGTCAGGCCGGGGTCGCGGTACTCCTCGGCGTCGTCCGGGCCGCATTCTGTGGTCGCCAGCCAGCGGATGCCGTCCAGGGGACGCTTCTGTTCCTCGTCGACCAGCGCCCAATCGGCGCGTGCGTTCTCCGCGACTGCGGCGAGACGCTCGGTGGACCCGCCCGTCCGGCCGGTGCCGGCCGGGTAGGCGGGGACCGCGATCGCGCCCGCGTACAGGCAGCCGAGGAAGCCGGCGACGTACTCCAGGCCGGGCGGCAGGAGCAGCAGGACGGGCCGGTTCCGCAGCCCCTCGCGCTGGAGCCGTCCGGCCACGGCGCGGGCTCGGGCGTCCAGGTCCCGGTACGTCCAGGACTCGCTGTCCCCGCCGAGCCCGGTGAGGAACCGGTAGGCGAGCCGGTCGGGGGTCCGCCGGACGTGGTGCCGCAGGACGTCCGCCACCGTCTCCGGCTCGGGGCCGTCCTCGATCTGGTTGAAGCGCGTCATCGTTCCACCGCTCATGACGAGAGGGATGCGGGGATGGCCGGGCGGCCCGCCCGCACGTCGCGGAGCCGGCCGAGATCGACCTTGCCGTTGGCGTTGCGCGGCAACTCCGGGAGCCGGGTCGCCGCGTGCGGGACCATGTACTTCGGCAGGTGCCGGGCGCAGTGCCGCTTGACGTCGAGCAGGCTCGGCGCGTCCGCGCCGGCGCGGACGGTGTAGTACAGGGCGAGCCGGGCGTCGGTGACGAGAGCGGCGGCCTCGCCGATCGCGGGGTGCCGCAGCGCCACGGCCTCGACCTCGCCGAGTTCGACGCGGTGGCCGGAGAGCTTCACCATCCGGTCCTTGCGGCCCCGGTAGGCGAGCAGTCCGCCCGGTTCGCGGCTGACCAGGTCGCCGGTGGCGTGCCGGTGCCGGCGGTGCGCCTCGGCGGGCGGCTCCGCGTCGCGGCCCCAGTAGCCGGGCGTGACGCAGTCGCCCTCGACGACCAGCTCGCCGAACGCGTCCGGGGCGTCGAGGGGGCGGCCGTGCTCGTCCACGACGATGAGGCGGGCGTTCCCGACCGCGCTGCCGATGGGCGGCGGCTCGTCCCGCGCCAGGTCCTCGGGCCGCACCCGGTGGTAGGTGCAGACGTTCGTCTCCGTCGGCCCGTACAGGTTGTAGAGGACGGTCGAGCGCGGCAGCCGCTCGTTCAGCTCCCGCAGGCGTGGCATCGGATACGCCTCGCCGGCGAACAGCACGTACCGCAGGCCGCGCGACGTCTCGGCCGTCAGCGCACCGGACGCCGTCAGGAGCGCGAGGATGGACGGCACCGAGTACCAGACCGTGACGCCGTGCTCGCGGATTCCTTCTGTGAGCGCCGCGACGTCGCGGGCCTGCGCGTCCTCGACGATCCAGAGGGCGGCGCCGACCGACATCGCCACGAACAGGTCGAAAGTGCTCAGGTCGAAGTTGAACGAGGCGTGGTTGGCGAACACGTCGTCGGCGCCGACGTCCAGCTCACGGCGCGCCCAGCCGGTGAAGGCCGTCAGGTTGCGGTGCGAGATCTTGACGCCCTTGGGGGTGCCGGTCGAGCCCGAGGTGTAGAGGATCGCGGCGAGGTCGGACGGTGTGACGCGCGGCCGTTCCCGTGCGGTGTCGGCGTCCTTCAGGAAGGTCTCCCAGGCGATGGCCCGGCTGCCCGGCGGCACACCGTCGGTCACCACGATCGCCCGGACGGACGGGCCTAGTTCCGTTCCCGACAGCAGAGCCAGATGGCGTCGATCGGTGAACAGGACGATCGGCCGCGCGTCCTGCAGGATCGTGCCCGCACGGGCGGACGGCTGGCCGCCGTCGATCGGCACGTAGGCACAGCCCACCCGCAGCGCCGCAAGGATGGCCTCGGCGTATTCAGGGCCTTTGTCCATCCAGATGGCGACGCGGTCGCCGAGCCGCGCGTCCAGCCCGAGGAGCGCGGCGGACGCCCGTCCCACCGTGTCGGCGAGCCGGCCGTAGGTGATCGTCCGTCGCCCGACGAGGGCGGGACGGGCCGCGTGCTCCGCCGACTCCACGTCCGGGAGCCCGGCGACGCTCTCGTCCAGGACGCCGAGCCGCCGCGCGCTCACCGGCCCGCCTCCCGTCCGCCGCCGGGCAGGACGCCGGTCTCCCGCGCCGCGTCCACGAAGATCTGCGCGGCGAGCGCCAGGTCCTCGGGGGTGTGCTCGGACGTCACGCTCACCCGCAGCCGGGCGTCGCCGAGCGGCACGCCGGGGAAGACGACCGTCTGGCAGAACAGGCCGCGGGCGCGCACCGCCCGGCCCATCTCCAGCGCCCGGCGCTCGTCCCCGATGACGATCGGCAGGATCGCGCTCTGCGTGTCCTCCAGGTCGAACCCGGCATCGGCGAGGTCGGCGCGCAGCCGGCGGATGTTCGACCAGAGGGCGGCGAGCCGCTCCGGCTCCTCCTCCAGGACGTCGATCGCCGCGATCAGCCCGGCCGCGACACCGGCCGGGATCGTCGCGGCGAACACGTAGGAGTTGGAGTAGAAGCGGAGGTACTCGACGACCTCCTCCTCGCCGGCGACGAAGCCGCCCATGCCGGCGAGGGCCTTGCTCATGGTGCCGAGCTCCAGGTCCACCTCGTCCTTCAGCCCGAAGTGCTCGGCGGTGCCGGAACCGCGCTCGCCGAGGACGCCGGTCGCGTGCGCGTCGTCCACCATGACCCGCGCCCCGTACCGGCGCGCCAGCCGGACGATCTCCGGCAGGTCGCACACGTCGCCGTGCATGCTGAACACTCCGTCGGTGACGATGAGCTTGCCGCCGCGGACCTGCCCCTCGCACCGCTCCAGCACCCGCTCCAGGGCCCGCATGTCGTTGTGGCCGTAGATCTTGCGGACGCCGCCGGACAGCTTGCAGCCGTCCACGATGCTCATGTGGTTGAGCTTGTCCACGATCAGCGCGTCATGGCTCTTGACCAGGGCGGACACCGCGCCGAGGTTGGCGGAGTACCCGCCGGGATACACGATGCAGGCCGGCCTCCGCTTGAACGCGGCGAGGCGCCGCTCCAGCTCCTTGTGCAGGTGGTTCGTGCCGCCGATGATCCGGCAGCCGGTGTTGGTCGCCCCGTAGGAGCGGGTCGCCTCGCAGATCGCGTCGACGACCCGCGGATGGTTCGCCAGCCCGAGGTAGTTGTTCGAGGCGAACATGAGGAACTCGCGGGTGCGGCCCGTCAGCTCGTCGTGGATCCGGGCACGGTTCGCGCACCGCGACCGCAGCGGCATCCCGTACCAGTAGAGGTGCTCGGCCTCGCGTCCGCGCAGGTAGGACGTGAAGCCGCGGGCCTTCGCGAACAGGTCGGGGTCGCGGTCGTCCATGAAGTCGCGCATGGAGCGGCCGTCCCAGGACGTGCTCGGCGCCGGCCGGACGGGGTCCAGCTCCCCCACCGCGAGCTCTTCCGGATCGAGTTCGTCCGGCGGGGGCTCGGGTGCGCCGGTGCGGGCGCGCAGCTCCCCGATGAGGGCGCGGAGGTTCGGCACGGTGATCTCGGCCGCGAGACCGTCCGGAAGCCCGAGCTCCTCGGCCGCGTCGCCGATGATCGAGGCCAGCACCACCGAGTCGATGCCCAGCTCCGCCTCCAGCTCGGCGTCGAGGTCGAGCTGGTCGCGCCGGTAGTGGGTGTGCCGCATCGCCGCCGCCATGACGGCCTCGGGCAGGCCCGCGTCGTCGCCGGGGGCGCCGGCGGCGAGCGCGCGTTCGACCGCGTCGATCAGGTCCTGCGGGGTGGCCGGCTCGCCGGGCAGCCGCACCCGCGGCCCGAACCGGTCCCGGACGTCGCCGACGATCGCCTCCAGGACGGCCGCGTCGACGCCGAGCTCGCCCTCGAAGTGGCTCTCCGGCCGCAGCTGCGCGACGTCGTACAGGGTGTTCGAGGCGATGATCTCCAGCACCTGCCGGCGGGCCGGGGCCGGGGCGCTGTGTGCCAGGTCGGTCATCGGACGCTCTTCTCCTCCGCGGCCAGCCGGCCGGCCAGCGCGGCGATCGCGCCGACCGACCCGAAGTTCGCGGGCGTGATCTCCGGCAGCGGGACGGTGACGCCGAACTCCGCCTGCAGCGCGTGCACCAGGTCGAAGATCGCGGCCGAGTCGATGATGTTCAGCTCGATGATCGGCGTGTCGGCGCGCAGCCCGGCGGCGTCCCCGCCCATCCAGGCGTCGGCGATGTACCCGATGAGGAAGTCCGCCGCGGTCACGGCGAGGCCGCCGTGGTCAGCCGCCGCTCGATCAGCTCGGCGGCGCGGCCGATGGTGTCGGACGGCGCGACCAGGTCCTCGGCGAGCTCGGCGCCGGCGAACTCCGACTGCGCCACCAGCAGCAGCTCGACCAGGAACAGCGAGTCGACGTCGAGGTCCGCGAAGACCACGTCCGGGCCCACCGCGGCCCGGTCGACCTCGAACCGGTCCACCAGCAGATCGACCAATCGGTCGTAGACAGCACTCACGACTTCCCCCTATGCCGCGGGAACGGCGTTGGAGATCAGCGGACGGCCCGACTGTCGTGCATTGCGCTGACGGCCGCGCTGACGAACCACTGACCGCCCGCCGCACCGCTGGCCGATCTTGGTCAAGTGGCAATGACAGGGCCTGACTATTCAGCTGACGCAGGCCAGAAGTATTATTCAGCCGATTAATGGACTTGGCATCCGTTAGGCGCGGGACCGAAACCGGGCCGGCCGCATGTCCGCCCCGGCGACCCGCAGATAAAGAGCGGATAAATAGGCCGTTCGAACGGTCCACACGGGCGCCATAACTTGTCATAATGATCGACGCGATGACGCCGGAGCACGACTGGTAAGCGCACACATTCGGAGAGTGACCGCCGCTGAGACCCAATGAACTTTCAACCATCCGTACCCTCGCTCCCCGCCCTGCACGGCACCGGAGCCGGGATTCGCAGAGCGCCACGGGGGCCACCGGAAAAATGCTTTACATTATCGAGACCGCGCCGTCCTATTTCCCCGAGCAGGACCGATGGCAGTAAGACAGCGACTGCTTCTCTGCTGCGAAAGAACGATCATCGCCGACTGTTTTTCGGCACTGCTGAAGAACGGCTCGGACATTGAGATCATCGGCCACACGGCCGGCGACCGGGTGCTCCGGGACGCCGCGCGGAAGGCCCCGGACGTCACGCTCGTCGTCGCCCCGGCGCTGACGATCGTCACGCATCAGCGCGAGCTCGCGGAACTGTCCGGGCTCTGCAAGGTCGTGGTCATCGCGAAGACGGAGAACGTGCACCGGGCGGTCGAGGCGATCGGGCTCGGCGTCTCCGCCGTGCTGTCCCTGGACACCTCCTCGGACCAGCTGCTGCAGGCGCTCCGCCTGGTGACCGCCGGCGACACCCTGCTCATCCCGGAGGGCGCCCGGCACGCCCTCTGCCGCGCGCCCGACGCGGCGCCGCGCGAGGCGCACCCCGCCGAGGCGGTGAACCTCACCTCCCGGGAGAAGGAGGTGATCCTGCTGCTCGGCCGCGGGGCGTCCAACGTCGAGATCGCCACCGAGCTGTCGATCTCCATCACGACCGTCCGCACCCATGTCCACAACGTGCTGAAGAAGTTCGACGTCGGAACCCGTGGTCAGGCGGTCGCGGTCGCCTATGCGAGCGGGCTGATCACGAAGATAGGCGCGGAGAGCCCCTCCCCGGACTGACGGACCACTTCCCGCCCTTTCCCCCGCGCGCGGTACCTGACGGCTATTGTTAGGCGCCATGACTCCGCCCCCCGACGCCGGTGCCCCAGGGCCTTTCCACAATGGCCCGGGGCCGGGTCGGGTACCGCCGGGATGGGCGGGTCCGCCACCGGTGCCGGGGCCGGCCGGCCCCTTCCCGGGGCCTGCGGGCCCGGGCGGGCCGCCGCCCATGGGGATGTACCGGCCGCCGTTTCCCCCGAGGAGGCGGAAGTCGCGCGTTTGGCTGCTCCCGATCCTGGCGATACCCGTCGTCCTCCTCATCATCGTGGTCTGGACGAGCTACTACTACTCCGAGTACAAGCCGAACCACTACATGAAGGACTGGTTCGAGGGCCTGGGGACGGCCGACACCCTGGACACGTGGTATTCCGGCATCAACGGGAAGCACGCGTTCCTCACGCTCAAGCGAACGTGCTCCCCGAGTGACCGGTGCGATCCGGCTCCGGCGCGGGACCGGTCCCAATGGCTCGGCCGCGGCGTGGCCTACTTCAGCGAGGACGAGGCCGCCGACTGCTTCCGGGACGGCTCCCAGCACACCCTCGACCACGGCGGGCACAAGGCCGTGATCGAGTGCCAGAAGGTCTTCCCCAGCAACTGGGAGTTCCGCGTCGACATCAACCTGTACTGGTGACGCGCGCCCCCGGGAACTGAGCCGGGCCCTTCGAAGAAACCTTTTCGGCACCGGCCGCACTGGTCCGGTCCACCAGCGGCAGTGGTCGCGGGCACGCCAGACAGCCGCTGCACCGGAGTCTCCGCAAGGGGTTGCCAGCGCGCCGCACGCCGGTTACCGTTCAGTCGATTTATAGGAAAGTTTCCTATTAGAAGGTCGACCGCATGCCGCGCCCGCCGCCCGCCGCGCACCACTGACACCGCAGCACGATCCGCTCGGGGCTCGGGGGATTCCCGCTCATCCACGTCTCCTACCCGGGAGTGACCTTGCGAAGAACACTTCTTCCCGGCTTCCTCTTCACCGCCCTCTGCTCCCTCGTCCTCGCCCTGCTCGCCCCCGTCGCGGCCAACGCCGCGTCGCTGACGGCGACGTTCACCAAGTCGTCCGACTGGGGCTCCGGCTACGAGGGCAAGTACACGATCAAGAACGAGACCGGTTCGGCGATCTCGTCGTGGAAGGTCGAGTTCGACCTCCCGTCCGGCTCCTCGGTCGGCACCTACTGGGACGCGCTGCTCACCAAGTCCGGGCAGCACTCCACGTTCACCAACCGCGAGTACAACGGGGCGGTCGCCGCCGGCGCGTCCGTCTCCTTCGGCTTCATCGTCGGCGGCTCCGGCGCGCCCCAGGGCTGCAAGCTCAACGGCGCGTCCTGCGACGGCGGCGGAGGCCCGACCGAACCCGGCACGCCCTCCGCACCCGGCACACCGACCGTGACCGGCAAGACCGACACCTCGCTCACCCTCTCGTGGTCCCCCTCGTCCGGTGACGTCAGCGGCTACCGCGTCTACGAGGGCTCCACCGCCCGCGCCACCGTCAACGGGACGAGCACCACGATCAGCGGCCTGACCAAGTGCTCGAACCACACCTACACGGTGAAGGCGTACAACTCGGTCGGCGAGTCGGCGGCGAGCGCCTCGGTCTCGGCCACCACCACCGGCTGCACGACACCGCCCGTCTCCCGGCACGCCGCGCCCTACCTGTACCTGGGCTGGGGCAACCCGCCGGACCCGACGACGGTGATGAACGCGACCGGGATCAAGTGGTTCACGATGGCGTTCATCCTGTCCGGCGGCGGCTGCACGCCGTCGTGGGACAGCCAGCGCCCCCTCAAGAGCGGCGTGGACGAGCAGGCGATCGCCAAGATCCGCGCGGCCGGCGGTGACGTCCTGCCGTCCATCGGCGGCTGGTCGGGCAACAAGCTCGGCCCGAACTGCTCCACGCCCCAGGCGCTCGCCGGCGCCTACCAGCAGGTCATCGACGCCTACGGCCTCAAGGCCATCGACGTCGACATCGAGAACAGCGACGAGTTCGAGAACGCGGCCGTCCAGGACCGCATCCTCGGCGCGCTGAAGATCATCGAGCAGAACAACCCCGGCATCCAGACGATCCTGACGATGCCGACCCTCACCACCGGGCCGAACTACTGGGGCACGCGCCTCATCGACCGCGCGGCCGAGCTCCAGGTCCCGGTGGACATCTTCTCGATCATGCCGTTCAACTTCGGCGGCGGCGCCGACATGTACGGCAGCACCGTCCAGGCGTCCGAGGGCCTCAAGACGGCGCTGACCTCTGCCTTCGGCTGGTCGGACGCCGTCGCCTACACCCACATGGGCATCTCGGGCATGAACGGCCGCTCCGACCAGGGCGAGATCACGACCACGGCCGTCTGGACGCAGATCCGCGACTGGGCCAAGTCCCACGGCCTGGCCAGGTTCACCTTCTGGTCGGTCAACCGGGACCGTCCCGGCAGCGGCACCGACCAGACCGACTGGCAGTTCACCAAGATCACAGCCGGCTTCTAACCCACCCCCACGCGGCCCGCGTCCCCCCTCCCGGGACGCGGGCCGCCCTACTACGCCTTGCGGCCCACACCGCCCCAGAGCACAGCAGGCGCGGACGCCTCAACCTCGGAACGGGGCCGCCACCGGGACACCTGCACAACGCCGGGCTCGACGAGCTCCAGCCCACCGAAGAACCCGGAGACCTGCGCACGCTCGCGCAGCGTAACTTTCGCCGCCGAATTCTCATTCATGGCCCGCGCGAACGCCGCCATCTCCTCGGGAAAAATATCTTTCGCCGTATGAGAGATCACCAGATAACTCCCCAGAGGAACAGCGCCCATCAACCTCTCCACAACCCGATAAGGCTCCGCCTCATCCCCGATGAAATGGAGCACACCAATAAGCATGACCGCCACCGGCCGCCTGAAGTCCAGCGTACGCGCAGCCGCCTCCAGGATCTTCCCAGGCTCACGCAGATCAGCGTCGATGTACCCGGTCAAACCCGAATCGGTACCCCTCAAAAGATCCTCGGCATGAGCCAGCACAATCGGATCATTGTCCACATAAGCAACCCGACTCTCAGGCACAATCGCCTGGGCAACTTCATGCGTATTATTGGCCGAAGGCAGCCCGGTACCAACATCCAAGAACTGCTGGATCCCAGCCTCAGCAACCAGATACTCCACCGCCCGAGCAAGAAACGCCCGGTTGGCCCGCACAGACTTCACCGTAGCCGGAAAGGCCCGCAACCCGGCCTCAGCAGCCACCCGATCGGCCTCAAAGTTGTCCGTGCCACCCAACCAGGCGTCATAAACCCTAGCCGGATGCGGAACACCACTATCAACCCGCGAAACCCTATCCACCACGCCCCTCCTCCAGAACCGCCCCACCGACCCTATAACCGCCATGCCTCCCACGGCGAGAACACCACCAGCACCTCTCATGGTGCGGGCCGCGCGCCCTCAAACCCGCGCGTCCGGCTATGGCCACATCCGTCCCGGCCACCGGCCGGTCTGGTGTCCTTCGGGTAAGACGGACAAGGCGCAGGGGCCACAAGGGGACGGGGGACGCCGGTGGGGAAGGTGTCAATGTCGTTGGCGATGTGGAAGGCGGTGCAGGCGTCCGGCGATAGCGAGCGACTCCTCCGCGAAATGCAGCGACTCACCGGGGACCTGCAACGCGGAATACAGGCGGGCGACCATGACCTCCTCCTCCGAACAGCGACGGAACTGCTCGGATTTCCGATGACCAGTGGGATTCCGGAAATGCAGATACAATTGTTGATCACCATTTCCGGCGTACTGGACCTGAGAAATGAGCACGCGGCCGCGGAGGAGGCGGTCCGGCGGCTGGTCCGGCTGGCCGAGCAGGGCGCCGCGCCGCGTTCGGCCCGCGCCGAGGCCCTGATGGCGGCGTGGTCCTTCTACTCGGACAAGGACCCGCAGCGAGCGATCGAGATGCTCGACCGGGCGGTCGAGGTCACTCCGCGCCGCAGCGAGACCGTGTGGATGCGGCGCCTGCTGGAGGCGATGCGGTTGCGGGCGGTGGACGAGACCGCAGCCGAGGCCGCGTTCGAGAAGGTCGCCCGCCGCGCGCCGCGCGGGTCGAACGCGCGGATCGTGGCGCTCATCCTTCTCGGCAGGCGGTCCGAACTCGGCACCGGCTCGCAGCTGCCGTACTGGGCCATGCTGTACGGGGTCACCCAGGCACCTGCCCTGGTCGAACAGGGCCGGACGCGCGAAGCCGCGGACACCATCGCGTACTCCGTGGTCCAGGCGCGCCACAACGGCGATCATCTGACCGCGGGCCGCGGGTTGCTGCTGCTCAGCACGATGGCGCGTGGCTCGCTGGAACGCGAGCGCGTCATCGGGCTGGTAGAAGAGGGCTTCGGTGAGATGGCACGGTTGCGCGGCCTCCTGTCGCGTCCGGACTGGCGGGCCGGCAGCGCCGACACGGCGCGCGGCGCGGTGTTCGACGGGCTGACGGTACTGGCCGAGCTGGGCGCGGCGGAGCCGGCCTTGAAGATCATGGAGGACATGGCGCAGGACGGGGTGTCCGACGTCCTGCACCGGGACATCGAGATGATCGACTCGGCCGGTGTCGCGCTCGCCCGGCGCCTTCTGGCGGCCGAGGACGCGGCGGCGGACGCGCGGCTCGACCAGGCGGAGCGCGAAGCGGCCGCTGAGCGGGCGCGCGAGCTGCGGGTCGCCCTCATCGATCAGGTCGCCGGCGTGTTCGCCGGCCAGTTCGCCCCGGAACCTGTCGATCTGGACTGGCTCAAGCCCCGCCTCCGGGGGCGCGACGTGCTGATGTTCCGGCTCACCGATGCCTGGCCCGACCGGGTGCGAGGTTTCCGGCTGTGGATCTCACCGGACGGTGAGAGCGTCCTGGACCCCATCGAGGCGTCCCCGGATCTCGTGTTCGCCCTTGCGGGAGTCTTGGGCGCGGGCGAAGTGCGGGATCCGGACGCCTGGGAGGTGCTGGGCCGGGAGTTGCTGCCCGAGCCGCTGGCCGACCGGCTGCGTTCCGGCGAGCCCGGTCCGCCGCTGGTCGTCGTCCCGCACGGCCCGCTGTGGCACGTGCCCTTCCCCGCACTGCGGGCGGGCGGGCACACGCTGATCGAGACTCGCCAGGTCGTCTTGTGCACCGGCCTCCGGCTGCACGCGCTGCTCGCCGAGCAGGAGCGGCAGCGCGGGAATCCACTCCGGGTACAGACGATGTTCGCGCTTGAATCGGCCCCGGAGCGGGAGCGCCTGGCCTCGTTGCAGGACGCGGGGACCGTGGTCGCCGAGGCCGTGTCCCTCCCGGACGGCGGGGCCGACGTGCTGTCCATCGCGGCGCATGGCAAAGGGACCGGGCTCGGCTACTCCGTCGCTTTTTCCTCGGGCCCGGTGACAGCGGGCGAAATGCTGGAGTGGCGGTTCCCGCCCGTCGTCGTGGCCGGATCCTGCAGGTCCAGCCGCGCCGAGCCCGGCCCGTTCCCGCTGGCATTGGTGACGGTGTGCCTGAGCCGCGGCGCGCACAGCGTCATCGCCGGTTTGTGGGATCTGCCGATCGAGGAGACCGGCGAACTGCTCGGGCGCGTCTACCGGGACCTGGCGGAGGGGACGACGGCAGGGGCCGCCCTCCAAGCCGCCCAGGTGCATGCGCTGCGCCAGGGATGGCATCCGGTGTTCTGGGCGGGCCTGGCGCTCATCGGCTACGGCGGCCTTGGGAGAACGGAGGTTTCCGACGATGCGACTGCCCGGCTTTCGCAACCGTAGTGAGAGGCCGGGGCCCAGCCCCGCCGAGATCGAGGAACCGGATCTCGACCTGCGGGCGCGGCTCTACCCGGACGCCCGCAGGACGACGCACATCGGCTACGACGGCACGTGTCCCGATTGCGGGCACGAGATCAGCGGCACGCACTGGCTGACGCTCGTCCGGTCGGACGAGCCGGTACCCGATCCGGAGAGCCTCGCCCGCCTCGCCGAACTGCTGCCACGGACCACGGACGCCGGCGGTTCCCGCTACAAGGAGTTCCCCGTGCGCTGCAACTGCGACGAGCATCCGTCCGCCTTCCCTGACGGGCCGCCCCGGGGGTGCGGCTGGGCGAGGACGATCCGCGCGGTCTGGCCGTGACCGTCCCATCCGACGGGACGTCCGCGGAGGTGGTCGCGGCGGGACGCTCCCGGCGAGCCGGCCTGGACGCCGAGGACGCCGTGGCACGGGCGGCGGAACGCCAGCTCGATGACGTCCGGAAGGCCGCGGAGAGCTGGCGCAACGGCCTGGCCGGGCTGCTGGCGCTGATCACGACCGTCTCCGTCGTCAAAGGCCGGTCGACTCTTGCGGAGATCCGGCCGGACTGGCAGATCTGCGTCGCGGTCATCACGCTGCTCTCCCTCATCACCGGCGTGACCGGCGCCTACCTCGCGCTATGCGCCGCGCACGGCCGCCCGAGGACGACCAGCCGCGAGGACATCGACAGGTTCGGCGGCATCGAGGGGCACGATGCCTGGCGTGCGCGGAACGCGGTCAGAAACCTCAACGGAGCCGTGGGCGCCACGATCGCGACCGTCGCTCTCATGGCCGCGGCGACCGGGATGACGTGGTTCGCCCCCGCTCCGAAGACGCCCGAGCACATCGAGATCACGCTCACGAGCGGCGCGGTTGTCTGCGGTGAGTCGCGTCCGGCGTCGTCCGGCACCATGGCAGTCCGGCTCGCCACGGGCCACGTGCGGACGATCCGCTTCACCGACGTGGAGGCACTGCGGCCCGTCGCCTCCTGCCCGAAGTGAGCTCCTTCTGCTGGCGGTTCCGGGAAGCACGCGCGACCATGATCGGTATGGGTCGTTATCGACGTGATGCCGAGGTTGCTCCGTTTTCGCGTGATCTGCTGGATCAGGTCGTGCGGGCGCTGCTGGACGCGGTGGAGGAGGTGCCGATCACCGAGCGCGGTTTCGTGTTCGGTGAGGCCGTCCTGGATGGCTTGCGGTTGGTGGAGGGGCGGCACCTTGCCGCCGGGGCCCGCTATCGCGGTGGGAACGAGGAGCTGGACGTCGAGGTGCATGTTCCGGCCTGGAACCGGGTTGGCGAGTCGCGGATCGACGTCACGGTTACTTCCGACGGTCATGTGGTCAATCTGCGGTTGGACCTGCGCATGTCCGGACGGCGGCTGCATACCGTCGGCATCGCGGGTGACTACCAGGGGCCGAAGCCGTTTCGCTGGTTGCGGCGTGCGCGGTGGGAAGGTGAGCTGCGGGCCGAGGAGTGGTGGTCTGCGCTTGGTTCGAAGACGTCTCCGGTTTCGCTGCGGGTCGTACATCCGTTCGCCCATGCGGATCTGCAGATTGGGCGGCGCAAGGACGTGGGTGGGCGTTGGTCCGTTCGGGCGAACGCGAGGTTCGGTGGGCGCTCCCTTCTGCGTCCGGTGGCGGCGGTGGGGCTCGCCGTCATGCGGGGACGCGTCCGGCGCATGCTGGACGAGGGGTTCACCAAGGCCGTGGCCGCGTGGAACGCCGAAGTGCCCGGCATGGTGGAACAAGGAATGCGGGAGCGACTTGAATTCGAGCATCGCATAACGCTCAAGGCCGTCCCTCGTGAGTGGGCCGACGCGTATGCGGCCGCCCTTCAGCGGGGGATCGAGGGGTTGCCTTTTGAGAGGGGGCGGCTGGTGAAAGATTCTGAGGGTTCTTTCGGCGTGGAACTCCTCAAGGGAAAGCACATCAAGCCGGGCGCCAAGTATCGCATTGACTTCGTTTCGGAGGACGAGGTCGAGCCGCTCTATGTGCATGTCGTGGCGTGGGAGTTCGATGGGCCGAGCCGCATCGAGTTCGACAGTCCGGACGACGTGCAGACGGGCTGGGTCGAAATCGACAGCGCCCGGATCATCCGCGCCGGCCTCGCCGGGGAGTTCAAGGGCTACACGTCTGTCAAGGCGGCGGCGGAGGCAGATCTCGGACGCTGGTGGAGCGGTGGTTCCCCGCTCACCGCCACCGCGGAGAACCCGGCGGGCGAGGCTGCCCTGACCGTCGAGCGGGTCGCGGAGCGGGACGGGGAGTGGACGCTGAACATCGCCGCCACCGTTGAAGGCCGTGTGTGGGCGCGTCACCTGGTCGCGGTCGCCGGGGTGCTGTCCGGCCCCTCCATGAGGCGGTCTTTCCAGGAGAACGCGGACGCGTTCGCCGAGAAATGGAATGGTGCCGTCGGCACGGCTGAGGAGGCCGCTGACTCCACGCTCCGGGCCGTCCTCGACCACTAGGGTTTCAGGCGTGGACTGGGTTGATCGGGTGCTGAGCGTCCGCAGGTACTCGCGCAATGGGGAGCGTGCCCCGCATAAGCCGCTGCTCCTGCTGTACGCGCTCGGACGGTTTCAGCGGGAAGGCGCCCGTCCGATCGAGTTCTCGGCGCTGGAGAACGACCTGAACGAGTTGTTGCGCGAGTTCGGGCCGCCGCGGAAGACCAGTGCGGGTTATCCGTTCCATCATCTGACGAACGACGACCTGCTGTGGGAAGTCAGGACGGCCGACGGCGGGTCCAGTCCCGGGCCGGATCTGGGGCCGTTGAGGGCTCTGCATGCGCGCGGGCGGTTGCATCCGCGGCTTGTCGCGGCGCTCGATGCGGATTCGGCTCTGCTGCCTCGGCTCGTCCGGGCGCTGCTGGACGCCGATTTCGCGCCGTCCATGCATGCCGACATCTGCCAGATGGTCGGGCTCGATCTGGAGGACGCGGAACTGCCGTCGGGAATGCCCGGTCGTCGCGATCCGGCGTTCCGGCTGGAGGTTTTGGAGGCGTACGAGTACTGCTGCGCTTTCTGCGGTTATGACGGCTGGCTGAACGGCGTCGCGGTCGGGCTGGACGCGGCGCATGTGCGGTGGCGGACGTATGGCGGCCCCGATCAGCTGGGCAATGGCATTTGTTTGTGTGCGCTCCACCATCGGCTCTTCGACCGGGGTGTCGTCGGGCTGAGCGAGGAGCGGGCCATCACCGTTTCGCGCAAGTACGTCGGGCGGGCCGCGACGTCCAGGAGTCTCGTGCTCGACCTTGCCGGGCGGGCGGCGCGGGAGCCGCAACGAGGGTTGGAGCCGGTCGGGCCGCAGTACATCGGGTGGCATGCGCGGCAGGTGTTCCGGGGGCCCGCCCGCGCGGCCTGATTGGCAGTTGTTGCCCAGAGCAGGGCCATTTCACGGCGTTTCATGCCGAAGTTCGGTTGAGGCCGGGCTGGTTCGGTGTCCAAGCTGGGCTGGTTGCCGGAACGTCCGGATCAGGGGGTTGCCCAGGTCACAGGGGCTGGTTACCGTGCTGCTAAATAGATAGGAAACCTTCCTGACAAATAGCGGCATCGGGGTTCGGGGGAATCCGCCGGCTTCCAACCACGAGGGAGTAGCCCTTGCGCCCCCGCTCTGTTCTCAGTGTCCTCGCCGTCCTGCTGCTCGCCCTGCTCGTCCCGGCCACCGCGCACGCCGCTGCGGGCGCGTCCGCGACGTTCACCAAGCCCTCCGACTGGGGCTCGGGCTGGGAGGGACGGTTCACGCTCACCAACGAGTCCGCCGCGGCGATCAACGGGTGGCGGGTCGAGTTCGACCTGCCCGCCGGGACGTCCGTCGGCTCCTACTGGGACGCCCTCCTGACCAAGGACGGGCAGCACAACACGTTCACCGACCGCGGTTACAACGCCACCATCCCGGCGGGCGGCTCGGTCACGTTCGGTTTCCTCGGGAACGGTCCTGGAAGCCCGCAGAACTGCACGTTCAACGGCCAGCCCTGTACCGGGGGCCCCACCGAGCCGGGCGGGCTCGGGCAACCGGGCAACCTGTCGGTCAGCGGACGTACCGACACCTCGCTGACGCTCAACTGGGAGGCCGCGTCCGGTACCCCGGCCGGTTACCGCGTCTACGAGGGCGCCAGCGTCAAGGCGACCGTCAGCGGGACCACCGCGACGATCAGCGGGCTCGCCAAGTGCGAGGCGCACACCTACACGGTCAAGGCGTACAACGATGAGGGCGAGTCGGCCGCCAGCGACGCCGTCACCGGGACGACCAGCGGGTGCGCCACCGGGCCGCTCCCCCGGCACTTCCTGACCGGTTACTGGCACGACTTCGTCAACCCCGCGCAGGAACTCAAGCTCTCTCAGGTGCCGGACGAGTACGACCTCATCGCGGTGGCGTTCGGCGAATCCACGGCGCGGGCCGGTGAAGTCACTTTCGAGGTCGATCCAGAGCTTTCGACCGCTCTCGGCGGCTACACCGATGCCCAGTTCAAGTCCGACATCGCGGGCCTGCACGCCAAGGGCAAGAAGGTCATCCTGTCGGTCGGCGGTGAGAAGGGCGCCATCCGGGTCTCGGACAGCGCGTCCGCGCAGCTCTTCGCGAACACCGTGTACGGGCTGATGACCGAGTACGGGTTCGACGGCGTCGACATCGACCTGGAGAACGGGCTCAACCCGACCTACATGGAGCAGGCGCTGCGCGCCCTGCGCGGCAAGGCGGGCGCCGACCTGATCATCACGATGGCGCCGCAGACGCTCGACATGCAGTCCACCGGCGGGTCCTACTTCCAGCTCGCGCTGAAGATCAAGGACATCCTCACCGTCGTCCACATGCAGTACTACAACTCGGGCGCGATGCTCGGCTGCGACCAGAAGGTGTACGGGCAGGGGACGGTCGACTTCATGACCGCGCTGGCCTGCATCCAACTGGAGGGCGGGCTGCGTCCCGACCAGGTCGCGCTGGGCCTGCCGGCCGGGCCGGGCGCGGCGGACGGCGGCGTCGTGGCGCCGTCGGTGGTCAACAACGCGCTCGACTGCCTCGCGAAGGGCACCGGGTGCGGCTCGTTCAAGCCGTCCCGGACGTATCCCGACATCCGCGGCGCGATGACGTGGTCCATCAACTGGGACGTGACCAACGGCGGCGGCTTCGCCCGCACCGTCGGCGCGCACCTGGACACGCTGCCGTAGGAGGCCGGAGATGCGAAAGATCTGGGTCCTGGCGGCCATGGTCGCCGGGCTGCTGGTCGGGGTCACGGCCCCGGCGCACGCGGCGAACGTCCTGGCCAACCCCGGTTTCGAGAGCGGGTCGCTGAGCCCGTGGTCGTGTGACGGCGGGTCGGTCACGACCACTCCCGTCCGGACGGGGAGTCACGCGCTCGCCGGCGGTGTCACGGGCGGCAGCACCGGTCAGTGCACGCAGACCGTGGCCGTCCAGCCGAACACCGCCTACACGCTCGAAGCCTGGGTGCGCGGTAACTACATGTACCTCGGTGTGACCGGCGGATCGTCCACCTGGACGCCGTCCGCCACCGATTTCACCAAGCTGTCGGTCACGTTCACCACCGGTGCGAACCAGTCGTCCGCGCAGATCTTCCTGCACGGCTGGTACGGCAACGGGGCGTACTACGCGGACGACGTCGTCCTGGACGGTCCCGGCGGCGAGCCGCAGCCCGGTGTGCCCGGTACGCCTGGAACACCCAAGCTCGGCGCCGTCACCGACACCTCGATCGCGCTGTCCTGGGGCCAGTCCTCGGGGACGGTCACCGGCTACCGCGTCTACGAGGGCGGCACGGTGAAGGCCACCGTGGCCGGGACGAACACCACCATTTCCAACCTCGCGACGTGCAGCTCGCACAGCTACACGGTCGCCGCCTACAACGACGTCGGCGAGTCGGCCAAGACCAACCCGGTCAGCGGACGGACGTCCGGCTGCACCAACACCGGCCTCCCGAAGCACGCCCTCATCGGCTACCTGCACGCGAGCTTCGCCAACGGTTCCGGTTACGTGCGCATGGCGGACGTCCCCGACGCGTGGGACATCATCGACCTCGCGTTCGGTGAGCCGACGTCGCCGACGTCCGGTGACATCCGGTTCACCCGCTGCCCGATCAGCGAGTGCCCGAACGTGGAGAGCGACGAGGAGTTCATCGCCGCGATCCGCGCGAAGCAGGCGCAGGGCAAGAAGGTGCTGATCTCCATCGGCGGCCAGAACGGCCAGGTGCAGCTCACGACGACCGCCGCGCGGGACAAGTTCGTCCAGTCCGTGTCGGCGATCATCGACAGGTACGGGCTGGACGGCCTGGACGTCGACTTCGAGGGCCACTCGCTCTATCTCAACGCGGGTGACACCGACTTCCGCAACCCGACCACCCCGGTCATCGTCAACCTGATCTCGGCGCTGAAGTCGCTCAAGGCGAAGTACGGCCAGAAGTTCGTCCTGACGATGGCGCCGGAGACGTTCTTCGTGCAGGTCGGCCACCAGTTCTACGGCGGTTCGAGCGCCGGCGACAACCGGACGGGCGCCTACCTTCCGGTGATCGACGCGATGCGGGACGACCTGACCGTCCTGCACGTCCAGGACTACAACTCCGGTCCCGTCATGGGCCTGGACGGCCAGTACCACACGATGGGCGGCGCCGATTTCCACATCGCGATGACCGACATGGTGAAGGCCGGTTTCCCGGTCGCGAACACCGGTCACACGTTCCCCGGCCTGCGTCCCGACCAGATCGGCATCGGGCTGCCCGCCGCGGTCAGCGCCGGGAACGGGTACACGCCGCCCGCGCAGGTGCAGCAGGCGGTGAACTGCCTGGTCAAGGGCACCGGCTGCGGCGGTTACACGCTGCGCGGCGGGACGTCCCCGGACCTGCGCGGGCTCATGACCTGGTCGATCAACTGGGACCGCTACTACGGCTGGGAGTTCATGAACAGCCACGAGCCCTTCCTGAACGGCCTGCCGTAACCCCCACCCCCCCCGAAGGAAGAAACATGAGATCGATCCGATCGAAGGCCGCCGCGGCGGCGGTCGCCGTGCCGGCCGCGTCCGTGCTGGTCGTGCTCGGCACCGCGACGGCCGCGAGCGCGCACGGCACGATGTCCGACCCGCCGAGCCGCGTGTACACCTGCTTCCTGGAGGACCCGGAGACCCCGCAGTCGGACGCCTGCAAGGCGGCCGTCGCGGCCAGCGGCACGCAGGCGTTCTACGACTGGAACGAGGTGTCGCTGCTGAACGCCGGCGGCCGCCACCGCGAGCTCATTCCGGACGGCCAGCTGTGCAGCGCGGGACGCGCCAAGTACCGGGGCCTGGACCTGCAGCGCGCCGACTGGCCGGCCACGCCGATGCACTCCGGCCAGCAGACGATCACCTACCACGCGACCGCGCCGCACTCGAACAGCAACTTCGAGTTCTACATCACCCGCGAGGGCTGGGACCCGACGCAGCCGCTGCGCTGGGCCGACCTCGTCCCGCTGGCGTCGTTCACCCACCAGTACCCGACGACGTTCACCAAGTGGACGCTCAACATCCCGCCCCGGACCGGGCGCCACATCCTGTACTCGATCTGGCAGCGGGTCGTGGGCAGCCAGGAGGCGTTCTACACCTGCTCGGACGTCGACTTCGGCGGCTCCAACACCCCGACGCCGACGCCCACGCCCACTCCGACCGACACCCCGA
>NZ_JABXFD010000125.1 GCF_013372625.1 Actinomadura sp. BRA 177
CCCAACGCGAGCACCGCGACGGCGCAGACGGCCAGAACGCTCGAACGGGTCACGAAGACCTCCCGCTGATCTGTGGCGAAAGCGGCAGTGTATTCCGGTTGCTACCTGCGGGGTACGGGCCGGTTCGCCCCTCGGGGTGACGCGGCCGGGGCCGCCGGCTGCCTATAACGGAGGCATGACCACCCCACGGCTGCCCCGCGAGGACCTCACGGCGGCGATGGCGGCCCGCCGCGAGCTCGGGCCCGACTACGACGACGCCTTCATCGAGACGGTCGTGGACCGCATCGAGGAGGCCCTCGGCGCCCGCACCGCCGCCGCGCCGCGGCCCCGGCACCGTCCGGCACCGGAACCGCAACGCGGCGGCGAGCACGATCACAGCCTGGCCATGGCGGTGCTGTCGCTGCTCGCCGCGATCCCGCTGAGCGCGATCGCCGTCGTCAACGCCGGCCTGCCCGGCCTGCTGATCACCATCGCCGGCATCGTCCTGGTGAACCTCACCTACACCTTCCGGCCCCGCTGACCGGCCCTACTTGCCGGGCTCCGGGTCGCGGGGGAGGCCGAGGAGGCGCTCGCCGATGATGTTCAGCTGGACCTCCGTCGTGCCGCCGTAGATGGTCATCGCGCGGCTGAACAGCATGGCGCGGGCGACGATGCCGCTCTCGGTCATGGGGACCTCGGTGGCGGCGGCCGTGCCCTGCGCGCCCCAGCAGTAGTCGGCCACGTCCTGGTTGAACTGGACGCCGAGGAGCTTGCGGACGCTGGCCTCCGCGCCCGGCTCCACGCCGTTCAGCTGCTTCAGGGTGGTGCGCAGGCCCAGCAGGTCGATGGACTGGCCCTGCGCGATCAGCTTGCCGACCTCGGCGGTGACGACGGCGTCCAGCTCCCGGCCCTTGAAGAAGTTCAGCAGCTCGGGGACGCCCATGCCGAGGCCGCCGCCGGTCGACAGCGACACGCGCTCGTTGGAGAGGGTGTTGCGCGCGACCTGCCAGCCGCGGTTCACCTCGCCGACGACCTGCTCGTCCGGGACGAAGACGCCGTCCAGGAACACCTCGTTGAACAGCGCCTCGCCGGTCAGCTCGCGCAGCGGGCGGACGTCCACGCCGTCGGCCTTCATGTCGACGAGGAAGTAGGTGATGCCGTCGTGCTTGGCCGCGTCGAAGTCGGTGCGGGCGATGCAGAAGCCCCACTGGGCGTGCTGCGCCAGGGACGTCCAGATCTTCTGGCCGGTCAGCTTCCAGCCGCCCTCGACCCGCTCCGCCTTCATCGACAGGGAGGCGAGGTCGGACCCGGCGCCCGGCTCGGAGAACAGCTGGCACCAGACGATCTTGCCCTGGAGCGTCGGGCGCAGGAAGCGCTCCTTCTGCTCGTCCGACGCGTACCGGACGAGGGACGGCACCAGCCACGCGCCGATGCCCAGGTTCGGGGCCTTGACCTTGGCGGCCCGCAGCTCCTGCTGGATGAGGATCTGCTCGACCGGCCCGGACTCGCGGCCCCACGGCTTCGGGAAGTGCGGGACGGTCCAGCCCTCGTCGCCCATCCGCTCGGCCAGGGCGTTCTTGTCATCGACCGCGGCCAGCTCGGCGATCTCGGCGCGGATCCGCTCGCGCAGCGGCTGCGCGTCCGCGTCGAGTTCGAGGACGACCTCGCGGCGGCCCTCGCCCAGTGCCTCCGCCGCGACCTTGGCGGCCCAGTCCTTGGACGGGCCGAGCAGCGACCGCAGGGTGAGCGCGCGGCGCAGGTAGACGTGCGCGTCGTGCTCCCAGGTGAAGCCGATGCCGCCGAGGATCTGGATGGCGTCGCGAGCGGTCTGCACGCCGGCGTCGAGCGCGATGACGGCGGAGACCGCGGCGGCGAACCCGGCCTCCTCGGTGCCCTCGTCCATGGCGCGGGCGGCGTCCCACGCGGCGGCGCGGGCCTGCTCCAGCGCGATCAGGCTGCGGGCGGCCTTGTGCTTGACGCCCTGGAACTGGCCGATCGGGCGGCCGAACTGCTCGCGGACCTTGGCGTACTCGGCCGCGGTCTCGACCAGCCACCCGGCGAGGCCGGCGGCCTCCGCGCCGAACAGCGCGGCGGCGAGGTCGGCGACCCGGCCGGTGGTGAGGCCGTCCACGACGCGGTCGGCGGCGACGGCCACGTCGGACGCCCCGACGGCGGCGACGCGGCGGACCCGGTCCAGGCTCGCGACCGGGGTGACGGTCAGGTCGGCGGCGTCGACCGCGACCCACTGCTCCCCGTCGCCGTCCGCGACCGGCAGGACGACCACGTCGGCGAGCGCGGCGCCGAGCACCGTCCCGGACGTGCCGGACACGACCAGCGAGTCGCCGTCGCGGCGGCCGGTCAGCGCGCCGTCCAGCGCGACGGCGGCGGTCTTCGACCCGTCGGCGAGCGCGGGCAGCAGCTCCGCGCGCAGCTTGGCGTTGCTGGACGCGTCGATGACCGCGCTCGCGAGGACGGTCGGCAGGAACGGGCCGGGCGCGGCGGCGCGGCCCAGTTCCTCCAGCACGACCGACAGCTCCAGCAGCCCGAAGCCCTGCCCGCCGTGCTCCTCGTCCAGGTGCAGGCCCAGCAGGCCCTGCTCCGCCAGGGCGGGCCAGAACCCGGGCCTGGCCTCCGCGTCGGCGTCCAGCACGGCCCGGACGGCCGTCGCCGGGATGTTGCGCTCGGCGAAGCCGCGCACCGATTCGGCGAGCGCCTCGTGCTCCTCGGTCAGCCCGATGGCCATGCGTAACCCTCTCTCAGACCTTTTGACCGAGATTCTAGAACAGGATTCGGGTGCGAGGCGAGTGGCGCGGGTCTCAGCTGTCGCGTGTCGCGGCCGCGTCCGGCTCGTCCGAGCCGACCTCGGCCAGCGGCTCGCGCAGCCCCTTGTCCGACGGCTTGCGCGCGGCGGCGAGGCTCGCCACGGTCGTGGCCGTCAGGGTCCCGGCGATGACCGCGAGGGACAGCCAGATCGGGATCTCCGGCGCCCAGGCCACACCGTACTCGTGCAGCGCGTGGAAGATCAGCTTGACCCCGATGAAGCCGAGGATGAACGCCAGCCCGTGCGCCAGGTAGACCAGCCGGTCAGTCAGGCCGCCGATTAGGAAGTACAGCTGGACCAGGCCCATCAGCGCGAACGCGTTGGCCGTGAACACCAGGTACGGCTCGGTGGTCAGCCCGAAGATCGCCGGGATGGAGTCCAGCGCGAACAGCACGTCGGTGGAGCCGATCGCGATCATGACGATGGCCATCGGCGTCATCAGCCGGCGGCCGTCCACCCGGGTGACGAAGCGGCTGCCCGCGTACTCGTCCGAGGTGGGGATGACGCGCTTGGACCAGCGCAGCAGCCGGTTCTCCTTGAACTCGTCCTCGTCGCCGCCGCGCACCAGCCCGATCGCGGTCCACAGCAGGAACGCGCCGAAGAGGAAGAAGACCCACGTGAAGGTCGAGATCGCTGCGGCGCCGACCGCGATGAAGATGCCGCGCAGCAGCAGCGCGATCACGATGCCCGCCATCAGCACGGTGTGCTGCGCCTGCTTCGGCACCGCGAACCGGGTGAGGATCACCATGAAGACGAAGAGGTTGTCGACGCTCAGGCTCTTCTCGGTGACGAACCCGCCGAAGTACTCGCCGGCGTACCGGCCGCCGGCGAACAGCCAGACGCCGATGCCGAACAGCACGGCGAGGCCGATGTAGATCGAGGACCAGAACGCCGCCCTGCGGGTGGTGAACTCCCGCGTGTCGTTGCGGTGGATCAGGAACAGGTCGGCGGCGATGACGGCGAGGATGCCTGCGATGGTCAGGCCCCACACCAGGGGTGAAACGGTCAACGTGAACACCTCCAGCGGACACGAACGAGCGCTGGAGGTCTCTCCCGCCCTGAGAAGGATGTGCGGGCCGCGGAACCCGGGCCGGCATGGGCCGACCGTATTGACGAGAACCGCGCGCGGGGATACTCCCCTCCAATTGCCTACTTCAACGCAGGTCGTCGCGGCGGCGTTCCCGGGTGCGCCGAAAATTCCCGGGCACGTTCCGAACCATGTCCCCGGTTAGCGCGTCTAACTCCGCGTCCAGGCTCAGCGGCGGGTGTCGGCCAGTTCCCGGTAGACGCTCGCGAGCTGGTCGACGGCGTCGTCCTCCCCTGGCAGCAGCGCCGAGCGCTCGGCGGCGGCCGAGGCGAGCCGCGCGGCGAGCGACGGGTCGGTACGCGTTGGGTGTCAGCGCCGCGCACGGCGAGGCCTCCGGCCGTCGCCACCCCAGTCCGCGGGAGCGCCAGGGCTGCAGGAGCGACAGCGAGGAAGGCGGCCGCGGCCCGCGGCAGCGCCGTGGGGCGGGGCGCCCCGGGCCGCGGGCCTGGACCGAGCTCAAGTCCGGTACCTGACCCTTAGCGGGGCGGGCTTGCTTGCCCTTATTTATCTACCGTTCTCGCCGTATCTGGAATCGTTACCTTGCGCCTCCCAAGGCCCGTCGCTGCCGCGCGGGCCAACGCTCGCCAAGGAACTGCAGATGCCTAACAGCACGCCCGTCACGGATACGCCTCAAAACGATCGACCGCCCAATGTCTATGAACTGCTGACCCAAATGACCGCCGGCCCCACCAGCCGGGAAGTGGCCAGTGCCACGTTGCGCAACGCCCTGCGCGAGCAGTACCCCACGGTGGACATCAACCCGGACCTGGCCATGGTCTGTACACCGCGCTGGCAAATCGTTGACGATAAAATCGTTTCGCTGGATGGTTTTTTCGAACCGCTCACTTCCGTCCTCGCACGCCAGGCCATATCGCCCGACCCTGTCATCTATATCGACGGCGAGCATTACCTTTCACTCCAACCCAGTGCCAGCAATGACGTGCACCTGCCGGTGAAGATCGATGCCGTGGGGCGCTTGATCAATGAGCTGTCGCCGCTGCTGTTCACTGCGTTTCAGGAACAGCAGCTCGATTACTGGAACCAATCGAACGGCAGCAGCGGCCCGCGCTGGCAAGTGTTCGCCAACTCACTGTGCAAGGTATGGAACGTGAGCACGGTGGAAGGCTGGGATGCCGATGACTGTGCCATGGCCCGCATGCTGTTTCACTCCCCCCAACAGGAAAACCGCAGCCTCAAGAACCCGTACAAAAGCAGGGCCTATCTGATTGATGTCGATATTCTGCGCAATGGCCAGACCCACCATGCCGGCGTACTGGACAAGGCGGTATTGATCGGCGAGCACGGAAAAACAACCCGGATCCTCACCTACTCGCTGGTCAGCGGCTACGAGAAATTTGACTCATTGCAAGCGCTTGGCGAAAACCTGGCGACCCAAGTGACCGGCGCGCAACAGGATATAGCGCTGCAATGGCGCCTGTCTGAACCGACCGGCAACTTTTTCGACAGCCTGGCCTGTGCCCTGATCGCCATGCAAATCGACACCCTCGGCCAGTTAGGCGCGGCCCAAGACCGCGAGCCACACAGCCAACCCAGCGCCCCCATAAGCCTCACCCGCGCAGTACCCAGCATAGAAGAGCTGAGCGCCCACTCCATGTCGAGCATTCGCCAGATTCAACAGCGCATACCCGACTGGCTGGCCAACGCCAGCGACACCGATGCCGCTGCCTATGGCCGCTACCTCATCAACCTGGCGCAGGTGCATACGCACAACCAAGGCCGCTCGTTCCTGGACGGTATTGCACCGATACGCGACGGCGGCCGCACACAAGCACAGGACCGACGCAGAGGCCGTATACGCGGCACCAGTAGCAAGCCTGACAAGGTCGAGGTGGTCAGCCGCAGCCCTGTCATCTGGGGGACGTGCAGGGTACCCGGGCAGGTCGACATCACGGGACGCCGCC
>NZ_JABXFD010000048.1 GCF_013372625.1 Actinomadura sp. BRA 177
ACCACGGGGATCATACCTTGCTGCTTCGTCGGCAGCGTCGGATGGGAATAAGTGACGGACCGTGGAGCGCACGAACGCCGCCAGCGCCCGCGACCGGGACGCCTCCGGCCACGCCAGCACCAGCGTGGTCGGGGCCGCGTCGGTGACCGGTATCGCGACCAGGTCGTCGCGCAGCAGCCCCCGCATCGACGCCGGCAGCACCGCCGCCGCCCGGCCCAGCGCGATCAGCTGCATCAGCTGCCCGCCGTCGCCGACCACCGGGCCGCCGGGACGCTCCAGGGCGCGCGGCAGGGTCTCGCCGTCCAGGTCCGCCATCGACACCTCGGCGCGCCCGGCCAGCCGGTGGCTCGCCGGCAGGACGGCGACCTGCGGCTCCTCCAGCAGCGGCTCGGTGGCCAGCCCGGTGGCGTCCTGCCGCGGCGTGTACAGCAGGGCGGCGTCGGCGCGTCCGTCGCGCAGCGCCCGGTCGGCGCCGTAGCCGAGGACCGTCCCTTATCCACATCTGACGCCTCCGACGAAGCGGATAGGGTGGACCTGGGAGGTCGCCGCAACCCTCAAACACAAACCCACTCACACACGACACCACAACCC
>NZ_JABXFD010000081.1 GCF_013372625.1 Actinomadura sp. BRA 177
CCCGACACAGTCTTCACCTTCCGCAGGAACACCGGATTAGTGTGTCACCCAGCAGCAACCGAAACCTCATGACCAGCACGAACACGAAGCAAACCGCGGAACCACGGACCGACCTGTGCAAGTCAGGCCAGAAGATCAGCGCGGTCGGGACGGGCGCGGTGAACAGCATCGCGATGAAGGTGCGGTGCGTCGCCGGGTCCATGACGTGCGCGTACCACCACTCGGTGGTGGAGCCGGGATGCGGGCCGTCGTCGCGCGGCTCGACGAGCTTGCCGGGCACCTGCGTGAGATCGGAGCGGGTGATGTCGGTGTGCGGGATCCAGGAACCGGGGTCGCCGCCGTCCGCGCGCGCCGCCGGACGGGTCGTGACGGCGGCCGACATCGTGACGGCCAGCACCAGCGCCGCCAGGACGGCGAGGTTCCGCCGCAGGGCGTCTAGACGTACCACGTTGAGCCTCCTCAGGCCGAGCCCCCCGTGACGTCCGGCCCCTGGCGTGGAGCCGTGGACCGAGTGTGATTCGGTTGCGAATCGCTGTCAAGCACTGTGTCGACACACTGTCCGATTACGGTCGGGGCGGGTACGCTCGCGCCATGGCCTCCACCACGCAGCCCCGCCGGAAGGTCCGCGAACGGCGCGAGGACGTCCGGAACCGGGTGCTGCGGGCGGCCACGGAGATGATGGCCGACGGGACGCCCTACACCGAGCTGCCCGTCCAGCGCATCGCCGCGCGCGCCGACGTGGCGCGGTCGACGTTCTACCTGCACTTCCCCGACAAGAGCCGGCTGCTGATCGCGCTGGCCGAGCAGGCGGTCGAGGCGCTGTTCCGCGAGGCCGTCGGCTGGTGGCGCGCCGACCACGCGGACGGGCCGGACGGGGTCGCGCACGCCATGCGGCAGATGATCGCGGCCTACCGTGAGCACCGCCGGGTCCTCGGTGCGCTGGCCGAGGTCGCCGGCTACGACCCGGACGTCGCGGCGTTCTGGCGCGACCGGATGCGGGGCTTCGCCGAGGTCGTGCGCGACCGGCTCGACGCCGAGCGGCGGGCGGGCACCGTCGATCCGGCGATGGACGTCCCGACGACCGCGCAGGTGCTGATCTGGATGGTGGAGCGGACGATCTCGGCGCACTGCCGGCACGACGAGGGGCCGGGGGACGAGCGGATCGCCCGCACGCTGGCCCGCTCGATCTGGCTGACCGTCTACGGCGTGCAGCCCCCTTGATTATGGACAGCTGTCCAGACTAGATTCCAGGCGTGCAGCACGCCGATCTTCCCGAACTGGGCTTCTACGGGCTCGCCGGACATTCGGGCAGCCCCCGCGATCTGCTGGGCGAGGTCGCCGAGGGGGAGCGGCTGGGCCTCGGCTCGGTCTTCCTCTCCGAGCGCTTCACCACCAAGGAGGCCGCCGCGCTCTCCGGCGCCGCCGCGGCCGCCGGTGAGCGGATCGGCATCGCGACCGCCGCCACCAACCACAACACCCGGCATCCGCTGCTGACCGCGACGTTCGCGACGACCATGCACCGGCTGTCCGGCGGCCGGTTCGCGCTCGGCCTCGGCCGCGGCTTCGACATGCTCTTCGACGTCATGGGCCTGCCCCGCGTCACCAGCGCGCAGATGGAAGACGTCATCGGCATCCTGCGCCGGCTGTGGCACGGTGAGGCCGTCGCCGGGCACGACGGGCCCGCCGGGAACTTCCCGTACCTCAGCCAGGACCCGTCCTTCGACGAGGACATCCCGGTCATCCTCACCGCGATGGGGGAGAAGACGCTGGAGTTCGCCGGACGCGTCGCCGACGGGGTCGTCCTGCACACCTTCTTCACCGACGAGACGCTCGCCAAGGCCGTCGCCGCCGTCCGGCGCGGAGCCGACCAGGCCGGGCGCGATCCGGCGTCCGTCCGGGTCTGGTCGGTGCTCGCCACGGTCGGCGACCACCTGGACGAGGAGGCGCGGCTGCGCAAGCTCGTCGGCCGCCTCGCCACCTACCTCCAGGGCTACGGTGACCTGCTGGTCAGGGTCAACGGCTGGGACCCGGCGGTCCTGGCCGCGTTCCGGGCCGACGACCTCGTGTCGGGGTATCCCGGCGCCTTCGACGTGATCGGCACGGCCGACGAACTGCGGCATGTCGCCGGTCTCGTCCCGGACGAGTGGCTCGCGGCGTCCGCGACCGGCTCGCCCGAGCGGTGCGCGGCCCGCGTCCTCGACCAGTTCGGCGCGGGCGCCGACGGCGTCATCCTGCACGGCGCGACGCCCGCCGAACTCGCCCCCGTGCTCGACGCCTACCGGAACGTCCGGCCCGAGGGATTCGACGACCTGCCCCGCAACCCCGGACGGGCCCGGTGACGCTCACCGCGCCGTGGCTCGGCGGCGTGCTGAACGGCCGGGTCGACGAGGTCGCGATGGAGCCGATCGGCACCGGCCAGATCGGCTCGGTGTACCGGCTGAGCCTGACGGGCAGTGGCGTCCCGCCCCGCCTCGTCGCGAAACTCCCCCTCGACGATCCCGCCGCCCGCGCCCTGGTCGGCGGCACCTACCGCACCGAGGTGCTCTTCTACCGCGACATTGCCGGGACGGTCGGCATCCGCACCCCGCACTGCCACCACGCCGAGATCGACCCCGAAACGTTCGAGTTCGTCCTGCTCCTGGAGGACCTCGCCCCGGCGGTGCAGGGCGACCAGCTCACGGGCTGCTCGGTGGACCACGCGCGCGACTGCGTCGCCGGCCTCGCCGGGCTGCACGGCCCCCGCTGGTGCGACGCGTCCCTGCTGGACGTCGACGGCCTGACCCGCCCGGACGCGTCGGACGCCGCGACCCTCGCCGAGGTCTACGGCCCCGCCGTCGAGATCTTCATCGACCGCTTCCCCGACCGGCTCAGCCCCGAGGACAAGGACACGCTGCGCGGCACGGTCGACGCCGTGGGGCCGTGGCTGGTCGACCGTGCCGAGCGGTTCGGCCTCGTCCACGGCGACTACCGCCTCGACAACCTGCTCTTCCCGCCGGCGGGAGTCCCCATCACCGTCGACTGGCAGACCCTCACGATCGGGCTCCCGGCCCGCGACCTGTCCTACTTCCTGGCCACGAGCCTCAGCGTCGCCGACCGCCGCGCCCACGAACGCGACCTCGTCGCCCGCTACCACGACGCTCTCCTCGCCCACGGCGTCCGCGACTACTCCCTCGACCTCTGCTGGGACGACTACCGTTTCGCCCTCCTGCAAGGCCCGCTCATCATCGTCCTGGGCTGCGCCTACGGAACCCCCACCGACCGCGGCGACGCGATGTTCCTCGCCATGACCGCCCGTGCCTGCACCGCGATCCGGGACCATTCGGCCGAGTAGGGTCGGTCGGTGACTTCGACACTGCGCACCGACCGACTGTTACTGCGCCGCTGGACGGAGGCCGACCGCGAGCCGTTCGCCGCGCTGAACGCCGACCCGGAGGTCATGGAGCACTTCCCGGCGCCCCTCACCCGCGCCGAGAGCGACGCGATGGTCGACCGGATCGAGGCGCGCTTCGCCGAGAGCGGGTTCGGATGGTGGGCCCTGGAGGTCGCCGGCACCGGCGAGTTCATCGGCTTCACCGGCCTGTCGGTGCCGCGCTTCGACGCCCATTTCACCCCGGCGGTGGAGATCGGCTGGCGCCTCGCCCGATCCGCCTGGGGCCACGGCTACGCCACCGAGGCCGCCTTCCGCGCGCTGAGCTACGCCTTCGACGAGGCCCACCTGGACGAAGTGGTCTCCTTCACCAGCGCCCCCAACCTCAAATCCCAGGCCGTCATGAAGCGCATCGGGATGACCTACGACCCGTCCGACGACTTCGAGCACCCCCTCGTCCCCGAAGGCCACCGGCTGCGGCGCCACGTTCTGTACCGCCTCACCACCACTGCCTGGAAGGACGTTCGTCCCTGGTGAGAGGGGGTGTCCGCCGCCGAGGATGGGGGTGAGACGGAAAAGGGGGACGGATGGTGAACATGAGAAGCCCGCAGGCTCCCGAGGTGGTCTTCGACGTCAGAGGCGACGTCCCGGAACGGTTCGCCGAGGCGGCCCGCGAGAAGGTCGCGGCGGCGTTCCGGCAGGCGCCCGAGCCGGTGCTGTTCGCCCGCGTCAAGCTGGCCACCGCGCCCGACCCGGCGGTGGAGCGGCCCGCGCTGGCGCAGGCCACCGTCGACGTCAACGGGCGTCCGGTGCGGGTGCACGCGGCCGCGGCGACGATGCAGGAGGCCATCGACCTGCTGCCCGACCTGCTGCGCGCCCGGTTCGAGCGGGTCGGCGGCCGGCGCGACGCGTCCCGCGCCCCGAAGGCCGGGCGGCACGCGCACCGGCCCGCCCGCCACGTCCGGCCGCCGGGCGAGCGGGAGATCGTGCGGCGCAAGACGTTCGCGGCCGACACCCAGACCCCGGACGAGGCCGCGTTCGACATGGACGTCATGGACTACGACTTCTGGCTGTTCACCGACGTCGAGACCGGCCAGGACGCCGTCCTCTACCGCACGGACACCGGCTACCGGATCGCCCTGGCCGACCCCGGCGCCGACCGTGCGGGGCCGGTGGCGGTCCCGCTGACCGTCAGCCCGCACCCCGCGCCGCGCATCGGCGAACCGGAGGCGACCGAGCGGCTGGAGACGCTCGGCCTGCCGTTCCTGTTCTTCAGCGACGCCGGCACCGGCCGCGGCAAGGTCCTCTACCACCGCTACGACGGCCACTACGGCCTCCTCGAATCCACGCCGTAACGGCGAACGGGAACGCCGCCCCACCCCGGCCGGGGTGGGGCGGCGTTTCCCTGTGTCAGCGGGTCCTTCCGTCAGTAGGTCTCGCGGTGGGTGAGGGTCGTCCAGCTCTCGTCCCACAGCGCCTCGCGGCGGCGGTCGTAGCGGCGGCGGGTGACGAGGTAGGCGGCGAGGAGGGGGAGGCCGACGGCGGCGACGGCGATGAGGCCGGACACGGCCGTGGTCGCGATCGTGTCGGTGCGGGTGCGGGGAGCGCGGGCCAGATGGCCGGCGCCGTCCACCCAGATCCGGTGGCTCATGCCGGGCTTCACCGACTTGTCCGCCGGGATGACGGCGGTATGGGCGCGGCCGTCGGGGGACGTCCAGGACAGCTCGGCGTAGGCGTGCCGCAGCCCCGCGCCGTCCTGCGACTTCGTCTCGGTGACGCGGGCGTCGATCCGGTGGTTCGCGGCCTGCTGCCGCTCCGCCTGGACGCCGTGCCGGTAGGTCTCCATGGCGAGCGCGGTCGCGGCCGGCGGCGCGAGGCCCGCGAAGAGGGCGACGGCGCCGACACCGACCGCCCACTGGCGGCGGTCGACGCCGCGGCGCAGATCGTTGCGGTCGAAACCGAACCGGCGGCGGACGCGTCCGAGCCTTTCCATCTCTCCTCCTTTCCCGTGACGGTAATCATTAGACAAAGTCCCCGGCAGGTCCGGAGGTCCCGCGCCCAGGGACCTTCGTCCCCTTCTGGTCCGTGCGGAACCGGCGCAGACTGGATGAAAGGGAGGCAGGGATATGAACCGCGAGGAAGGGACACGCTGGCCGCACATCCTGTTCGGCTACGACGGGACGGCGGAGAACGACGAGGCGCTGCGCTGGGCGGTGGAAGAGGCGAAGCTCCGCAGGTGGGGGCTGGTGATGTGCCACACCTGGCACTGGCCCTACCCGGCCGGGCACGCCGACCCCGAGATCGAGGCGATCATGCGACGGGCGGGGGAGAACCTCCTCGACGGCGGCGTCCGCCGCGCCTACGAGCTGGGCGTGCCCGGCGCCGTCCGCAAGCGGCTGCGGCGCGGCCCACGCCCAGCTCGTA
>NZ_JABXFD010000279.1 GCF_013372625.1 Actinomadura sp. BRA 177
GGCGCGGCCGTCGCGGCGGCCGAGGATGCGGCGGGGGACGATGAGGGTGGAGTCGGGGGATTTGGGGTCGAAGCCGAAGGAGCCGAAGGCGACGGGCCCGGAGCCGGGGACGGTGACGGGGTCGTCGACGGCGGCGGCGCCGAACAGGTCGCGCAGGAGGCGGGCGGCTTCGGTGAAGCGGTCGTGGCCGCCGGGGAGGGTGAGGCGGGCGGCCTCGCCCCAGCCGACGATGCCTTCGCCGTGGCGGATCCAGGCGAGTGCGGAGGGGTGCGGGAGCCGCGCGATGAGGTCGCCCGGGTCGGGGACCGGGACGGTGCGGACGGTGAGTCGGTCCGGTGCTGTCACGGCGAGCTTCACACGGGCCACTGTACGCCAGATTTGAACCTGTTCAAACGGGCGGGGCGGGGGCGGGTGGTGAGGTGTGGATCACATGCGGGCGTGCCGCGGTCGGGTTCGCGGGTGTCCCGCATGGGGGCGTATGCCCGTCCGTCCCGTCCCCATGCGCGGGGACGGGACGGACGCGAGCGGTTCCCGGGGGGTCAGCGGCGGGCGGCGCCGGTGAGCTTCCAGGCGGCGGGCAGCAGCCCGGCGGCCAGCAGCACCTTGAGGGCGTCGCCGGCCAGGAACGGCGTCATGCCGAGGTCGACGGCCTTGGCGAGGTCGACGTGCAGGGCGGCCATCAGGTAGGGGACGCCGGCGGCGTACATGATGGCGGTGCCGATGAGCATGGTGCCGACGGTGCGCAGCGGGGTGCGGTCGCCGCCGCGCTGGGCGAGGCCGCCGACGACGGCGGCGGCTGCGACGAACCCGATGACGTAGCCGAGGGTGGGGAACCCGGCGCCGGAGGTGCCGTCGGTGAACCAGGGGACGCCGGCCATGCCGGCGAGCAGGTAGACGAGCATGCCGAGGGCGGCGCGGCCGGTGCCGAGGGCGGCGCCGGCGAGCAGCACGGCGAAGGTCTGCCCGGTGACGGGGACCGGGGTGCCGGGCAGCGGGACGGCGATCTGCGCGGCGACGCCGACGAACGCGGCGGCGCCGAGCACGAGGGCGGCGTCGCGGGCCAGGGAACCGGGCAGCAGGTCGCCCAGGACGGCGGGGCGCCGCTGGGTTGCGTGGGCAGTAGCCACAGATCCTCCCAAAAAGGTTTTGTCAGGTCGAAACCTAGCGAACGGGCAGTCGGGGGTGGATCAGGTGGGCTACAGAAACGGCCCGCCCCGCTTTGTAGGGGCCGGTCACCGGGCCGGTCACCGGGCCGGGTCCGCGGCGAGGTAGATGACGTCGGGTTCGCCGCGCGGCACCGGCACGGGCCGGGCGTCCACCCGTCCGAACCGGGCGCGCAGCAGTGCTTCGAAGGCGGGTGCGGCGCCGGCGCTCCACACCGCGAGGACGCCGCGCGGGGTGAGCAGCCGGGTGAGCAGCCGGGTGAGCAGCCGGGTGAGCAGCCGGGTGAGCAGGTCCAGGCCGGCGGGGGCGTAGAGGCGGGCGTTGCCGGGGGTGACGGTCCAGTCGGGGCCGTTGTCGATGTCCAGGCACAGGGCGTCGAAGCGGCCGGCGGCGGGGTCGGCGACGGCGTCGAGGAGGTCGGCGCGGCGGACGGTGACGCGGGGGTCGGCGAGCGCGCCGCGCGACCAGGGCCGCAGGTGCGCGGCGTGCCAGGCGATGACGGCGGGTTCGCGTTCGACGACGGTGACGTGCGTCACGGCGGGCAGGGTGAGGGCCTCGGCGAGGGAGAACCCGACGCCGAGCCCGCCGATGAGCAGCCGCACGGGCCCGTCCAGTCCCTGCCCGTTGAGTCCCCGTACCGCGGCGCGGACCAGGAGCCGCTCGGATTCGCCGTTGCGGGTGTCCATGAGGAACACGCCGTTGCTGATGATCTCGTAGTCGGCGCCGGCGCGGCGCAGCACGAGTTCGCCGCCGACGCCGGCGGCGCGCTCGACGACCACCGGTTCCCCGGCCGCGGCGGTTCCCATGCCCCGCACCTTAGCCGCCCCTCTGGCTGGGGCGGGGCGGTGTCGGCTACGGTGCCGGTCATGCCCGAACCTGCTTCGCCCGGCGGCCTGCTGGCCGGGCGCCGGATCCTGGTCGTCGGCGCGGGGACGCGGCCCAGCGACGATCCCGCCGCCCCGGTCGGCAACGGCCGCGCGATCGCGGTGACCGCCGCGCGGGAGGGCGCGATGGTGGCGTGCGCGGACGTCGACGGGGACGCCGCGGGGGAGACCGCCGAGATGATCGCGGCGGAGGGCGGGCGGGCGTGCACGGTGGTCGCGGACGTGACGGACCCGGCGTCGTGCGACCGCGTGGTGACGCAGGCGGCGGAGGGGCTGCGCGGGCTGGACGGGGTGGTGTTCAACGCCGGGATCGGGATCGGGTACGGGCTGGCGGGGACGGCGCTGGCCGACTGGGACCGCGTCCTGCACGTGAACCTGCGGGCGCCGTTCCTGGTCGGCAAGGCCGCGATGCCGACGCTGGACGCCGGCGGGTCGCTGGTGTTCATCGGGTCGCTCGCCGGGACGAAGCCGGGGTCGCGGTCGCCGTCCTATGACGCGTCCAAGGCGGGGTTGACGGGGCTGGTGCGGCACATCGCGGCGGAGGGCGCGCCGCGCGGGGTCCGCGCGAACGTGGTGGCGCCGGGCCTGATCGACACGGTGATGGGGCGGGACGCCTCGTCCGGCAACGCCTCCCGCGACCAGGTGGCGCGCCTGATCCCGATGCATCGGCAGGGGACCGCGTGGGAGGTCGCCGACGTGGCGGTGTTCCTGCTGTCGGACCGCGCGTCGTATGTGACCGGGCAGGTCCTGCACGTCGACGGGGGTCTTTCCACCCTGCGCTGAAACCGGGTGGTGCGGGCGGGCCGCGCCGCTCTACGGTGGCGTCCGTGGACGATCGTGTGCGGCTGCGGCCCGTCGCCGAGGACGATCTGCCGTTCATCGAGCGGCTCCGCACCGACCCGGGGCTGGCGGGGCCGTTCCTGTGGGAGGGGTGGTTCGATCCGCGGCGGTTCCGGCGGCGCTGGGAGGCCGACGGGATGCTCGGCGAGGACACCGGGAACCTGCTGGTCGTCGCGGGCGCGGACCGGCTCGGGCTGGTGTCCTACCGGCGGGTGACGACGACGGCGCGGTCGTGGTGCTGGAGCATCGGGATCACGCTGATGCCCGAGGCGCGCGGCCGGGGTGCGGGGACCCGCGCGCAGCGGTTGCTGGCGGAGTACCTGTTCGCGCACACGACCGCGCACCGGATCCAGGCCGAGACCGACGTGGACAACGCCGCCGAGCAGCGCGCGCTGGAGAAGGCGGAGTTCACCCGCGAGGGTGTGATGCGCGGGTGGAGTTTCCTGGGCGGCCGGTACCACGATGAGGTGCTGTACAGCCTTCTGCGGAGTGACGGGGAACACCCCTTCCCCTCCGATGGTTACGGTGTAACGATGTAATCATCCGGGAGGTGCCATGGAAGAGCCGCTGGACGCCTACTCCCGCGTGGTGTCGGCCGTGGCGCGGGAGCTGACCCCGCGCGTGGCGGCGCTGCGCGTCCGGCACGGCCGCGGCGAGGGCTCCGGTTCGGCCGTGGCGTTCACCGGCGACGGGTTCCTGCTGACCAACGCCCACGTCGTGGGCCGCGCCTCGTCCGGGCACGCCGCGTTCGCCGGCGGCGCGGTCGCCGACGTCGCCGTCGTCGGCACCGACCCCCTGTCGGACCTGGCCGTGGTGCGCGCCGACGGGCCCGTCCCAGACCCGGTCACCCTCGGCGACGCCGACGCGCTGGTCGTCGGGCAGCTCGTCGTCGCCGTCGGCAACCCGCTCGGCCTGGCCGGGTCGGTCACCGCCGGGGTGGTGTCGGCGCTCGGCCGGTCGCTGCCGGCGTCGCAGCCCACCCGCACCGGTACCGCGGTCCGCGTCATCGAGGACGTCATCCAGACCGACGCCGCACTGAGCCCGGGCAATTCCGGGGGCGCGCTCGCCGACTCGTCCGGCCGCGTCGTCGGCGTCGCGACCGCCGTCGCCGGGATCGGGCTGGGCCTGGCCGTCCCGATCAACGCCACGACGCGCCGCATCATCGCCGCGCTGATCCGCGACGGCCGCGTCCGCCGCGCGTTCCTCGGGCTGGCCGCCGCGCCCGTCCCCGTCCCGGCGCAGCTGCGGGAGCGCACCGGGCAGGACGACGCGCTGCGCGTCGCCGAGGTCGTGCCCGGCAGCCCCGCCGACCGCGCCGGGCTGCGCCGCGGCGACCTGGTCCTCACCGCCGGCGGCGCCCCCGTCTCGCACGCCCAGTCCCTGCAGCGGCTGATGTTCGCCGACGCCATCGGCCGCCCGCTCCCCATCACCGTCCTGCGCAACGGCGCCATGGTCGACGTCATCGCCGAGCCGACCGAACTGAACCCCGAACCAGCCTGACCCCCGCGCCCCGCAGTGCTACGGCCGCTGCGGGGACGCGCCCGCGACGACGCCGTCGGCGATGACGTCGCCCGTACCGGTGACGGCGGTGTACAGGATGGCCTTGAGCCCCAGCGGGACGACCGACGCGATCTTGAGTGGGGCGTCGCCCTTCATGGCCATGCCTGCGATGGACATCTTCCGGGTGATGGCCGGGTCGATGGAGTGGAAGAACCGCATCCGTTCACGGAGGCCTCCATCGAGTCGGATCACCGACACCGGCAGGTTGGCGGGCGTCCGCGGCTCCTCGCGCACCGAGCGGAAGCCGAAATGGCGCAGGCAGCCTTCCGTCATGCGCAGAATCTGCTGATCGGAATTCGATATCCGCAGGATCCCCCTGCTGCAAGAACCCTCCGCATCGAATATTCCGGCCAGGAAACCCTTCCGCCACTCCTCCCGCAGCACCAGCGCGGGCCACTTGATCAGGACCTCGACCTGCCCGACGGCGGCCCCGCTGTGGGCGCGGATGGCGTCCATCCGCCGCCTCCGCCCGGTGGCCTCGGAAAAGGTGAACTCCCGGGTGTGAACGCCGAAGCCGTCGAGGTAGCGCCGGCTCCTCTGCAGCGCTTCGAGATCGGCCAACGCCAGCCGAAAGAGATGTACGACGGCGTAGGGCCTGCCGGGCCGGCCCTGCGGATAATGGCCGATCGTGCCATCCCCGCGCACCATTCCGCAAAGGTAGCCTTTACGGTAGTCGCGGTCCCGCTCGGGATGTGCGGCGAAATGACCGACACCCATCAGGCTGTTGCCGGTGGTGAGGTGCGGCCGTCTCCGGGCGCCCTGTTCGGCCCCGGTGACGTGCTTCCAGCCGCGGTCGCTGAGCATGCGCTGATCCCCGCCGAGTGTGAGCCGCGTGCCGTCCTCCAGTGCCACCAGGAACGCGGTGCTGAACACTTCCCGATGCCGAACGACCTCTGTGATCACGTACCGCCGGTAGCGGCCCTCCAGCCGGGTTCCGTAGACCCGGTCGCCGGGACGCAGCGAGTGCAGGGGCCTTGTGCGGCCGTCCGCCATGAGGATCGGCGTGCGCCCGTCGAGTCCCTGATCGCCGGGCACGGGGGCTCCGCCGGTCCCGTCGGGCTCCCCGGATCCTGTGTGCACGACCCCTCCCTCGAACACGCTGACGATTCACTTCGACACGGAGAGTATTGAGCGTGTGTTCGAAGATCGCAAGGCGGGGACCGGG
Organism: Actinomadura sp. BRA 177; assembly: GCF_013372625.1. Taxonomy (GTDB): domain Bacteria; phylum Actinomycetota; class Actinomycetes; order Streptosporangiales; family Streptosporangiaceae; genus Spirillospora. The sequence goes on from NZ_JABXFD010000279.1 coordinate 5,614, forward strand.
GGAAATGGGACGGTGGGGGATTACATGGCGTTGGTGTTCTGGCCCGAGCATGGCAACGGGTGCGTAACAATGGGCCGCTATGGCTACGCGATCCAGGGTTCGGGCAGTGGTGGCGGCGGTGACGGCAGGGGTGTCGGCGGGCGCGCTCGCCGAACGCGGGGATGCCGCACGCGGCG
>NZ_JABXFD010000312.1 GCF_013372625.1 Actinomadura sp. BRA 177
CCCCTGAGCCCCCTGGATGTCCGAGTCGGCCCTCATTCACTCGTCCGCGACCAGGGCGGTGAGCCCGCCGACTGACAGTCCGGAGCGTCAGGGCCGGTCGGTGGGTTAGGGGGTTGCGGTGGGGACGATGTCGGGGGCGCCCTTGCGGTGGGCGTCGGCTTCCTGGTCGTCCTCCTGGGTCTGGGAGGCGCGTTCGGCCTCCACGCGCTTGCGGTAGTACTCGATCTCGCGGTCGCGCTGCTTCTTGGACCAGCCGAGGACGGGGGCGAGGAGGTCGGCGGCCTCCTGGGCGACGCGCACGCCGCGGTCCCAGGTCTCGATGGAGATGCGGGTGCGGCGGGCGAGGACGTCGTTGAGGTGGCGGGCGCCCTCGTGGGTGGCGGCGTAGACGACCTCGGCGCGGAGGTAGTCGTCGGCGCCGGTCAGCGGTTTGGCCAGGTCGGGCTTGTCGGAGATCAGTTCGAGCAGGTCGTCCACGAGCGTGCCGTAGCGGCGCAGGAGGTGCTCGATGCGGGCGACGTGCAGGCCGGAGCGGGACGCGAGGCGGTGGCGGGCGTTCCACATGGCCTGGAAGCCGTCACCGCCGACGAGCGGGATGAGGTCCGTGCAGGATTCGGCGACCTTGCCGTCGAGGCCATGCGCGACGGCGTCGATGGCGTCCTTGGCCATGACGCGGTACGTCGTGTACTTGCCGCCGGCCACGAGCACGAGGCCAGGGACGGGGTGCGCGACGACGTGTTCGCGCGAGAGTTTGGACGTTTCGTCGGTCTCACCGGTGAGGAGCGGTCGCAGGCCCGCGTAGACGCCCTCGACGTCGTCGTGGGTCAGGGGGGTGCTTAGGACGGAGTTGACGTGGTCCAAGACGTAGTCGATGTCGGCCTTGGACGCGGCAGGGTGAGCCCTGTCGAGGTCCCATGCGGTGTCGGTGGTGCCGATGATCCAGTGGCGTCCCCACGGAATCACGAAGAGAACGGACTTCTCCGTGCGAAGGATGATTCCCGTCGAGGAGTGGATGCGGTCCTTGGGGACGACCAGGTGGATGCCCTTTGAGGCTTTGACGTGGATCTGGCCACGTCCGCCGACGAGTTCCTGGATGTCGTCCGTCCACACACCCGTGGCGTTGACCACCTGTTTGGCGCGGACCTCGCTCGTCGTGTTCGCTTCCAGGTCTCGGATCCGCAGCCCGGTGACGCGCTCCCCTTCGCGCAGGAAACCGAGGCACTGGGTACGGGACGCGATCTGGGCGCCGTACTGCGCGGCGGTCCGCAGCGCCGTCATGACGAAGCGGGCGTCGTCGACCTGCGCGTCCCAGTACTGGATCGCGCCCGTGAAGGAGTCCTTGCGCAGGGACGGCGCGAGCCGCAGCGCGCCCCGCCGCGTCAGGTGACGGTGGTGCGGGACGCCTCGGGTGCTGCCCATCTGGAACGCGAGCACGTCGTACAGCGCGACGCCCGCGCCCAGGTACGCGCGCTCCCACACGCGGTGCGTCGTCGGCAGCAGGAACGGGACGGGCTTCACCAGGTGCGGCGCGATCGTCTGCAGCAGCAGGCTCCGCTCGGTCAGCGCCTCCCGGACGAGGTCGAAGTTGTACTGCTCCAGGTAGCGCAGCCCGCCGTGGATCAGCTTCGAGGAGCGGGAGGACGTCCCCGACGCGAAGTCGCGCGCCTCGACCACCGCGACCGACAGGCCCCGGGTGGCCGCGTCCAGTGCCGCGCCCGCGCCGACGATGCCGCCGCCGACGACGACCACGTCGAACTCCTCGCGGGCCATGCGGTCGAGCGCCGCCGCCCGTTCGGCCGGGCCCAGCCGGGAGCTTCCAAGGCCGGTCACCGGTGATGCCGTCATCGCGTATCCCCCCACATCGTTCGGTTTCCGAGCAGTACCTACCCAAGAGTAGGGACGGGTCCACCCCCGAACACTCCGAACGAGCGTGGGTTCGCTCTCAGTCGGTGGACCGGCGGGGAGCCACCACGACCTGTACCCGCTGGAACTCCTTCAACTCCGTGTAACCGGACGTGGCCATCGCGCGGCGCAGCGCCCCGATGAGGTTCATGGAGCCGTCCGCGACATGGGACGGGCCGTACAGGATCTGCTCCATCGTCCCGATCGTCCCGAGATCGAGGCGGGTGCCGCGCGGGACGTCGCCGTGGTGCGCCTCGCTGCCCCAGTGGTAGCCGCGCCCGGGCGCCTCGGTGGAGCGGGCGAACGGGGAGCCGACCATGACGGCGTCGGAGCCGCAGGCGAACGCCTTGGCGATGTCGCCGCTGTTGACCATGCCGCCGTCGGCGATGACGTGGACGTACCGTCCGCCGGACTCGTCCATGTAGTCGCGGCGGGCGGCGGCGACATCGGCGACCGCGGTGGCCATCGGGACAGCGACGCCGAGGACGGTCCGCGTCGTGTGCCCAGAACCGCCGCCGAAGCCGACCAGCACGCCGGCCGCGCCGGTCCGCATGAGGTGCAGCGCGGCCGTGTAGGTGGAGCAGCCGCCGACGATCACCGGGACGTCGAGGTCGTAGATGAACTGCTTGAGGTTGAGCGGCTCGGCGCGTCCCGACACGTGCTCGGCGGACACGGTCGTCCCGCGGATCACGAACAGGTCGACGCCCGCGTCGATGACGGCCTTGTGGAACTGGGCGGTGCGCTGCGGCGACAGCCGCGCGGCGACGGTGACGCCCGCGTCCCTGACCTCGGCGATCCGGCGGCCGATCAGCTCCTCCTTGATCGGCTCGGTGTAGATCTCCTGGAGCCGCTGGGTGGCGCGCACGTCGTCCAGCGAGGCGATCTCGGCGAGCAGCGGCTCGGGGTTCTCGTACCGCGTCCACAGCCCTTCGAGGTCGAGGACGGCGAGGCCGCCGAGCCGTCCGACGGCGATCGCGGTGGCGGGGCTGACGACGCTGTCCATCGGCGCGACGACCAGCGGCATCTCGAACCGGTAGGCGTCGATCTGCCAGGCGACGCTGACCTCTTCGGGGTCGCGCGTCCGGCGGGACGGCACGATGCCGATGTCGTCGAAGGCGTACGCCCGGCGGCCGCTCTTGCCCCGGCCGATCTCCACCTCAGCAGCCACTGCGCCCCTCTTCCTCGCCCGGCGCCGTGCCGGTCATCGCCTGGTCGGTGTTCCCGCCGACCGCGGGAACAAGCCCCGGAAGAGCTTACGTCAGCCCCCCGCACACACAAGATCCGCCCGCGCGCACCCGCCCTTGGCGAACGCCCGGCAGACGCAGCGTCCCGCACACGCGGTGCCCCACACGGCGAGACCTGGTTGTGTACCGCTTTTGGCGAACTCCCCGCACAGGCGGCGTCCCGCACAGGCCATGCCCCGCACACGCCGTGCCCCGCGCGACGGGAGCGGGCTGGACGGGCTGTGGGTCAGCGGCCCTGGTAGTTGGGGGCCTCTACGGTCATCTGGATGTCGTGGGGGTGGCTCTCGCGGAGGCCGGCGGCGCTGATGCGCATGAGCTGGCCGCGTTCCTGGAGCTCGGGGATCGTCCGCGTCCCCGCGTACCACATGGACTGGTGCAGGCCGCCGACGAGCTGGTGCGCGACGTTGGCGAGCGGGCCGCGGTAGGGGACCTGGCCCTCGACGCCCTCAGGGATCAGCTTCTCCTCGGCGCTGACGTCGGCCTGCGCGTAGCGGTCCTTGGAGTAGGACGCGCCGCGCTCGCGGTTGCGCATGGCGCCGAGCGAGCCCATGCCCCGGTACGACTTGTACTGCTTGCCGTGGACGAAGATCAGCTCGCCCGGGGACTCCTCGACGCCGGCGAGCAGGCTGCCGAGCATGACGGTGTCGGCGCCCGCGACCAGGGCCTTGGCGATGTCGCCGGAGTACTGCAGGCCGCCGTCCCCGATCACCGGTACGCCGGCCTCCCGCGCCGCGCGGGCCGCCTCGGAGATCGCGGTGATCTGCGGGACGCCGACGCCGGCGACGATGCGGGTGGTGCAGATGGAGCCGGGCCCGACGCCGACCTTGATCGCGTCGGCGCCCGCGTCCACCAGGACCTTCGCGCCGGCGTAGGTGGCGACGTTGCCGCCGACGACCTCGACGCCGGAGTTGCCCTTGATCGCGGCGATCGTGTCGGCGACGCCCTTAGAGTGGCCGTGCGCGGTGTCCACGATGACCACGTCGGTGCCGGCCTCGATCAGCGCGCGGGCGCGGCGGAGCGCGTCCTCGCCGACGCCGACGGCCGCGGCGACGAGCAGCCGGCCGTCGGCGTCCTTGGTGGCGTCCGGGTACTGCTCGCTCTTGGTGAAGTCCTTGGTGGTGATGAGGCCCTTGAGCCGACCGTCGGCGTCGACGAGCGGGAGCTTCTCGACCTTGTTGCCGGCCAGCAGCCGGAACGCCTCGTCCCGCGAGACGCCCACCGGCGCCGTCACCAGCGGCATCGGGGTCATGACTTCGCGGACCGAACGGGACAGGTCGGACTCGAAGCGCATGTCGCGGTTCGTCACGATGCCGACCAGTACGCCGCGGACGTCGGTGACCGGCACGCCGGAGATCCGGTAGCGCGCGCACAGCTCCTCGACGTCGGCGAGCGTCGCGTCCGGCAGGCAGGTGACCGGGTTGGTGATCATCCCGGACTCGGACCGCTTGACCCGGTCGGCCTCCTCGGCCTGGTCCTCGATCGACATGTTGCGGTGCAGGACGCCGATGCCGCCCTGCCGCGCCATCGCGACGGCCGTCCGCGACTCGGTCACCGTGTCCATCGCCGCCGACAGGAGCGGGATCCGCAGCGAGACCCGCCGGGTGAGCCGGGTCGTGGTGTCGGCCTCGCCGGGCTGCAGGTCGGAGTACCCCGGGAGCAGGAGCACGTCGTCGAAGGTCAGGCCCTGCGGGAGGATCTTGTCGGGCTCGGCGGCGGGGTTCATGACAACCTTCCCGGTAATGGTGGCGGCATCGGGCCAGGTCACGCGGGACCCTGTTCCCATGGTAGGGCGTCCGTCCGCGGCGGGACGGGCTGTTGCGCACGGCGGGCACGTGGTCTTGATGACATCACCCAACAAGATGGACGGCGCCGAACATTCCCGGCATACCAGCACGCCGTGTGCTTGTTCGCGCACAGAGAAGAGCGGGGGGTGCACCTCACGGGGCGTCCGGCAGTAGCGTGGGAGTGTGCACGACGATGCTCCGCTCGACCCGTTCGCCGGAGACCCGGAGGATCCGGCGGCGGCGCTCGGCGACCCCGGCGACGAGACCGCTCCGCTCAACGTGACGGAGCGGGAGGACGTGCTGGCCGACCTCGCCGATCTGGAAGTGTTCCGGGCGCTGCTGGAACCGCTCGGCGTGCGCGGGCTCACCGTCGACTGCGGCGACTGCGGCAAGCTGCACTACATCGACTGGGAGTTGCTGCACGGCAACCTGCGCCACCTGCTGGACGCCGGCCTCCCCCGCGTCCACGAGCCCGCCCTCTCCCCCGACCCGGTCGACTACGTGAGCTGGGAGTACGCCCGCGGCTACGTCGACGGCGTGATCGACAGCGAAGAGGGCCACGACGAGACCTAGCCCACCGCTCACAGGGCCGACGCCGTTCCGCGGCTGCCCCCGGAGCGGCGCTGCGCACTGGACGCCCCGAGCGATCTTGCGCACCGGACGCCCCGAGCGATGCTGCGCATTGGACCGTCGGGGCTGTCTCTAATACCCATCTCCCCGCCCTCGAGGCGGCCACCTACCCCGTATGCCGGCCCCCGCTTGACAACAACAATCGGGCCGGCGTGGTGCAGCTGTCTATTCTCCACAACTACGGTAACACGCGGACCACGCCAACCATGTATGGCGCTCTTTCAT
>NZ_JABXFD010000235.1 GCF_013372625.1 Actinomadura sp. BRA 177
GAACGCATATGAGCGAGAGATCCTCGGGCCCGGTCGTCTCCAGCTGGCGGACGCCGCCGAGCAAGTCGCGGAAGGGTCGGCGGCGCTCCGGCAGGCGCTAACAACGGTGACGGCGACCGTGGCCGCCTCGGACGGGACGCACACGCCGGCCACGCCGGCGGACCTGCCCACCGCCGGCCGCCGCCCCGCAACCCGCGCGGTCCTGACCGCCGCCCGGCGGTGAGCGGGGGGCGGGTGATGACAGCGTTGCCGTTCTTGCCTAGGGTGAGGCGGTCCAGCCCCGAACCCCCGAACGGACACCGGATGACGCAAGGGCCCATGCCCGCCGAGCTGCCGGAAATGCTGCGGCAGCACCTTCAGGCCGCCGTGGACGAGATGGAGCGGGAGATCCGCGACCAGGTCCCGGAGTACGCGGGCGACGACGGCGGCGAGTACGCCCAGCGGGTGGAGCGGACGGTCAGCGACACCGTCGCGTTCTTCGTCGACTCCGTCGACCACCCGAACGCCGACGCGCGCAAACTGACCGAGCTGTACATGCGGCTCGGCGAGGAGGAGGCCCGGCAGGGCCACAGCCTCGCCGCCCTGCAGAACGCGATGCGGGTGAGCAGCCAGGTCGCCTGCCGGCGGTTCATCAAGGACGCCTACCGGCTCGGCTGGTCGCGGGAGACGCTGAGCCGGCTGACCGACTCGCTGTTCATGCTGCTGGCGCGGGTCGCCGACGCCGCCGCGCAGGGGTACGCCCGCCAGCAGGGGCAGCTGGCGACCGAGCGGGAGCGGCGCCGCGAGCGGCTGCGGGACCTGCTGGTCGCCGAGCCGCCGGCCGCGGCGGAGACGATCGCCGAACTGGCGGTCGCGGCCCGCTGGGAGCTGCCGAAGAGCATCGCCCTGGTCACGCTGGGGGCCGGCGCGCCCACCGGCGCGCGGATCCTGCCGCCCGCCGTGCTGGCCGACTGGGACGCGCCGGTCCCGTTCCTGGTGGTGCCCGACCCGGAGGGCCCCGGCCAGGACCGGCTGTGGCCGGTGCTGCGCCGGCTCGGCACGGCCGCGATCGGCCCGACCGTGCCGCTCGCGCAGGGCGCGCTCTCGCTGCGCTGGGCCCGGCACGCGCTGACGCTGGCCGAGCGGGGCCTCCTCCCCTGCGACGGCCCCGTCCGGTGCGTGGACCACATCGCGTCGCTGGCCACCCTCGCCGCGGACGAGCTGGTCGGCGCGGCCGCCGAGGCCGTCCTCGGCCCGCTGCTCGAACTGGCCCCGGCCCGCCGCCAGCCGCTCGCCGAGACCCTGCTGACCTATCTGGAGTGCGGCGACAACGCGGTCGTCGCGGCAGAACGCCTGCACATCCACGAGCAGACCGTCCGCTACCGCCTGCGCCGCATCGCCGAACTGACCGGCGGCCGCTTCCCCGACCTGGACGGCCGCCTGGACGTCATGCTGATGCTCAGCTGGCTGGTCCGCACCGGCCGCACCGCCCGCACCGCCTGACCCACGTCAGAGGAAGGCGGTGACGCGGATGGCGAAGTCTTCCGGGGTGATGATCTCGACGCCGAGCTTTTCCGCCTTGGTCTTCTTGGAACCCGCTTTCTCGCCCGCGACGAGCAGGGAGGTGCGGGCGGAGACCGAGGAGGAGGCCTTGCCGCCGGCGCGTTCGATCAGTTCGTTCACCTGGTTGCGGGACAGGCCCTCCAGCGGGCCGGACATCGAGCCGGTGGCGACGATGGAGAGTCCGGCGAGCGGAAGGTCCGACGTGTCCGGCCCGGCCTCGTCTGTGGGGGCGGCGGCGCCCGGTTCGGTCATGGTGACGTCGGCCGCGACCAGTTTGTCGATCAGGCAGGCCAGTTCGGCGATCTCGGCGACCAGGATCGTGGCGCGTTCCGGGCCTACGCCCTCGACCTCCTGGAACGCGTCGGCGTCGGCGGCGCGGATCGCGTCCATCGTGGCGAAGTGGCGGGCTATGCGCCGCGACATCGACCGGCCGGTACCGCGCACGCCCAGCGCGCAGAACACCTTGTTCAGCGGCTTGGCCTTGGCGCCCTCGATGGCGGCGAGCAGCGCGGTGGTGCTGGTCTCCCCCATCCGATCGAGGGCGATGACCTGGTCGTGGGTGAGGGAGAACAGGTCGGCGAAGTCCGTGATCAGGCCGGCGTCCACGAGCTGGTCGATGCGGTTCTCGCCGAGGCCCTCGATGTCGAGCTGGTCGCGGCCGACCGCGTACCGGACGGACGCCACGGCATGGCACGAGCGGCCGCGCACGCACCGCCACCGCTGCTGGGAGGCGTCGATCTCGTCGCCGCAGCGCGGGCACGCGGCGGGCACCGCGATCGGCCGTTCCTCGCCGCTGCGCAGGTGGACGACCGGGGCCTCCACGCGCGGGATCACGTCCCCGGCCTTGTAGACGGTGACGTGGTCGCCGATCATCAGGCCGCGCCGCTCGATGTCGGCGGCGTTGTGCAGGGTCGCGTAGGTGACGGTCGAGCCGTCCACCTCGACGGGCTCCAGGACGGCGCGGGGCGCGATGACGCCGGTGCGGCCGACGTTCCACTCGACGTCCAGCAGCCGGGTGATCTTCTCGACGGCGGGCAGCTTGTAGGCGATCGCCCAGCGGGGCGCGCGGGAGGAGACCCCGGCGTCGGCCTGGTCGGCGGCCGCGTCGGCCTTGACCACGATGCCGTCGATGCCGAAGTCCAGCTCGGCGCGGAGCGCGGCGATCTCCTCGACCCGCTCGCCCACCCGCTCGATCGTGGTCGCGGTGCGCGCGGGGACGGGGGTCGCGGCGGTGGTGTGCGCGCCGAGCCCGGCGACGAGTTCCATGATCCCGCTGTGCGGGAGGTCGCGGAGGCGGGCGGCGGTCGCGTCGTCGGTGCCGTCCAGGGGGAGGGCGCCGTAGGCGAAGAAGGTCATCTCGACCTGGTAGGGGCGGTCCTTGGCGCGCAGGGAGCCGGCGGCGGCGCTGCGCGGGTTGGCGAACGCGGTGCCCCCGGCGCCCGTCCGCGCGGTATTGGCGGCCTCGAACTGCGCGTGCGTCATCAGGACCTCGCCGCGCAGCTCGACGGTGAGCGGCTCGGCCAGCCGTCGCGGCAGGCCGGTGATCATGCCGATGCCGTGCGAGACGTCCTCGCCGGCGGCGCCGTCGCCGCGGGTGACCAGCTGGACGAGCCGCCCTTCGCGATAGCGGGCCGAGATCGCCAGGCCGTCCAGCTTCGGCTCCACGCTCCACGCCGCGACCTCGCGGCCGAGCCTGCGGACCAGGCCCGCCGCCCACGCCTCCAGGCCCTCGGCCGAGAACACGTTGTCGAGGCTCAGCATCGGCACGGTGTGCGGGACGTCCCCGACGACCGCTCCCCCGGCGACCTTGCCCGTCGGCGAGTCCGGCAGCACCTCGGCGGGGTGCTCGGCCTCGTAGGCGGCGATCCCGCGCACCAGCCGGTCGAAGGCGTCGTCATCGAGCGGCGAGTCGCCTTCGCCGTAGTAGGCCGCGGACGCGGCGACGGCGCTCTGGACGGCGGCGGCGTAGGCGGCCTGATCGCCGATGTCAGTGCGGGCCGGTGTCTCGGTCATGGGCACATCATCCCTGGTCCCACTGACATTCCGGGGGCGTCAGCCGCCGCCCAGGCGGTGTCCGAGGAAGGCTAGCTGGGGGCGGAGATGGGGCCGCCAGAAGGCGCCGTCGTGGCAGCCGGGGTCCATCGCGCCCGCCGGGTGGACGCGGTCCCGGAACTTGCGCGCCATGGCGGCGAACGGGTCGCTGGTCCCGCAGTCGACGCGGAGCGGGACGCCCTTCAGCTCGTCCAGGGCCGCGAAGACGTCGTTGCGGGCGAAGTCGGCCGCGTCGTCGAAGGCGCGGGCGTTGGTGGAGTGCGCGTCCTCGTACGACGTGAACAGAGCCGGGGACGGGGCGACCACGGCGACCATCCGCCCGGCACCGAGCCGCCGGGTCAGCACGAGCGTGCCGTAGCCGCCCATCGACCAGCCGATCGCGCCGATGCGGTCGGTCCGGGCACCGCGTTCACGCAGGCGCGGGAGCAGTTCGTCCACGATCATCCCGATGGGGTCGTCGCCGTCCGCGCGGGGATGCCAGTACGTATCGGGCCCGCCGTCCACGGTGACAAGGGCGAACGGAGGGACGCCGCCGTTGGCGACGGCGTGCGGCAGGTAGTGGTCCAGCGCGAGGCTCGACACGGCGCTCGCCCCGGTGCCACCGCTGCCGTGCAGCGCGACCGCTACCGGCAGGCCGCGGAGGGAACGGCCCTGCGCAGGCGGGACGATCGTGGCCGTGACGGTGGTGCGCCGGTGCGCGGACCGCCAGGTCATTCGCTGGACGGCGGCGGACGCGGCGGGCGGCGCCGGGACGTCCCCGCACCTGCCGAGTGCGCGGTCGAGGCGGACCTTGCCGGGCAGCACCTCGTTCTCGACCAGCGCGTACCCGGTGCCGGCGGTGGCCGCGACGGCGCCGAGTCCGCCGAGCCCGCCGAGCAGCAGCGCGCGGCGGGTGATCAAACCGGGTCCCTCATGATGACGGGAGTGTACGGGGCTCGTCGTGCCCGCGCGCGGCGTGCGCGGACCGGGACAGCAGCGCCACCCCGCCGGTGAGCAGCAGGACGCTGAACGAGACGGCGACGAACGCGGCGGCGGTCCCGGGCGGCAGCGTCTCGAAGGCGAACGCGGCCACCAGGTAGGGGGCGATCGGGTTGGTCATCGTCATCGCGGTCATCGCGGCGGGCAGCGACCCGGCCGCGAACGCCCGCTGCTCCAGCACGAGGCCGAGCAGCGTGCTGCCCGCGAGCGCGTAGCCCGGCCAGTCCACTGCGGTGGCGGCGACGCCGCGGTCGACGAGGTCGGCGGTGGTGAGCTTGATCAGCACGGCGGTGGCGGCGAAGCACAGCCCCGCGCAGACGCCGAGCAGTGCCGCCCGGACCGGCCCCGCGCGCAGCCACGCGGCCCGGGACAGCACGACGACCACCGGCGCCGCGATGAGCCCCGCGACGAAGATCCGCGGCCGGGACGGCTCGCCCTCCGGCGGGATCGCGCCCGGCACCGTGAACAGGACGGCGAGGCCGGCGGACACGGCGACCCCGCCGAGCAGGTCCATCCGGGCGGGGCGGCGGCCCGTGCCGACCGTGCCGAGCGCGATGGTGAAGACGAGCTGGGTGACCAGCAGCGGCTGGACGATCGCGGTCGAGCCGAAGTGCAGGGCGATCGCCTGCGTGCAGAAGCCGGCCAGGTTCACCCCCCACCCGGTCAGCCACACCGGGTCCCGGATCAGCCGCCGGATCAGCCCGTGCGCGGCGCCGGCGTCCTCGCCGCCGTGCACCGCGCGCCGGGCGGCCCGGTACTGCAGCGCGGCGGCGGCGGCGAACAGGAACGCCGCGAGCAGGGCGAAGCCCACGGACCACGCCATCAGGCCGTCCCGCTCTGCGCCTCGCTGCCCGCTCCGCTCCCGGTGCGGACCGCCGCGGCGAGGCGCTCGAAGGCGCGCAGCAGGCCGTCCGGGAACGCCGCCCCCTCGGGCAGCACGCCGGGCTCGGCGGTCACGGAGATGTGCAGGGCGCCGTTCCAGCTGAGCGCGCCCACGGCGAACGGCACACCGTCGGCGAGCGGCAGGATCGGGTGGACGTCCCCGAGCCGCGCCCCCACGAGCGACATCGGCAGCGGTGGTCCCGGCATGTTGGAAACGATCCCACCGAAGAAGCCCGCCCGGTAGGTGCTGCGGGCCGCGCGGGCGTGCAGCGGCGGCGGCAGCGCGCCCATCAGC
>NZ_JABXFD010000430.1 GCF_013372625.1 Actinomadura sp. BRA 177
CGCCTCGGCTCCGGCGCCGCGCACGGCCTCGCGCCCCGCGGGCTCGGACCTGGTCTCGGCGGGCGTCGCGTCGGCGGCCGGGCGGGCGGGCGCGGGAGCGGGGGGGGGGGGGGGGGGGGGGGGGGGGGGGGTTTCTTCCCAGAGGAGTTCGACGAGTTTGGCTTCCAGTGGGACGGGGAGGTCGGGGCGGTCGACCTTGCGTAGGACGATGCCGGTTGCTTCGGCCAGGAGGCCGCCGTCCGCGGAGAGGAGGGTCAGCGAGCCGATCACGCCCTCTTCGTCCCGAACGAAGCGCGCCTGGACGTGGCCGCCGCGGTGGGTGGGGCCGTAGACGCGGAGGCTGCCGATGGTTTCGGCCAGCCAGATGCCGCCCTCATCGCCGGCCGCCTCGGCCGACAGGACGGACAGGCAGCGGTCGAAGACCTCGGGGTGCAGGCGGTAGTGGCGGCTGCCGCGGTCGGCGGCGGCGACCTCGGTGGCGGCGCCGGGCTCGGACGTGGCGGAGGCGCGGTGGTCCTCGCCGACGTCCGCGCTGGCCAACCGCACCCAGGTTCCGGCGGGCGTCAACGCGTGGATCTCCACCCGCTGCTCCGCCTCGGTGAACGTGGTGGTGACGGTCGTGTGGCCGGTGAGCGCGAGCGGGCGCTCTATCCACAGGCTGTTGACGCGGACGTCGTCGGTGCCGAGCGCGGTCGTTCCGGCGGCGAGCGCCATCTCCGCGAAGGCGGCGACCGGCAGCGTGTGCAGGCCGTGGACGGTCAGGGCGTCCAGCCATGGCTGGGCTTCTAGGCCGACGTCGGCGCGCCACGCGTGGCGGTCTTCGCCGGGCATTTCGACGTGTGCGCCCAGGAGCGGGTGCTCGTCGGTCTTGCCCGATGTGCGGGTCGAGAGGTCGACCCAGTGGTGCTCGTGTCGCCATGGTGACTGCGGGACGTCGACGATGCGTCCGTCCGAGGGTGTGGCGACCTTGTGGCCGTGCGCGGCGAGGGTGGCGAGCTGCGCGTGGAAGGTCAGCGTGTCGTCGGTTTCCTGGCCCTTGCGTGCGCGCTTGAGCGTGTGGGTGACGAGCGCGCCCGTGCCGTCGAGGGTCTCGCCGACCGCATGGGCGAGGATGGGGTGCGCGTTGACCTCGACGAACGTCCGGAAACCGTCCTCGGCGGCGGCCGAGATCGCGTCGGTGAGCCGCACCGCGTTGCGCAGGTTCGCGGCCCAGTGCTCCACCCCGAGGGCGGAGTCGGACGCGAGGTACGCGCGGGGGTCGTCGAGGGCCGTGGTGTAGAGCTTGATGTCGTCGGCGATCGGGGTGCCGCGCTCGGCGCCGACCTCCGCGAGGAGTTCGCGCAGCTCGGGGAGCAGCGGGTCGACCTGGGGAGAGTGGCCCGCCCCTTCGGCCTGCACCATCCGGGCGAGGCGCCCTTCGGCCTCGGCGCGCTTCACGACCTCGGCGACCTGGTCGGCGTCACCGGTGACGACGGTCTGCTTCGGGGAAGAGTGCACGGCCGCGTAGACCTCGGGCAGGCCGTCCGCGAGGCGGGCGACCTCGTCGGCGGACGCGCCGAGGACGGCCATGGCGCCGCCGCCCACCAGGCGGGTCAGCAGGCGAGATCGGCGGCAGATGACGCGAACGCCGTCCTCGACCGTGAGCGCCCCGGCGACGACGGCCGCCGCGACCTCGCCCATCGAGTGGCCGACGACCGCGCCGGGCGTGACGCCGTACGACTTCCACGTGCGGGCCAGTGCGATCTGGATGGCGAACAGGACCGGCATGGCGTCGGCCGGTCCGTCCGGCTTGCGGCCCTCTTCGAGCAGCGCCCAGAGGTCGGGGCCGCCTTCCTCTGCGAACAGGCCGTCCAGGTCGTCGATGGCTTCGGCGAAGGCGGGCTCCTCCTCAAGGAGGCGTTGCGCCATGCCCGCGCGCTGTGCGCCGTACCCGGAGAAGACCCACACGGGACGGCCCGGAATGCCGAGCGCCGAACCCGTCACTACACCGGGGTGGGGTCGGCCTTCGGCGAGGGCGGTGAGCCCTTCGATGAACCCTGCGCGGTCCCGGGCGGCGACGGCGGCGCGGGCCCGTCCACGGCCGGCACGTCGGTGCAGGGTGCGGGCGACATCGGCGAGCTTCGCGTCCTGGTTCGGGAGCCACTCGGCGAGAAGGGCCGCGTGGTCGCGGATACGGTCGTCGCTCGTGTCGGACAGCGGGAACGTCCGGACGACGGCCGGCTGGACGGTCGTCTCCTGCGCGGGAGCCTCTTCCAGGACGACGTGCGCGTTGGTCCCGCCGAAGCCGAACCCGGACACGCCCGCGCGCGCTGGGTGGCCCCTGTCAGGCCACGGTGTCTCCTCCGCGACGACCGCGAGGTGCAGTTCGTCGAACGGGATGTGCGGGTTGGGTTCCTTGTAGTGCGCGCTGGGCGGGATCACCCGGTGATGCAGTGCGAGGACGGTCTTGATGAGCCCGGCTATGCCCGCCGCAGACTCCATGTGACCGAGATTCGACTTCGCGGAGCCCAGCAGTAGGGGCGCATCGTCTTCGCGTCCCGCACCGAGGATCTCGCCGACCGCCTTGGCCTCGATCGGGTCGCCCAGGAACGTCCCCGTCCCGTGGGCCTCGACGTAGTCGACCTGTCGCGTGTCGATGCCGGCGGTCGCGTAGACGTTCCGGAGCAGGGCGCGCTGCGCGTCGGAGTTCGGGGCGACGAGGCCGTTGGAGCGTCCGTCGGAGTTGACGCCGGAGCCCTTGACGACGGCGAGGATCCGGTCGCCGTCCCGCTGTGCGTCCGAGAGGCGCTTCAGGACGACGGCGCCGCAGCCCTCCGCGCGGACCATGCCGTCGGCGGACGCGTCGAACGCCTTGCAGTGCCCGTCCGCCGCCGTCCCGCCCGCGAGGTCGAACGTCATCGTGACGGTCGGCGACAGCAGCAGGTTCACGCCGCCGGCGAGCGCCACGTCGGCCTCGCCGCTGCGCAGCGCCTGGACGGCGAGGTGCGTCGAGACCAGCGACGACGAGCACGCCGTGTCGACGATCATGCTGGGGCCGCGCAGGTCGAGCAGGTACGACAGCCGGTTCGCGATGATGCTGAGCGCGGCGCCGGTCGCCGTGAACGGCTCCAGGGACGCCAGGTCGGACGCGGTGAACGCCGCGTACTCCGGCGCCGACACGCCGACGAACACGCCGGTGCGGCTGCCGCGCAGCGACGCCGGGCCGATGCCGGCGTGCTCGAACGCCTCCCACGCCACTTCGAGGACGAGCCGCTGCTGCGGGTCCATGACGGCGGCCTCGCGCGGCGTGATGCCGAAGAACCGCGCGTCGAACCCGGCGACGTCGCCGAGGAAGCCGCCGAGCCGGGTCGTCTTGTCGAGCAGGTCGCCGACTTCGGGGGAGCCGTCGTCGAACGGATCCCAGCGGCCGTCCGGCACCTCGCGGACCGCGTCGCCGCGTCCGGTCAGGAAGCGCCAGTAGTCGGCGGGGCCGGTCAGGTCGCGGTCGCCGCCGGGGAAGCGGCAGCCGATGCCGACGACGGCGATCGGCTCGTCGTTCGCGGCCGCCGTCCGCACGGGCCCGGGTGCGGGCGCCTCCTCGGCGGCGCCGCCCGAGAGCGCGACGGAGAGCTTGTTGATCGTGGGGTGCTCCCAGACGAGGGTGGCCGGCAGGGAGCGGCCGAGCATCTGCTCCAGCTCGCCGGCGATCGCGACCGCGTCCCGGGACGCCAGCCCGAACTCCTCCAGCGGGCGGTCGGGGTCGATCTCGGCGGCGGCGGTCCGGGAGCGACGCGCGATCTGCTCGATCAGGTGCCGGCGGATCTCGTCCTCGCCGATCCCGTCCTGCGGGGTCTCCCGCGCGCCTCCGGAACGATCATTGCTCTGCATGCGCTGGGTTCCCCCCATGAAACCGGGATCGTTCATCGAAGCGGAGCGACCACTTTGACCCACGCCGACCGGCTCACGATGCGCATCCAGACCACTTTTCTCAGCGACGTATTGTCACGGTGATGACAAGACTCGGGAGTAACCAATGTGGCCTGATGGGATAGTTGAGTCAGCCCCGCACAGAGTCAGGGCTGTGTAACGAGACGCCAACCAATAGTAACAATAGCGACGACTGCTTTTAGGGGGAAGCGGCGGATTTCCCGGCGGTGCGGGACCCTCGCCGTACGGACTGTTGACCCGCGGCCGATACCGATGGGCGCTGGCGGTGGTGGCCGTCAGCGCGTTCATGACCACCATGGACAACACGGTGGTCTTCACGGCGCTGCCCACCATCATGGACGACCTCGGCATGTCGTCCTCGGCCAGGGACTGGGTCGCCACCGGCTACATCCTGATGTTCTCCTGCCTGATGATCACGGGCGGGCGGCTCAGCGACGTCTTCGGCTGCCGCATCACCTTCACCACCGGCATGGTCGTGTTCACGGCCGCGTCCGCCGTCTGCGGGCTCGCGGAGACCTCCGAGGTGCTCATCATCTCCCGCATCGTGCAGGGCGGCGGGGCCGCGCTCGTGCTGCCCGCCACGCAGGTGATGGTCACCGTCGGGCGCAACGACAAGCAGCGCTCGATCGGCAACATCGCCTTCATCGGCGCCGCGTCCGCCGCGGCCGCGCTCGGCCCCGCGATCGGCGGGTTCATCGTCGAGCACTGGCACTGGGGCTGGATCTTCCTGATCAACATCGTGCCCGGCATCATGGTGATCGTGCTGGGCCTGTTCGTCCTCACCCCGCACGGCGAGAACAAGCACGCCCGCATCGACCTGCCCGGCGTGCTGATCTCCGCGACGATGCTGTTCGCGTTCATCTACGCGCTGGAGTCCGGCAACAAGCACGGATGGGCCGACCCGTCCGTGCTCAGCGTCTTCACGCTCGGCGTGATCGCGCTGGTCTGCTTCATCGTGGTGGAGAACTGGGCCCCCGACCCGATGATCGACCTGCGGTTCTTCCGCAACCGGGTGTTCACCGGCGGGCTGCTGTCGCAGATGCTGTACGGCATCGGCTTCAACGGCATGATGTTCTACTCGCAGCCGTTCCTGCAGCGCTTCCTGGGCTTCTCGCCGTCCGAGGCGGGCCTGGTCATGCTGCCCCCGGCCATCGCGATCATCGTGCTGACCCCGGTGGCGTTCCTGGTGGCCGCCAAGGTCGGCCCACGCCCGGCGGTCGGCGCCGGCATGGCGCTGATGGGCCTCGGCATGGTGCTGTTCTCCATGCTGCAGGTCGGCGACGGCTACGCCGACCTCATGCCCGGCGTCATGCTCGTCGGCATCGGCGCCGCCCTCGGCATGCCACTGGTGATGTACGTGCTCAAGGCCGTTCCGGAGCGGCGCGCGGGGGTCGCGAGCGGCGTCATCAACGTGATCCGCGAGGCTTCGGGCGCCTTCGGCATCGCCATCGTCGGCCTCCTCATCCTGCACACCCCGGAGGAGGGCGCGAGCGCCGCCGAACTGGAGACGTTCCGCGCCGGGACGTCCTCGGGCCTCATCCTCGGCGCCGTCCTGGTCCTCGTCGGCGGCCTGATCAGCGCCGTCACCCTGCCGAGCCGCCGCGGCTGGCTCGGCCCGAAGCACGGCAAGACCTCCCCCGTCATCCCCGACACCCCCGGGTTCGACCCGACCGCGACACCGCGCGACCCGATCCCGGCCCTGGTCGCGCCCGCGTCCGAGCCCCTCGCGGCCCCGGTCGCCCTGGCCAGCGCCGCCCCCGCCTCTTATACACATCTC
>NZ_JABXFD010000047.1 GCF_013372625.1 Actinomadura sp. BRA 177
TTGATGCGTGCCGGCGGCCGGGCCCGCGCTGGCCAGGGCCGTCCGCGAGGACGCGGCGCCGCCGCGGCGCACCCGGCTCGCGACGCTCGTCGTCCAGTGAGACCGCGGCCGGGTAAAGAAACCCCCGTGTCGCGGTTTACGGACGGCCCCGTATGGGACACGATGTCAACAAGGGTCAGGCAGTAGCGGGTTCTCAGGCACGGCATCGGGTGGAGGACGACATGCCCCAGCGGCTCAGGCGGCTCGGTTCGGCTTCGGCGGCGGTCTCGGCGGGCGCCCTCGTCCTGGTGCTCGCCGCCCCGGCGCCGGGCGCCGCGGCGGCGGAGCAGTGCAAGAAGGGCGTCGACCCCGAGACCACGATCGAGAACTGGAAGTGCAACCTCGGCAACCTGCGCGAGGCGCTCACCCCGAAGAGCCCCACGCCGACGCCGACACCGAAGCCCACGCCGAAGAAGACCAGCTCCGCCAAGCCGAAGAAGACCACGAAGAGCACTGGCTCATAAAAACATCTGACGCCTGCCGACGAAGAGGATAGGGAAGAACAAGGGAGTCGCAGAACACAGAAAAAAAACAAAAAAAACA
>NZ_JABXFD010000186.1 GCF_013372625.1 Actinomadura sp. BRA 177
AATGTGTATAAGAGACAGCCCGGAGGCACCGGCGGCGGCCGGGGCGCCGGCAGCGATCGTCGCGGGCGGCCTGGCCGTGCACGCACGGCAGTGGCCGGCGGACGGGCTAGCGGACGGGCAGGCCCGTGATGGTGCGGCCGATGACGAGGCGCTGGATCTCCGAGGTGCCCTCGAAGATCGTGAAGATCTTGGAGTCGCGGTGCATGCGCTCCACCGGGTACTCGCGGGTGTAGCCGTTGCCGCCGAGGATCTGGATGGCCTCCTCGGTGACGTACACCGACATCTCGCTGGCCATGAGCTTGGCCATCGAACCCTCGGCGTTGGCGAAGTCCTTGCCGGTGCGGGCCATCCAGGCGGCGCGCCACACCATGAGGCGCGCGGCGTCCAGGCGGGTCTTCATGTCGGCGAGCTTGAAGGCGATGGCCTGGAAGTCGCCGATCTTCTTGCCGAACTGCTCGCGCTCCTGCGCGTACTGCAGGGCGTAGTCGTAGGCGGCGCGGCCGACGCCGAGCGCCATCGCGCCGACGGACGGGCGGGTCGTCTCGAACGTCTTCAGCGCGGCCTGGCCCTTGGACCGCTTGCCCTCGCGGGTGCGCGCGATGCGCTCGTCGAACTTCTCCTTGCCGCCGACGATCAGGTGCGACGGGACGCGCACATCGTCGAGGACGACCTCGGCGGTGTGCGAGGCGCGGATGCCGTGCTTCTTGAACTTCTGGCCTTGCTTCAGGCCCGGGGTGTTCGGCGGGACGATGAAGCTGGCCTGGCCGCGGCTGCCCAGCTCGGGGTACACCGACGCCACGATCACATGGACGTCGGCGATGCCGCCGTTGGTCGCCCAGGTCTTGGTGCCGTTCAGCACCCACTCGTCCTTGGCCTCGTCGAAGACGGCGCGGGTGCGGATCGAGCCCACGTCGCTGCCGGCGTCGGGCTCGGACGCGCAGAACGCGCCGAGCTTGACGTCGTCGGCGCTGCCGAACATCTGCGGCACCCACTCGGCGGTCTGCTCCGGGGTGCCCACGGCGGCTACGGACGCGGCGGCGAGGCCGGTGCCCACGATGGAGAGGGCGATGCCCGCGTCGCCCCAGAACAGCTCCTCGAACGCCACCGGGATGCCGAGGCCGGTCGGCTCCAGCCACTGGGTGGCGAAGAAGTCGAGCGAGTAGATACCGACCTTGGACGCCTCCTGGATCAGCGGCCAGGGGGTCTCCTCGCGCTCGTCCCACTCCTCGGCCGCCGGGCGGATCACGTCCCTGGCGAACTCGTGCACCCAGTCCCGGACCTCACGGACGTCCTCGCTGGGCTCCAGGGAGAACGGCGTCTGCTCCGCGCTCGTCATGATTATTCGACCCTCTCTCCAATATCGCTGTTACCAACGGTAGCACCATTCGGCGTTACCGCGGGTAACACCGTGGCCGGAGTCACCAGGGGGCTACCGGCGCCCCGGGGAGAACGAGCGGGCGGCGGCGTAGCCGGGGACCTCGATCATCGGCGGGCGCTCCCCCACCGCGACGTCGGTCGTGCGGGCGTCATGGCCGTGCGGGCCGCGGTGGAACCGGGTGAGCGCGGTGGACGGCGCCTCGAGCGGGACCATCCTGCCGTGCCGCTCCAGCCGCGACCAGGCGGTCAGCATGATCTGCCCGGACATCGCGCCGAGCGCCTCGGTGGACTGGTGCGCGTGCACCCGGCGGCCGAGGTCGACCTGGGCGATCGCGTCCAGGCCGGAGTCCTGGTAGACGTCCAGCAGCAGGCCGAGCTCCACGCCGTAGCCGGTGACGAACGGGAGCCGCTCCAGCAGCGCGCGCCGCCCGGCGTACTCGCCGCCGAGCGGCTGCATGACGCCGGCGAGCAGCGGCCAGTGCATGTTGATCAGCGGGCGCGCGACCAGCTCGGTGACCCGGCCGCCGCCGCCCTCGACCCGGTGCTCGCCGTCCACGAGCGGGCGGTCGTAGCAGCCCTTGACGTAGCCGACGGACGGGTCGGTCAGCAGCGGGCCGAGCAGCCCGGTGACGTAGGACGAGGTGAACTCGCGCAGGTCGGCGTCCACGAACACCAGCAGGTCGCCCGACGTCGCGTACAGCGACTTCCACAGCGCCTCGCCCTTGCCGGACATGCGGCCCTGCCCGGGCAGGACGGCGTCCTGCGCGACCACCTCGGCGCCCGCGGCGGCGGCGACGGCGGCGGTCCGGTCGGCTGAGCGGGAGTCGACCACGAAGATCTCGTCCACCAGCGGGACGCGCTCGACCAGGTCGGTCCGGATGGCCGCGACGATCGCGCCGACCGTGGCCTCCTCGTCCCGCGCGGGCAGCACGACGCTGATCCTGATGTCGCCCTTGGCAGCGAGCAGGAGGCGCGGCGGCCAGTCCTCCGCCGTGCTCGTGCGGCGGTCCGACCACGACGCGACCTCGGGCAGCACGCGCTCTCCCTCCCCTCTGGGGCCGGCCCTTCCGGGACCGGACGTCCCCTCACCTACAGGGAACGCCAGATCCTCCCAGATCATTCACCGGCGGCGTGCTTGTCGAGGAACTCGTAGACGTCGGCGTCGTCCACGCCGGGGAACGCGCCGGGCGGCAGGACGGACAGGACGTGCGAGTGCGCGCGCGCCGACGGCCAGGCCATGCCCTCCCAGCGGTCCGACAGCTCCTTGGGGGGACGCTGGCAGCAGTCGCCGTCCGGGCAGGCCGACTTGACCCGCCGGGTCGTCTCCCGGCCGCGGAACCAGCGCGAGTCCTCGAACCGGACGCCGAGCGTGATCGCGAAGTCGCGCTCGTGGCTGGGGTCTATGTGCGACAGGCACCAGTACGTCCCCTTGGGGGTGTCGGTGTACTGGTAGTAGACGGAGAAGCGGTCCGCGGCGCCGAACACGTGCCGGCCGGCCCACTCGCGGCACATCCGCTGGCCCTCGATCGCGCCGTCCTCGTCCTGCGGGAAGGCCAGGCCGTCGTTGGCGTACGCCTTGTAGATGGTGCCGTTCTCGTCGTTCTTGGTGAAGTGCAGCTGCAGGCCGAGGTGGTGGGTCGCCATGTTGGTGAAGCGGTGCGCGGCCATCTCGTAGGAGACGGAGAAGACGTCCGCCAGGTCCTCCACGGACAGCTCCCGCGCCAGCTTGGCCTCCTGCAGGAACGGGACGACGCTGCGCTCGGGCATCAGGATCGCCGCGCCGAAGTAGTTCGCCTCGACGCGCTGCCGCAGGAAGTCGGCGAAGTCGCGCGGCTGGTCGTGGTCGAGCGCGATGTGCCCGAGCGTCTGCAGCAGGATCGTCCGCGGCGTGTGCATGCCGAGCTGCTCGCGCTCCAGGTAGATCCGCCGGTTGCGCAGGTCGGTGACGGAACGGACGGAGCGCGGCAGGTCCTGGACGTACTGGAGGCTGAAGCCGAAGTGGCCGACCAGCGTCATCAGCAGGCCCTGCGACACCGCGCCGCGCCGGTACCCGACCGAGTCGAGGGTCTGGGACGCGACCCGCTCGATGTCGGCGAAGTGGTTGCCGCGCTCGTGCATCTGGCGGCGCAGCTCGGCGTTGGCCTTGCGCGCCTCCTCCGGGCTGGCGGTCGGCTTGGTGCGGCTGCGTTTCAGCTCGCCGTACAGGGCGAGGATGTGCTCGATGACCTCGTTCGGCATCCGCTTGCCGACCTTCAGGTGCGACAGGCCGAGCGTCCGGTAGAGCGGGTCGCGCTGCGCCTCCTCCAGCTGGATCTCCAGCTGGGCGCGGCGGCTCGGCGGCTGCCGGCGCAGCAGCTCCTCCACCGGGCACTCCAGCGCGGCGGCGAGGGACTGCAGCAGCGTCAGCTTGGGCTCGCGCCGGCCGTTCTCCAGCAGGGACAGCTGGGACGGGGCGCGGCCGACGCGCTCGCCGAGCTCCGACAGCGTCAGCCCCCGGCCGCGGCGCAGATGCCGGAGCCGCTGCCCGAAGGTGACGAGGTCTACGTCACTCGTCAAGTTGAGGGGTTCTTCTTGTCGCAAGGTCGTCACGGCTTCATGGTAGCGGAAATTTCGCAGTTCTTTCGTTACTCACGAGTTCATTTAGGGGTTGCGACCGGGGCATAGTCGTTGCAAGCACCCAGGGGACGACACGGAAGGGCGAGATCATGAGCGACAGTCGCCTCAAGGGCGCAGCCGAGGAGCTGCAGCGACAGTGGGAGAGCGACGCCCGGTGGAACGGCGTCGAGCGGACCTACACGGCCGAGGAGGTCGTGCGGATCCGCGGTTCGGTCCAGGAGGAGCACACCCTCGCGCGCCTCGGCGCCGAGCGGCTGTGGAAGCTCCTGCACGAGGAGGACTACGTCCACTCCCTCGGCGCGCTGACCGGGCTGCAGGCCGTCCAGCAGGTCAAGGCCGGCCTCAAGGCCATCTACCTGTCCGGCTGGCAGGTCGCCGCCGACGCCAACCTGGCGGGCCAGACCTACCCGGACCAGAGCATCTACCCGGCGAACTCGGTTCCGGCCGTGGTCCGCCGCATCAACAACGCGCTGCTGCGCGCCGACCAGGTGCAGTGGGCCGAGGGCGAGGGCGACACGCACTTCCTCGCCCCGATCGTGGCCGACGCCGAGGCCGGCTTCGGCGGCGTGCTGAACGCCTTCGAGCTGATGAAGGGCATGATCGCCGCGGGTGCGGCGGGCGTGCACTGGGAGGACCAGCTGGCCTCCGAGAAGAAGTGCGGCCACCTGGGCGGCAAGGTCCTCATCCCGACCTCGCAGCACATCAAGACGCTCAACACGGCCCGCCTCGCGGCGGACATCTCGGGCGTTTCGTCCCTGATCATCGCGCGGACCGACGCCGAGGCCGCGACCCTGATCACGACGGACGTGGACGAGCGCGACCGCGAGTTCACCACCGGCGAGCGCACCGCCGAGGGCTTCTACCGGGTCCGCAACGGCATCGAGCCCTGCATCGCCCGCGCCAAGGCCTACGCGCCGTACTCCGACCTCATCTGGATGGAGACCGGCACCCCGGACCTGGAGCAGGCCCGCAAGTTCGCCGAGGCGGTCAAGGCCGAGTACCCGGACCAGATGCTGGCCTACAACTGCTCGCCGTCCTTCAACTGGAAGGCGCACCTGGACGACGCGACCATCGCCAAGTTCCAGCGCGAGCTCGGCCACATGGGCTTCAAGTTCCAGTTCATCACGCTGGCCGGGTTCCACGCGCTGAACTACAGCATGTTCGACCTCGCGCACGGCTACGCCAGCGACGGCATGAGCGCCTACGTCGAGCTGCAGGAGCGCGAGTTCGCGGCGGCCGAGAAGGGCTTCACCGCGGTCAAGCACCAGCGCGAGGCCGGCACCGGCTACTTCGACATGGTCAGCACCGCGATCAACCCCGACTCGTCCACCACGGCCCTGAAGGGCTCCACGGAAGAGGGCCAGTTCCACTGATCCGGCCCGCTCTTCCGGTCTGATCCCCCCTCGAACCCCGAAGGCCCCCGCGCCCTACACCTGTCTCTCATACACATCCCCGAGCCCACGCGACGGACTCCGACCTCGTATGCCGACTTCCGCTCGCACAAAAAAACAAACCACACCCAAATCCGTCTTCGACTAGCAAA
>NZ_JABXFD010000568.1 GCF_013372625.1 Actinomadura sp. BRA 177
GTCCTGGACATCAACACCGTCGTCATCGGCGGCGGCGTCGCCGCCTCCGGCGACCTCCTCCTCGCCCCCCTCCGCAAGGCGATCGCCGAACGCGCCGGCATGCCCTACCTCCGCGACCTGCACGTATCCCCCA
The DNA here is from genome assembly GCF_013372625.1 of Actinomadura sp. BRA 177. Taxonomy (GTDB): domain Bacteria; phylum Actinomycetota; class Actinomycetes; order Streptosporangiales; family Streptosporangiaceae; genus Spirillospora. Next base: position 134 of record NZ_JABXFD010000568.1, read on the forward strand.
CCACCCTGGCCCGCGACGCCGGCCTCTACGGCGCCGCCGCCCTGGCCCTCCTAGCCTCCAACACCCCCCTCACCCAATCCCACTGAATCCCACCCTCAACGCTTCCTTAACGCGGGCATAAGGAGGGGGCGGGCGGGGCGTGGGGGTGCGAGGTTTGCGGCGTGGCACTGCGAATGGGCAAAGACACCGGTTCGTTCGTCCCCGGCATGCCGGGGCAGCGGATGCGCCCCGCGGTGGTCGCCCGGGCCTTCCAGGCGCTGCCGTCGGCACACCGCGAGATCCTCACCGAGACGGTCTTCCGGGACCGGTCGGTCAACGAGGCCGCCGCCTCGCTGGGGGTGCCGGTAGACGTGGTCAAGGTCCGCGTCTACCACGCGCTCCGCGCGCTGAGCGCGGCCCTGGACGCGCCGCGCCCTACCGTGTGAGGTCGCGGACGAGGGCGGCGAACGCCTGCACCAGGGGGCCGTCGTCGCTCCAGGCGAGCGCGACGCGCAGCGGCTCCACGTCCGTGAGCGGCACCCACGCCAGGCCGGGGCGCGAGTAGTAGCGCGCCATGCTGGACGGCGCGAAGCAGATGGCCGTTCCCTCAGCGACCTGTTCCAGCATTTCTTCGACGTTGTCGTTGGTCGGACCCCAGCGTGGGGCCGATCCGTCGGGGCGCGGGTTGACCGCCCACCAGTCCACCCATTCGCGGGGCGCGCGTTCCGTCCACATGAGCGGCTCGTCCTTGACGTCCATGATGGAGAGGCCCTCGGCGGTGGAGAGCGGATGGCCGGTGGGGAGGCCGACGACGCGGGGCTCGGTGTGGACGATCTCCGAATGGAGGTTCGTCAGGTCGGCGGGCAGCCAGACGAAGGCGATGTCGACCTGGCCGTTGTGCAGGGCGGTGGCCTCGCCGCCCCAGTCGAAGCGCTTGGGCTCGACGCGGACGCCGGGGTGGGCGCGGGCGAACTCGGCGCGGGCCCGGGTGGTGAGGTCACCGGCGCCGCTGGCTTCGAAGCCCACGCGCAGGACGCCTGTCTGTGCGCGCCGGTGCCGGTCGGCGGCGGCCGTGATGCGGTCGGCCTGGCGGAGGGTGCGGCGGGACTCGGCGATCACGTCGCGGCCGGCGGGGGTGGGGGTGACGCCGGCGGCGTGCCGGTCGAACAGGCGGATGCCTAGTTCGGATTCGAGGTTCTTCAGCGCGTAGGACAGTGCGGGCTGGCTCACGAAGAGGGTCTCGGCGGCCCGTCCCAGGTTCTCTTCGTCCGCGATGGTGACCAGGTAGCGCAGCTGGCGCAGCTCCATGCTGGGATCATAAACGGTCTTTATCGAGTTGGTTGATCTCTGTCTTGGACGCGGGGGTTCCGGTATTGCGATAACTGGGGGCATGACGAATGAACGGGTTTGGCTGATCACCGGGGCGACATCGGGATTCGGGCGGGCGATCGTGGAGGCGGCGCTGGCGGCGGGTGACCGGGTCGTCGCGGCGGCGCGTCGGAAGGAGGCGCTGGACGACCTGGTGGAGCGGTATCCGGGGCGGGTGCACGCCGTCGTCCTGGACGTTACGGAGCAGAAGCAGATCGCGGACGCGGTCGCCGAGGCGGTGCTGTGGCAAGGGCGGGTGGACGTGCTCGTCAACAATGCCGGGCGCGGGCTCGTCGGCGCGGTGGAGGAGACGACCGACCGAGAGTTGCGGGATCTGATGGACGTGCACTTCTTTGGGCCTGCGGCGCTGACCCGGGCGGTGCTGCCGCACATGCGCCGGCAGGGGAGTGGGGCGATCGTGCAGATGTCCAGCATGGGCGGACGGTTCTCCTTCCCGGGCGTGGGCGCCTACTCGGCGACCAAGTTCGCCCTGGAGGGCCTGTCGGAGGCGCTCGCGCAGGAGGTCGCGCCGTTCGGGATCAAGGTGCTGGTCGTCGAGCCGGGCGCGTTCCGCACGTCGTTCGCTGGCGGCGGGCTCTACCAGACCTCTGCGATGCCCGAATATGCGGAGAGTGTCGGGCCCGTCCGCACGAACCTGCCGGACAGCGACGGCAGGCAGCCGGGCGATCCGGCGAAGGCGGCGGCGGCCATCGTGGCGGCTTTGGACGCGGACGAGACGCCGCTCAGGCTGCCGCTCGGCAACGACGCGGCGGACGCCGTCGCAGCGTCTCTGGAGGGAGCGCTCAAGGAGTTCCAGAGCTGGGAACCGGTTTCCCGGGGGACTGATTTCGACGAGTAGCCGATAAATGGGTTGCCGGGGCGGGAACCGTCCCGGCACCATGGGCGTCGGACGGAACGAGAGCGGAAGGAGAGGGAAGATGCGGCGCCATCGAATGCACAGCAGCAGCCTTTCCGGTCTCGGGAGTCGTCGAGGGACGTAGCAGAACGTCCTGACGTTGGCCGCCCTGAGACCATGGGCGGTCTTTTTGTTTTCCCGGAGGGTTGGCCGAGTGGTAAGGCAGCGGCCCGCTAAGCCGTGGTCAGGGGCAGCCCTGCGCGAGTTCGAATCTCGCACCCTCCGTGCCAGGTGAGGATGCTGGTGTGTCCGGCGGATTCATATCCCGCAAGAGGCAGGTTCAATTCCTGCACCTGGTACGTAACACACATGTCTCCGTGGCGCAGTGGAGAGCGCGCCGGGTTGCGGACCCGGAGGTGGCAGGTTCGATTCCTGCCGGAGACGCGGCCTTCGTGGTGTAGTGGTCTGCACGCCAGGTTGTGGTCCTGGAGGTGTCGGTTCGATCCCGATCGGGGGCCCTTTGTCCTGCGGTGACCGGCAGATATTGCCCATGCGCTGATATCCGGTTGCGTTGCGTTTGATCAACTCTGGAAAAGCCTTCCGCATGTACAGCTCCTCCCTGCACGCGATGCGGTCTCGGTTTCTGGCCTTCGGCATGCTGGCGGCGCTGGCGCTCGTCGCCTACGGCGGGCCCGTCCGGGCGGATCCCGGGCCCGCCCCCTACCTGGACCCGCACCTGTCCGTGCAGGACCGGGTCGACGACCTGCTCGACCGGATGAGCCTGGACGACAAGCTCGGCCAGATGACGCAGCCGGAGCGCAGGTACATCAGCCCGGCGGAGATCACCCGGTACCGGATCGGGTCGGTGCTGTCGAGCGGCGGCTCGGCGCCCGACCCGAACACGCCGGAGAGCTGGGCGGACATGTACGACGGGTTCCAGAAGGCCGCGCTCGCCGGGCCGCTGCACATTCCGATCATGTACGGGCTGGACGCGGTGCACGGCGACAACAACATGGTCGGCGCGACGATCTTCCCGCACAACATCGGGCTCGGTGCGACGCGGGACCCGAAACTCGTCCGGCAGATCGGTGCCGCGACCGCCGAGGAGATGGCGGGGACGGGCGTCGACTGGGACTTCGCGCCCTGCGTCTGCGTGGCCCGCAACGACCGGTGGGGACGCACGTACGAGTCGTTCGGCGAGGTGCCCGAGCTGCCGTCGATGATGACGACGATCATCGACGGGCTGCAGGGGGACGAGCTGGGCGGCCCCACGTCCGTCCTGGCCACGGCGAAGCACTATGTGGGGGACGGCGGCACCGAGGGCGGCGACGACCGGGGCGACACGAAGATCTCGGAGCGGGAGCTGCGCGCGGTGCACCTGCCGCCGTTCCAGGCGGCGGTGAAGCGCGGCGTCGGCGCGGTGATGATCTCCTACAGCTCGTGGAACGGGCTGAAGATGCACCAGGACAAATACCTGATCACGGACGTGCTGAAGGGTGAGCTGGGCTTCAAGGGCCTTGTCGTCTCCGACTACAACGGCATCGACGAGATCGACGGGAAGCCCGGATTCACGAAGGACGAGGTCGCCGCCGCGGTCAACGCCGGGATCGACATGGTGATGGTGCCGACCGAATGGCGCCGGTTCATCGACTACCTGCGGGACGAGGTGAAGGACGGCGACGTTCCGATGGAGCGCATCGACGACGCGAACCGCCGCATCCTGACGAAGAAGTTCGAGCTGGGCCTGTTCGAGCATCCGATGGCCGACCGCAGGTACCTGAAGACGATCGGCAGTGCCGAGCACCGGAAGCTGGCGCGGCGGGCGGTCGCCGAGTCGCAGGTGCTGCTGAAGAACAAGGACGACGTCCTCCCGCTGGACGACGACGACAAGATCTTCGTCGCGGGCCGCAGCGCCGACGACATCGGCATGCAGTCCGGCGGCTGGACGATCACCTGGCAGGGCGAGCCGGGCCCGATCACGCCGGGCACGACGATCCTGGACGGCATCCGCAAGGTCGCCGACCCGGACGCGACCGTCACCTACAGCAAGGACGGCACCGGCATCGACTCGTCCTACGACGCGGCGATCGCCGTCGTGGGCGAGACCCCGTACGCCGAGTACCACGGCGACCGGACCGGGGATCTGACCTTGGACGATGCCGACATGAAGACCATCGACCGGCTCCGCGCCGCCGGCGTCCCGGTGATCGTGGTCCTGGTCTCGGGCCGTCCGCTGGACGTCGCCAAGGAACTGCCGCAATGGGATGCGCTGGTCGAGGCGTGGCTGCCCGGCACGGAAGGCGAAGGAGTCGCGGACGTCCTGTACGGCGACGCCGATCCCCGCGGCAAGCTCCCGGTCACGTGGATGCGGAGCAGCGACCAGGAGCCCATCAACAAGGGCGACGGCAAGAAGCCCCTCTTTCCGTTCGGATACGGCCTGACCTACGACGACGATTGACCCGGCGGTCCGGCTCCGGCCATCGTGGGCGCGCGGCCGCGCGCAGCCTCGATCACCCCTTTTGACCTGGATATCCTTGGCGCTGCCGAAACCGCGCACGGCATAACGCAAGCAGCCGCCGATCGACCGCCGTCAAGAGGTGCCGTGTCGCAACATCCGCTGCACGGGGGAGACCCCTCGGTGCTCCGCCGCCTCAACTCGGCCGCGACGCTGCGGGCGCTGCGCGACGGCGGCGAGGGGACGCTGTCGGAGCTGGCCGGACGGGTCGGGCTGTCCCGGCCCACCACCGAGGGCGTGCTGGGCGAGCTGATCCGGCGCGGACTGGCCGCGGAGAGCGCGCCGCGTCCGGGCGCCGGGATCGGCCGTCCCGCCCGCCGCTACCGGTTCCGCGCCGAGGCCGGGCACGCGCTCGGCATCGACATCGACGCGCACCGGGTGCGGCTGCTCGTCGCGGACCTCACCGGCGAGGTCGTCGGCCGGCACCGTGCCGCGCTGGACGTCCAGGCCCCGCCCGGCGAGCGGATCGCGGCGGTGCGCGCCGCGGTCAGGGCGTGCCTCGGCGCCGTGCGGATCCCCCGGCGGTCGCTGTGGGCGGTCGGCGCAGGCACCCCCGGCGTCATCGCGCCGGACGGGACGGTCACGTCCTGCACGGCCGTGCCCGGCTGGGCGGGCGTCCGCCTGGCGCGCGAGTTGGGCCGCTCGTTCCCCTGCCCCGTCCTCGTCGAGAACGACGCCAACCTCGCCGCGATGGCCGAGCGGTGGCGCGGCGCCGCCCGCGCCGCCGACGACGCCGTGTGCGTGTCCTCCTGTCCCTTATACACCTCCGACGCTGCCGACGAAGAGGCTAGGGTACACCGCGGTCTGCACCCGAAACATCACACAACAAGAACAAACAGCGCACGACACG